>JABHMO010000018.1 GCA_018693855.1 Candidatus Falkowiibacteriota bacterium
GCTTTTATTATTTGACCCAGGGTTCGAAATGACAAAAAATTGTTTTTTAATCACTATTAATATTGCATTCCCCCACCCATTATCATTTCGAACCTCGAGCGAGTACGACGAGTCGAGAGGTGAGAAATCTTGCGATTAGTGCTGGAATTACAGTATAGTAAAATTGTATTAATAACATTAATTTATGAATAAAATTCTAGATGGGAAAACAATAAGTGAAGAAATTTTGATGGGATTAAGACAAAAGTTGGCTAATGAGGAAAATCCTCCGGGATTGGCTGCTATTTTGGTCGGGGAAGATGCAAGTTCACATCTATACGTAGGGTTGAAAAAAGCTGCGTGTGAAAGATGTGGGATCAACTTTAGCAACTACTTGTTTGAATCAAACCAAACTACTGAAGAAGTCATCAAAACAATTGAATTCTTGAATAAAGATCCTGAGATTAATGGGATTTTAGTTCAACTTCCATTACCTGACAATTTTGATACTGAAAAAATCATTGAAGCTATTGATTATAAAAAGGATATCGACGGATTTCATCCGAAAAACAGGGCTGATATGGATAACTGTATTTACAAAATACTTCCACCATTACCTGCCGGTATCAAAGCGCTTGTTGATTCAACTGAAGAAATTATTGAAAATAAAGAGATCACAATCCTCTGTAATCATGAACTGTTTGGTTCACCTTTCAACTGTATCTGGGGAGAGAAAAACTCAGTTAACATTGTCACAACAAAAGATAATGGATGGAAAGAAGCTGTTGCCAAAGCAGATATCTTGATTGTTTCTGTAGGTGTAGCGTTTCTAATTGAAAAAGAGATGATCAAAGACAACTGTATAATTATCGATGTTGGTATTAATAAACTTGAGAATGATGAAACAGTTGGTGATGTTAATTTTGCCAATGTACTTGATAAAGTAAAACACATCTCCCCTGTTCCAGGTGGAGTTGGTCCGATGACAGTTGCCATGTTGCTAGATAATCTTGTTAAACTTAAAGAGCTGTAAAGGCAGCGCCACGTTGATTATCGTTTAATTATTATCATTATTTAGTGTTTTGTGGTTTTCCCTCTCCGAGGGAGTTACTTTTGACGTCAAAAGTAACCAAAACCGCTGGGGCTCCACAATTCGCGAGTTTTGATTATTCTTCGTGGTTCACGAATCGGCTCAGTGTTCTGCCCCAGACCCCGCACTTCTTTTCTCATTATTATCGTCGTTTATATAACTATAAGTCCACAGTTTATCAACTTGCACTAAAAGGGAAAACCGCTTAGAAAAGAAAGTTAGTAAAGCAAAGCTAAGGGTAGGCTTTTTGATCCCCCCCCCTGTCATTTCGACTGAAGTTCTACGGAAGGGCCTGCCTGTCGTAGCTCAAAGTTATTATGAGCGAAGACAGGAGAAATCTGTTCAACACTCCAAATTAGATAAAAAATCTATTCACATGTTATCAACTTGCCCTTGGAGGGAAAATCGTTTAAGATGGAATTAATCTATGTCAGATAAGATAAAACTCCCTCCGCAGAATATTGAGGCAGAGCAATCGCTGCTTGGAAGTATTTTGATTGATAAAAACGCTTTTGATAAAATAGCGGATATTATTAATGCAAATGATTTCTATAAGGAAGCTCATCGGATAATTTTTGAGATAATGGTTAGCTGTTACAGTCGACAGGAACCGATTGATATTCTAACAATCGCCAACTCGCTGAGTGAAAAGAAAGTTCTTGATAAGATCGGTGGGAAAAATTATCTAGTCAACCTTTCAAATGACGTACCAACTTCTGGACATATTGTCCAATACGCAAACATTATCCAGAAAAAAGCTACACTAAGACGACTGCAAGAAGCTTCTCAAGAAATTCACGCACTGAGTACGCAAGAAGATGAAGAGGTTGATAGTTTACTCGATATCGCAGAACAAAGACTTTTTAATGTATCGCAAAATTTCCTAAAACAAACTTTCGTCCCAATTAACAGTATTCTGGGAGACACTTTTGATCGTATTGATAAACTGCATCGAGAAGGTGGGAAATTCAAAGGTATTGCAACCGGATTTGATGATCTTGATAATTTACTATCAGGTTTACATAACTCAGATTTGATAATTATCGCGGCTAGACCGTCAGTTGGTAAAACTTCACTGGCTCTTGATATGGCAAGACAGATTGCCACAAAAGCAAAAGTTGCAACCGGCCTATTCAGTCTTGAGATGTCAAAAGAACAACTAGTTGATAAACTACTAGCTGCTGAAGCGAACGTTGATCTTTGGAAAATGAGATCTGGTAAACTTTCTGATAGAGAAGAAGATGATGACTTCCCAAGATTAGGACATGCGATGGGAGTTCTGAGTGAAGCGCCAATCTTTATTGATGATACAGCTAGTTTGAATGTAATGGAAATTAGAACTAAAGCTAGAAGATTAAAAAAGGAACATAATCTAGGTTTGATTATCATCGACTATCTCCAACTTATGGAAGCTCGTGCCAATGCCGAGAGTCGAGTGCAAGCTGTTGCTGAAATGACAAGAGCCCTGAAAGGAATTGCTCGTGAACTTGATATTCCAGTAATCGCACTATCCCAGCTATCTCGTGCAGTTGAAATGACAAAACCAGCTATTCCAAAACTGTCTCACCTTCGTGAATCAGGTTCTATTGAGCAAGATGCTGACATCGTCATGTTCATTTACAGAAAAGCAGCTGACAGAAACTATAGATCTGAAGAACTAACAGCTCAAGAACAACACCTTGCCGAAGTCTTCATCGCAAAACACAGAAACGGTCCAACCGGTACGGTCAAACTGTTCTTTGAAGGTAGTAAGGCCAGCTTTAGAAATCTTGATAAGCATTTTACTGAGAATGAACCGCCACCTATCTAAGTGAATACAAGCGAGTATAAGTAAATACATGTAAATATAAGCTAATCGCAATAAGCGTAAAATAATAAAAATAAAAAACGAGGAAACTATTGAATCTTGATAAATTCGTAGATTCGTAGCTAATTCGCAATTCGTAGCCCTATGTTTGATAAATTAAAAATGATGAACCAAGCTCGAGAACTTCAGAAGAAGATGAAGGATATTGTAATTGATGTAGAGTCAAATGGTCTTAAAATCCAGATTAATGGAAAACAAGAAATTAATTCAGTAGAAATAGTTGATGAGACTTTACTTGACCGAAAAGAAAGTCTTGAGAACTCTATTATGAACGCTGTTAATGATGCTAATTCAAAAGCTCAAAGAGAGATGGCAATGAAAATGCAAGGTGAGATGGGAGGACTGTTTTAACACAATTCTCGCAGACTTCATGACGGTCGTAGCTTTATAAGCGAAGACTGTTAGTCTGCCCTTGAATCAATAAAAAACAAGCGCAAGCTTGCCCTACCCATAAAAAACACCAAGTATCTTTTATCTAAAAGATCGCTCGATCACGCTCGTTTCACATACCTGGAATGGGCCGCACTAAAGTACGGAAGAATATGATTCAATACCCGCCACAAATTAAAAACTTAATCGAATCGTTCGCAAAACTACCAGGTATTGGAAGGAAAACTGCTGAACGATTTGTTTTTTATTTGATAAAACAGGAAAAGGAAGAGCTGTATCAGTTTGCAAATCATCTAGCAAAATTACATGAAGCCAACTTTACTTGCCCTCAATGTTTCAACTTCTCACCTAGACAAGGTCTTTGCGATATTTGTGGGGACGAGAAAAGAGACAAAACAACGCTTTGTGTTGTTGAAGAGTTTCATGATTTAAGTAACATTGAAAACACAAAACTATATAACGGACTTTATCACGTGCTTGGCGGAAAGATTGATCCCCCATCAGGAATGACTGCTGATCGATTAAAAATAAGAGAACTAATTAAAAGAATACAAACTGAACAGATAACTGAAATAATCCTAGCTCTCAATCCTGACATTCAAGGTGAAGGAACCATTCTTTACCTAAGAAAAGAGTTACTTCCACTAAACGTAAGACTAACCCTACTTGCTCGAGGCCTGCCCATGGGCGGCAATATAGAATACGCTGACGAAGTTACGCTTTCAAATGCGTTGAAAGGTAGACAAGCGTTAAATTAAAAAGAGAAGCTCGTGAAGCTTCTTTTTTCGTTAGTAGATCTTCAAATTGCTAAGTGCTTCGACTCTATCGTAAAGACTCGGATGAGTAGACATTAAATCGTAGGGATCAGGATCAGCACTACATAATGTTCCAACAGCAGCGCTTGCAACACTACTTACACCAAGACGGGGATTCATGGATATCTTGTTCAAAGCGCTAATCAGTGGCTCTGGTGTTCCCATGATTCGTGCCGAAGTTGCGTCTGCTGCATATTCTCTCTGACGTGACACAAACATCTGCAACACAACCCCTAGCAATCGACCAAAAACGTACATGAGCAGACCGATCAAAAAGATCACTATCAGAGCGCTTATTCCGCCATCTTCTTTTTTTCTAGAACTGCGACTTCGGTTACTCGAAGTGAATGGTCCAAGTCGATACATCATCCACCCGGTAAAGGCGATCATCATCACAGATATTGTCAGAGCAGTGGACACTAAAATATCCTTGTTGTAAACGTGGCCCATTTCGTGAGCCATCACTGCTGTGAGTTCATCTTCTGTTAGAGAATCAATCAGTCCTTCTGTTGCGCCAACCGCTGACATGAATGGCAGTCCCCAGCCAAAAGAGATCGCATTAAGACCTTTGCCTGGTAAAACATACACTCTAGGCATCGGCCCTCGAAAAGTTGACTTTTTCACTGCAAACCACAGTTTTTCCCTCCCAATCGCGCTTCTAATTCGGTATGCACCTGTCAGCCTTACAACAATCGGTTCGTTAAAGAGCAGCATTACAACACCAATCGAACCCGCGATCACTGCTCCCCACCAGAAATAGGTCGAAGCCTCGGGATCGTAGGACACAACGCTGAAGTAACAACCATACCAGAACCCACCAAGAATCCCGATTGCTAGCGCAAAAGCGATCCAACTTCGCAATACTCGAAAGTTTGCCTTCCAGAAACTTGCGTTGTTTCGAAGCATTTTCGTTCTCCTCTACTATTTTTCAGTTAAGGACACCCAGTCAACAATTTCATGAATAGTTGAGTATATATAACTTATTATCTTTTGTCAATACAAAAACCCATTTCACTAAGATAAAATGGGTTACCAATTAAATTGTGTTTGAATTGATTGACAAACATCAATCAGCATGTACGAAACATGATCGCAACCAGCTCGATTCATCGCTTTTCGATGTTCTTCAAAATAGGAAAAACCAAGCAAATAAATTGACGGATGAGATACTTTAATTTTGGAGATTAAATTTAAAATTTTTCCTTTCATAGAATCCACAGAGTCTTCTCCGCAAAAAATAATCGCATCCACTCCAGCAAGGTCAATCTTACCATCTTCAAGACCTTGAATTTCAGCCGAAGAGCGCACGAACATTAAATCAGGATCACGCCATTCTTGTCTTTCAACAAACAAAGGAAAACTTTCGGCTTGAGCCGTCGGTGCAACAACAATGATTTTAACGCCATTTTCTGTCATCTGTGAATTCTCCTTCAAGTGGGAATACAAATACAATATTTCAATATAGCTACATTAGCAAACAGGTTTATAATGTCAACCAAACAAAAAACCGCAACTCAATGCGATTTTTTTTATATTGTTTTCTTGTTTAATTGCTTTCTTGCTTCACTACCAGTCACGAAAACTATTAAAACTTTCCGATCAACACCTTCGTAACATTCTGTCTGTGACCAATGTGTCTAGTATATCGAGTTTTTCTTTTGTATTTAGTAGCTTCAGTTTTTTTAGTTCTAGTTTGTTCAAGAAGCTCAGCTTCAATTTTTGTACCTTCTAGAAAAGGTTGACCAACTTGAAGTTTAGTCGCTTTTTCGTCAGCAATAAGCATAACTTTATCAAAAGCAATCTTATCACCTTTTTCACCTTTAATCTTTTCTATAGTTAAAGTTTGTCCTGGGATAACTTTGTATTGTTTTCCACCAGTTTTTATAACAGCAATATTCATATTATACGAATGATACTAATGGCCATACTAATACCAATTAGCACCAATTAAATTTAGTTTATATCAGTAGCAACATGATACATTATTCAAACGATTTCGTCAAGTAAGCAAATCTAAAGGCAGCCGATACAATAACCGGCTGCCTTTTTTGACGAATTTGTTGTGCTTAAGAAATCTTGAGACAAGACTCCAGAGTCTCGCCAAAACCCGTACCAGCCGAATTCTTACGATCCCAGCGAGTCAGCTGGATCGTGCAACGACTCAATCTAGAAATATAGCCTCTAGCCTCATCCTCCGTTGAAAAAGTATAAGACATCCCCAAATTGGGAGCTACGGTTCCACCTCCAGAGATAACTTCCACCACCTCAAAATGGGGGAACGTTTCGATCTTCTTGTAACCTACGGGCTCAGGAAAGTACGCCATGACGATTCTCCTCAATGTATAAGATAGATCAAAAAGCACTAACAAATAATTATATCACAGTAAACATAAAAGGTCAATAGTAATATTATATTTTAGCGAATTTCCCGTCTTCTTTCCTTAGTCTGTTTATATGCATAAGCTAAAATTAGCATGAAAATTATTAATGAGAAGAGGGCTAAACCTGTAAAACTGAGCCCAAAATCCTGCAAATAGTAAACCATTACTCCAAACACAACTGTGACCGCATATAGCGTTAAAACAGCCTTTTTTACGCTTAAACCAGCATCTAAAAGTCGATGATGAAGATGTTTTCTATCAGCGCCAGAGAAAGGCGATCTTTTCTCCATTATTCTTCTAATAATTGTCCATAAGAAGTCTAAAATAGGTATGCTAAGTAACATTAAAGTAACACCAATCTTACTACCAGAGATGATAGACAAACTACCCAGAAGAAAGCCGGCTAAGGTACTACCTCCTTCACCAAGAAAAATCTGGGCTGGATTGAAGTTAAAAACTAAAAATCCTGCAAAAGCTCCTATCATTATCATAGCAAGTAAAGCTACATCGTATTGAATAATCTCAGATTTGTTAAGTGCTGTTAAAAAGATAAAAATTCCACCAATAATAGCTACACCCGAAACCAATCCATCAAGTCCATCTAAAAGTTTAGTCGTGTAAATCATTCCCATTATCCAAAAGAAGGTTAGCAGATCAGCCAAAAAAGTTACTTGATACGGGAATCCTTCATACCAAAACAAAGTGACACTGTACTCATTCAAATAAAACAACCCTTCTCCAAACGGATTTGTTATCCAATCAATCCCAATACCACCGACAATAACACTTACAACCGCAAAAATCGGCCACAAGATCTGCCATCTTGGTTTCAAGTTATATTTGTCATCAAGAAATCCACCGATCATCAGAAACAGAGTTCCAATCATTATCCCAATTATATTCCTTAATCGTATTGTATCGCCAGTTAAATCATTTGTAAAATATAGATAAAACAATAGCACCAAATTAAAACTAAAAAAAACAGCCAATCCACCAAGTAAAGGGATAGGCTTTTTATGAAGTTTGCGTTTGCTATTTGGAATATCCAATGCTTTCACCTTTTTCGCAAACCAAATTACTACCGCTGTCGCGATTAAACTAATTATGAAAGTTGTCACTAAAATAAAAATGTAATTTGAGGAGTTCATAAGCTTTTCTATAATTCATCAGCTTTAACTATTTTAATCTCTCCCCCTGTATCTAAAACAACTTTATCTCGTCGTTTAATCTTGTTTTCAAGTAAAAGTTTTGCTAATTCATCATCAATCTTATTCTGAATAACTCGACGCAACGGTCGAGCACCGTACTTCGGATCAAATCCAAGTTCAGCTAATTCTGAAACAGCACTGTCAGTTACTTCAAAAGTGATTCCCTTTTCTTCAAGATTTTTTATAACCTTATCAATCAAGATTCTAGCAATCTTAATCACGTCTGTCATACTTAACGGTTTGAAAACAACAACACCATCCAGACGGTTGATAAACTCTGGTCGATAAGTTTCTTTAAGTTCGTTATCAATTAATGATTCCTTGATTGTTTGAATTGTGGAACCTTTTTTAATTTCATCTTGAATAAACTGAGCTCCAGCGTTTGATGTCATGATAATAATTGTATTTGTAAAATCAATTGTCCGACCTAAACTATCAGTTAACCGACCATCATCCATCATCTGCAAAAACAGATTCAAAACATCAGGATGAGCTTTTTCTACTTCATCAAAAAGAACGAGTGAAAAAGGATTCTTACGCACAGTTTCAGTTAGCTGACCAGGTGTTTCACCTTGGCCAATCAATCGACTGATACTATTTTTCTCTTGATACTCACTCATATCAATCCGGATCATAGCTTTTTCATTTCCAAAATAGATATCTGCCACAGTCTTTGCCAACTCTGTCTTACCGACTCCAGTTGGGCCAAGAAAAAGTAAAGAAGCAATCGGTCTCTTACCTTCTCGCAGATTAGCCCTAGCTCGACGTAAACTGGCTGCCACGATATTCACAGCTTCTTCCTGGTCAACCATTCGTTCATGAATTTTGTCTTCTAAATGCAAAAGTTTCTCACTTTCTTTTTCTGATAATTTATTAACTGGTACGTTAGAAATATTTGAAACAATTGTTGCGACATCCTCACCAGTTACAACTTTATTCTCACCTTTTTCTTTTTTCACCATGATGGCAGCTTGTTCAATAATAGCCAACCCTTTTTCTGGTAACATTCTATCGTGAATATATTGTGAGGAAAGAGTGACTGCCTTTTCAATAGCATTATATGAAAAATAAACTTGATTCTGATACTCAATCGGACCACTTTTAGCTTCAAGAACTAAGATCGCATCATTAACTTCCAACTCTTTTACATCTACACGTTGAAAAACTGATCCTAAATTTCGCCCTTCCACAGCCTTTGAATACTCTGGCGGAGTTGTTGTTGCTAAGCAATAGAACTGATGACGTCCTAAAATTTGTGCAAAAACCTCACTCAAATCTAAACTACTCTGATTACCAGCTGTAATACCACTTAAGTTATGTAGATTCTCTACTGCTAAAACAATATTTCCACTTCTGATAATTTCACTGGCTAACATTAACAACCGCTGTTCAGCACCTGAAGCATCAACACCAGCCAACAGTTTCGCAATATCTAGAACTACTAATCTTTTATCTTGCAAAGACTCAGGCACGTCCTCTTCAACCATCCGCTGAGCAACTCCGTGTAAAATAGCTGTTCGGCCAACTCCCTGACTTCCAATTAACAGTCCCCCATCTCGACTTCCTTCAAAAATTCGAAAAATAGTTTCGATCTCAGTTTCCCGACCAATACAAGGGAAAAGATGGCCGTATTTAGCTTGCAAAGTTAGATCCTCACTAAACTGATCCAAGATAGGTGTAGCAATTGCTGTCATGGCTCTATCAAGCCCGCTTTTTGGTTTGTATCTTGCCTTAGCTTTGAACTGTGTCATGTTTTCTTTCAACCGTTTTTGAATTCGGAGCCACTGAACAACGTTTTTCAATTTTTGATATGTTAAATCAAACTCAATTAACAACTCTTCCACATCATCAGTCTCTGATCGTAAATCCATCTGCTCAGGATCAGCTAACGCCAAAATGATATCCATCAGATCAACTTTCTTATCATTATTCTCATGAGCTTCTAAATATGCAATCAATAAAATTTTATGAATATTTAACGACAATACTGGATCACCTCCACGATTGATAATATTTTTTGTAATGTACTTACTTACTTTCTTTTTGAACTCTTCAAAATTAACCCCCAATCGAGCTAAAATAATTGCTGAAGCATCAAATTGAGTTAGAATAGCAAAAAGATGAACTCGCAGCGCTCTGTCATGTCCAAAATGCTTTGTTAATTCAAAAGCAGCTTGAATCGCTTTCTTTGACTCTTCTGTATAACTTTTTGAAACATCAACTAGTTTACTCTTTTTTAACTGCCAAATTGTATCAAAATCTAATATTTCATTTGAAGACAAAGAACTTTTGTACTGTTTTGGTAAAACTTTATTTTTCTGAGAACTTTCCTGATCTAATCGATAATATAAATATAGATCAACTAGAAGAGAGAACCAGAAAAATAACTTTAACGGACTAGGTGTTAACCAGTACTCAAGAGATAAGAAGTACAGTGCACCATATTGATAACCGTAATAGATAAGAGATAAAATTCCAGCCAGACCAATTAATCCAAGCACAACATTAAAAGCTATCTCAATTCTTCTCACAATCTTATCAAACAAAATATGAGCAGAATTAAAACTTGCACCATAGTAGATGACCTTATCTTGCAGATACAGAGCCACACCAACACCCTTACATTTCAAACATTTTTTCCCAGCATTAATACCAGTCCCATTACATTCTGGACAGATTATGAAGTTATTTTTTTTGTTATCTTTATTCATCTTTTTAAAACGACACTAAATTAAGATTAAATAGAACTTGCCCAACTATAAATATTGGAATTAATATCCATAATAGAAATTTTACCAAAGCAATGAATACCCAAAATAAAAAGATAATAAAGCGAATTATTATCATAAAAAAACGCATGAAGACACTAATAAGTCTCCCCTGCCAATCGTACTGACCGAACATTGGTTTGAATAGATTTTTCACCCAGATCATCAGACCAAGTTCCTTGTTCCCAGTTGCAATTAAATCCAGCATTGAAATAAAAGCTTTTTTCAACCCCTGTGTATACCACCAGTATAACCAGTAGACCAAATCAAAAAGTATGTCTTTTGCAACGAATTTGATGGATTTTTGTAGGACGGATTGTTTAACCATAGAGGAAAGTGAATACAGGCAAGTATAGGTAAATATATGTAAATACAAGCAAGTACAGGTAAATACAAGCGAATCTATCGCCCTTTATTCACGCACGACTTCTTGACGGTCGTAGCTTTGTAAGCGAAGACTGTTAGTCTGCGATAAAATATATCTACAAAATTAACCGGGGCGGTGAATCACAGAGAATCGGAGTGAATAGGAGTTAGAAATAATGGTAAAATAAAGAAATCAAGATTTATTATATGTTTAATCTTGTGGCTTTTAACTTCAAATATTATACCATAAAAGTGTAATCTATCCAATAAAATTTAAAAAAGAAACAGCACTCGCGAGTTTACGAGTGCTGAATTTGATTTAGGTTGGTCATGAGCCTCCGCGCTCCGCAATGTTTCACCTATAAGGGGGAGGGGAAGGTGTCCACCATGCCCGCCGCTGAGATTGAGCTTGCCCAGCGAAGAATTTTGCACAGACGCTCATGACCGGACTAACTATATTATATATTTATTTATCTGTCAAGGATATTTTCGATAATTGTCTAATTTTAGTCATAATAAATCGTATCTTCTTCATCGTAAGATTGATCTTGGTATTTATTTGATCGAACGCTGTATTTTGTATCATCTATTTCTTTAATAAACATTGAGGGACTGTTATGCATTTCGCCAAATTTATAACTGAAAGTTCTAATTGGATAAAGCATGTTTAGTTCATCTTTTGCTCGAGTGACGGCCACGTAAAAAAGTCTTCGTTCCTCTTCAATCTCTTTTGGGTTTTCCATACATTTATGATGAGGGAAATCGCCGTCCTTGAGTCCAATTATGAAAACTGTTGCCCATTCAAGTCCTTTGGCCTGATGAATTGTTGAAAGTACGACTGCTTTCTTATCTGCGCTTTCTTTATTATCAAAAGTCTCACTAAGCAGGACATCCGCAAGCAGTTGGTCTAAATTATCA
>JABHMO010000019.1 GCA_018693855.1 Candidatus Falkowiibacteriota bacterium
AAAAAATTAATGTTTTAGTGTCTTTTACAAAAGACAAAGTTATTCCATTGTCTTTTTTTTGGGGAAATAAAAAATATACAGTTGATAAGGTGAATTTAGTTCACGCCACCTACAGTGGACGCGAAAAGATTTATTACTATTCAATAACAAGTCAAAATAATTTCTTCAAACTTTGTTTTAATACTGATAACAGTAAATGGACAATTGAAGAAGCTTATTATGGGAATTAAAAGAATTATTTTCCATATAGATATGGATTCCTACTTTGCAACAGTTGAACAGCAAGCTAATCCTCTACTTCGAGGTAAACCCATCGTTGTAAGTGGAAAAGAAGGTTCAAGAACCGTGATAGTGGCTTCATCAAAGGAAGCTAAGAAGTTTGGTGTTAAAGCAGCTATGCTTCATCATGAAGCCAGAAAATTGTGCCCTCATTTGGAATTTGTTGAGCCCGATGGCGCAAAGTATGAATATCTTTGTAGGAAGTTTATAAATATTTTTAAGCAATACACTGAAAAAGTGGAAATATTTAGCATTGACGAAGCTTTTCTTGATATGTCTGGTTACGTAAAAAATTGGGATCAGGCTATTGAGAAGGCTAGTGATATAAAGGATTTGTTAAAACAAGAACTGGGAGATTGGATGAGTTGTTCCGTTGGGATTGCTAATAATAAACTTTTGGCTAAACTTGCTTCAGGAATGGATAAGCCTGATGGATTATTTTTGATTCATGAGAAGCTGAAGCAGTCGATTCTTGAAAATATCGAATTAACAGCTTTTTGTGGGATTGGTAGACGAATCAAAAAACGATTAACAGGATTAGAGGTAAATACTGTTATTGATTTGCAGTCTTATCCACTTGAAAAGTTAATTCAAGAATTTGGTAAGTTTTACGGAACAAAACTTCATAATATGTCTTATGGTGTAGATTCTGACCCTGTTATTCCTGATTTCCAGTCAGCTGAAATAAAGTCTGTCGGTAGAACATATACATTACCAAGTAATACTTTTGATAAAGAAGAAATCTTTTCTGTATTGATGCATCTTTGTGAGAAAGTTGGAAGGGAATTGCGACGGAAAAAGTTGTCAGGAAAGACCTTGGTCTATTTTTTCCGTTATCATGATTTTTCTCATGGTGGGTTCCGTTTGACCTTACCAGGTTATATCAATGACAGTGTGCGTTTATTTGATATTGCATTAAAAAGGATAAATGATTTTGTTTTATCAAAATCTGTTCGTCTAGTTGGAGTACATGTTTCAAACTTAATAAAAGATTATGGACAACTCACATTTTTAGATCCAGATAAAAAACAGATAGAACTGCTACCTGCTCTTGATAAAATTAATGATAGATACGGAGAATTAACTGTTAAACCAGCTTATCTATTAAAACTGAAAAGATTACGACGTAAAGTAGGAGGGTTTAAGCTTAATAATTGATTGTGCTATACTAAATATATAGAAGACATTGGCACGAAGTACTATTCGAATCTTTATTTAAATAACCTAAAATAAAAAACTATGTGCTCAACATGTGGTTGCGGGAAAAAGAAAAAACCTGCGAAAAAGTAAAAAAGTGATCAGATCTTACAAAATCACTAGTCAGAACTGGTGATTTTGTGTTTTTCTAAATAGAAAAGTCCTTGTTGTCTTTAATAGAGGCGTTAACTATGATCTAAATTATTTTATACTCGTGTTTATTCGTATAATTCGTAGAATATTCGCATCATTCGCATGTCATTCGCGGATTAGCATCGCTCTCAAAAGTTAACCACAATCATCGCTTTTAACCAAGTGATTTTTTTGTTATAATAGGGCTAAGATATGGAAAAATATCAATTAGATAGACTGCTGAAAAATCTGCTGTCAGATTATTTAGTTTTTGCCCCAATTAAGCACAAGGGGATGGTTTTTGTTGGAGAAATTGATTCAGTTAAGCAAATAAATTATTCTGGTGAAATTCCATTGAATACTTACAAAAAAGTATTCTTACCTCCAACAGAAGAGCTTCAGCAAATCAACGATGAAAAAGTATCCATTTCTAAGGATCGTCAAGATAAAGTAGTTGCTTTTGGAATGAATATTCTTGATCTACAAGCACATACACTGTTTGATTTAGTTTTCAGTAAAGATGTTTACTATCAGAGACGAAAAAGGAATACTGTTGTGATTGGTTTTAGTAATGGAATTGAGAATGATTTTAGAAAATATAAAGCTTTTCATTCAAAATATGAAGAAGATGTGTTAGAGCATCTTATTTTTGATATATTTATTGAGAAACAGAAGAATGCTAATTTGATATTCTTCTCAGGATCTCAGAAAGGGCAGCAGCTATTAGAAAAAAATAAAATCAAAGATTATCAGCACATTGAGTTTGCAGGAGCAATTCCTGAAGAGGGGATTAATCCGAGAATTATTGAAAATAGAGAAGCTGTTGAGTTGAGTGAAAAACATCCTATATGGGACGAGCTTGCTGAGATCTGTCTTGCTTGTGGAAAGTGTACTGTTCATTGTCCAACTTGTTTCTGTTTTGATCAAAAAGATGAAGTTGATTCACAAGGAACAAAAAAGATTCGACAATGGACCAGCTGTTATTACCCTGAATTTTCAAAAGTTGCCGGAGGTCACAAAGATTTAGATACGGTAAAAAAGAAAATATATTATTGGTACTATCATAAATTTGTCAGAATTCCAGATGAGTTCTCGTATTACGGATGCGTAAGCTGTGGTCGATGTAGTCGAGTTTGTCCAGTTGAGATTAATATAAGCAAGGTCTTACAAAGTCTAAATAAACAACAATAGTATGGGATGGTTACAATTTGCAATTTTAGCAACAATCAGTTTCGGATTTTACAATTTTTTTACAAAATTATCTGCTGAAAAATTAAGTCCACCAGTTGCTTTTGCTATTATGGCAGGGACAGCTCTAGTTGTTGCATTGATTGGAATTGCTTTTTATAAGGTTGCTGGAATGGAATTAGTTTTTACAAAAGAAAAGTTGATCTTTCCGATTTTGGCTGGGGTTAGTACTGGTTTAGCTGAAATATTTTATTTAACAATGTTTGCAAAAAATGCACCATTAGCAATTGGAAATCCTTTAGTGGTGGGCGGAACAATTATTGTCGCAATTGTTTTAGGTTTGTTCATTCTAAAAGAACCAATTGGATTTTATAAGGGGATTGGAATTGTTGTTACATTAGCTGGGATTGTTATTTTGTCAAAGGGATAAATAGTTTTTTTTAAAAAAGACACTCGCATCGTTGAGATGCGAGTGTGCTTAGCGGACATTGTTCATGATAGCCCTTCCTTTCGAGGCGTTGTTGAGTTGTCTTTTTCTAGCTGAACTCCTTCTTGTACATTTGACGAATCATGGCTTTGCGTTCGTTGTTTGCCGTTTTTCTCAGTGCCTTGCGGAGTCGATAGAAGAATTGAATGAAGTAATTGAATACTTTGTCTTCAATTTGACCCTTGAACTGGGTGTGTGCAATGGGGATGATCTCATGGATGGAGGTTGGATCATGTAGCAGCAACTTTTTGGCTGCCGCTCGAAACTGTTGGATTGTACTACATTTCTTTAACATTTCCGTAGTAGGAGTAGCTGCAGTGACTTGCTTTTTCAGTCTACGTTGAGCCTTTCTCCTCTCCTGAGTTTCGAGTCGTTCAACCTGCTTGCCGGAAACCCAACCCGCATCTCGGAGTTGGTCACTCAATATGCCCATGCATACCTTCCTTAAATGAACGTAACAACCCAATGTTGTTACTATGTAATACTTACTATTATATCATAATTGTTAAAATAAGTCAATACTCGAACTAAAATAAGCTAAAAATGGAGAATTTATACGAAGTAAAACCAGCGAAAGTAATAAAAGTAATAAAAGAAAATCCTATTACTAATACTTTGGTTTTAAAGTTGAAAGATCAAGAAAAGTTTGAATTTTTAGCTGGACAGTTTATGCAGGTTGGGATTCCGGGATTTGGAGAGTGTCCAATCTCAATTTCTTCAAATTCAAAGGATTCTAAGAAACAGTTTAGTTTAACGATTAGAACTGTTGGGAATTTGACTGAAAAACTGAATAGTTTGAAGAAGGGTGACCTCGCTTATGTTCGTGGACCATTTGGTAATGGGTTTCCAGAAGTAGAAGGGAACTTAGTGATTATTGGTGGAGGTTGTGGATTTATTCCGCTAAGAACTGTTTATGAAGAGTATAAGAATAAAAAGAATACAAAGATCCAGGTTTTTATAGGATGTAAAAATGAAGATACTCTTGTTTTCAAAAAACAACTACCAAGTATAAAACAGAAACATGAATTGAATCTGATAATGGAAGATGAGAAGTTGCAAGGCTTGAGTAGTGGTCAAGGATTTATTACAGATTTAATTAAAAAGAAAAAAATATATAAAAAAGCAAAAGTCTTTGTCTGTGGTCCGGACGTGATGTATAAGTTTGTTGTAAAAGAACTTCTAGTAAAGGGAATTAATCCTGAAAATATTTATTTATCACTTGAGAAAAGAATGCACTGTGGCGTTGGCGTTTGCCAGCATTGTGCAATCGGTCCGAAATATGTTTGTAAGGATGGACCGGTATTTCCGTATTCGTTTTTGGTTAAACATGGTTATTTTAAGTGAGAAGTATTTTGGAGTTAAATGTGTTTTGACGCGATGCGGATATACGGATGCATGCTAATAATACTGATATATGCTTGAAGGTGGAACAAAATTAATCTATCCCCATTTATCTTATACTATTAGAGGTCTTTGTTTTGATGTTCATAATGAACTTGGTAGATATAGTCGAGAAAAACAGTATTGTGACAATCTGGAAATTAAATTGAAAGATGCTAAACTTGGATATGAAAGAGAATATGTCGTAGGGAAATCTGGTAATCGTTTAGATTTTTTAGTAGATGATCGTGTCGTCATTGAGGTCAAAGCTAAAGACATCGTCACAAAAGAGGATTATTACCAATTGCAAAGGTATTTACAAATTACTGATATGAAGCTTGGTTTTTTGGTGAATTTTAGATCAAAATTAGTTGTACCCAAGAGAATTATTAAAATTGAAACAGACGCTAGGAAAAGATTTCTAATCTAAATCCGTATTATTCGTATGCATCCGTATATCCGTATCACATACAAGTATGTCACATAAAAAAATTACAATCGGAATGTTTTCTTTAACCGGTTGCGAGGGGTGCTATTTTGCTGTGCTTGATTTACGAGAGAAGTTTTTAGAATTGAAAAACAAGGTTGAGTTCAAGAACTTTAGATTATTTGAAGATACAGAACATTTCCCAAGCGAACAGTATGATTACGCTTTTGTTGAAGGTAGTCCAATTACAAAAGACAATATAAAACGATTAAGACAAATCAGAAAACATTCAGATAAATTGGTTGCTTTTGGCGGTTGTGCTCACATTGGAGGCATTTATCACATGAAGAAATATGTTGATAAAGATAAAGCATATAATCATGTTTATGGACAGGAAAAAGGCATTGATAATTTAGATGTACAACCGATCGATAAAATTGTGAGAGTTGACTATGTCATCCCTGGTTGTCCAGTTACTCCAAAAGAATTTTTACAATTTATTTACAAAGTCATTTTAGGTGCTGAGTTTGAAATAACTCAAAACCCTGTTTGTTACGAATGCCAATCAAAAGGATACAAATGTGTGCTAATGGCTGAAAATCAAGTCTGTCTAGGTCCAATCTCACAAGGAGGTTGCGAAGCAATTTGTCTTAAATCAGGACAAGGATGTTGGGGATGTCGAGGTTTAGTTGAAGATGCCGAAGTTGATAATCTCGTAAAACTACTAAGAAAAAATCATTCCAATAAAGAAATTACTAAATTTTTCGAAGTTTTTGGAGTGAAAGAATTAATTAATAAATAGTAAATTTATGGATGAAGAATTAAAAGAACATATTCAAGAACCTATTACACAAACTCCAAAATCAAAAACATGGTTATGGATTTTAATTGCTGTTGTCATAACCTTAATCATTGCTGCTGCAGGTGCTTTCGCGTTTAAGATGATAATTCTAGATAAAGTGTTGCTAACTAATGCTGATCTTGATGGCCAGGTTAAACAGTATGAAGAACGACTTAAGGGTTTTGATGCTGACGCCAGTGTGGATTTATTAAGTCAAGTTACATCAAAGGCTATTGTTTTTAATGAACATCTGTATTGGGGATCTGATAGCTATACAGAAAATGTGACTATATACAGCTATGATTTACATCCAAAATCAACAGAAGGAGTCAAAGTGATATATGAATCAGAGGGGGACAGTAAATTGAGTGAAGATGAAAAACAGAGATATGTTTCAGACTTTAGTATTATTGAAGATAAATTGTTTGCATTTATAGGTGGTTACTTAGTTAATGGTGGAATTATTGCAATTGATGATTCAGGTGCGAAAAATATTTTTGTTGGCGCAAATCCTAACATTACTCTGGTGAATGGAAAATATCTAATGAGTACAGGCGAAGGGGACGCGTGTTATTCAAGAACGACTTATCATTTGTTTGATGTTAACGAGTTCACAACTCAAAAGTTGCTAGAAGCTTACGATGATTGCGGTGAAGGTCTTGGATTATTTGGTTTTGATGATAACTATATTTATGTTGGTGTTTATGAATTAAAGGAAGTTATGGAAGAAGGCAGTTTTGATTTGGGCTATTTAGCGAAAGTATATAAAGCTTCTTACGATGATTTAGAAACAAGAATCTATATCGAAGAGTCCGATATCCCTGAATCTGCGTTAAGATAAAAAGCTTTGCAATCCATTTGTAAATTTGTATTCAATTTGTAATTTTGTATTCTATGAAGACTATAAAAATAAACCACATCGCAAAGACCGAAGGACATTTTAGCTTTGTCGGAGCTCTTGTCGGACGAGATTTCGCATCAGCTAGACTTGAGACAGAAGAAGGCGCTCGGTTGATTGAAGGTATCTTGCTTGGCAGAAAATATCATGAAGCACCGGTTGTGACTTCTCGAATTTGTGGCATTTGTCCGATTGTTCATAATCTGACTTCATGTAAATCACTCGAGATGGCTTTGAATATAAAAGTAAACAATGAAATCAAGCTTTTGCGAAAGATGTTAATTAATGCTCAATGGATTCATAGCCATAGTTTGCATGCTTTTTTCTTATCATTTCCAGATGTCGTTGGAATAAGTAATAATTTCGATTTTTTGAAAAAATATCCAACGCAAAGTAAGTTAGCTCTTGATGTCCGTGATTTTGGTGTACAACTATCAAAAATAATTGGCGGACGAACTGTTCATCCGATTAATAGTGTAGTTGGTGGCTTCAATGTCGTGCCTGATAAGAATGAGTTGTTTAATCTAATGGAAAAGAGTGAAGAGATTATTGCGAAAGCTGAAAAGATGTTCAATTTCGTTATTCAGAACAAGTTGCCTAAATTTGAAAACCCAGCAAACTATACAACTTTAAAATCAAAAGATGAGTACGCTGTTTATGATGGGAAAGTCTATTTCTTTGACAGTAAAGAGAGTATTAGTGCTGATAAGTTTTTATATGACATGGAAGAACATCTTTTACCATATGAAAAAGTAAAAAGAGTGATGCATAATGAACGAGTTGTTTTGGTTGGAGCATTGGCTCGAATAAACAATAATTTTGATCAGCTGAATCCTCGAGCTAAGAAAGCCTGGCAAAAATTGAAAATTGAATTGCCTTGTTTTAATCCTTTTTACAATATTTGGGCGCAAGTTGTTGAAATTATTCATAATTTAGAAGAAGTACAAACTCTATATACAAAATTTCAAAAAATTAAAAGTCCTAAAGTGAAAATTCCTTTCAAAGTAAAAGCAGGTAAAGGATTTGCTGTAATGGAGGCGCCGAGAGGCATTTTGTACCATGAGTACGAGCTAAATGATCAAGGAACAATTATTCATACAAATATAATTTCTCCAACAACTATATTTCTTGGTCAGATGGAGAAGGATTTAGAAAAGTTTTTGTTAAAACACCAGAGAACATCGGATAAAAAACGAGAGCAACTAATTAAAACGTTGATTCGCGCTTACGACCCGTGTATTAGCTGTGCTACTCACTAAAGGTACTAAGAATGATAAACTTAATAGATTTCTCCCGTCCGTCTCTCGACTCCGCTCGAGACTCCAGTCGAAATGACAGTTTTAGTTGCTTCTTTCATTCTTCAACAAAAACAACAGTTCTCTCCCTGTCATTTCGACCGAAGTTATACGAAGGGGAGAAATCTGTTAATAATCTTATGCATGATTTTCACGAGGCAGATAAAATATTCAAATTAGTTTTGCAAAATGCTAAGGATAACAACTTATCGAAAGTAAAACAAATTAATATCAATCTTGGTAGTGTCGTTGAACATGGAGCTGACATTACTGCGGAAAATTTAGAGTTCAACTTGGGGATGTTAGCAAAGGGAACGATTGTGGAAGGTGCGAAAATAAAAATTAAAAAAATTGAAGGGAATAGTTGGGAATTAATATCTATTTCTGGTTAATACATTATGAAGATAGAATCAGTATCACAAGCAAGTTTATCTGGTAAACGAGTTCTACTTCGTGTGGATTTTAACGTTCCGTTGAAAGGTGATAAGGTTTTAGACGATTTCAAAATGCAAAGAGCTTACAAAACGATAAGATTCTTATTGGAAAATGGTTGTAACATTGTTTTAGTTAGTCATCTCGGTAGACCAAAGGGAAAAAGATTAAAAGCAATGAGTCTTGAGCCTGTTTGCAAATATTTTAAGAAAACATTTAAATCAACTAAGTTTTTTGATGGGAAAGTCGATAAATCTTTAGTTGAAAATGTAAATAAGTATAAAGGTAGAATTGCTTTTTTAGAGAATTTGCGTTACGACGAGAGTGAAACAAAAAATAATAAAGCCTTTGCGCAAATCTTATCCAAAATGGCTGATTTGTATGTGAATGAAGCATTTGCTTTCTCACATCGGAAAACTGCCTCAATGGTTGCAATTACAAAACTGTTACCCAGTTATGGTGGATTCAACTTAATCGATGAAGTTAAGTATTTAGAAAAAGTTTTAAAACCTAAAAAACCTTCAGTTGCTGTTATCGGCGGTTCAAAATTGGAGACTAAAAATGCTGTTATTAAAAAATTTCTTACTAAATATAACAAAGTACTAATTGGTGGTGGATTGGCTAACGCTTTTTTAGCTGCTAAAGGTTATCAATTAGGAAGTTCGATTGGAACGGATAAAAAAGAAGTTAGTAAGGCGAAGTCTCTATTGAAAAGTAGAAAGATTGTTTTACCAAGAGATGTAATTGTTGCAGATAAACAAACAAAAAAGAAAATTCGATATGAGTTTATTCAAAATGATGAGTTTTTGTGTAATAAAGATGAAATGATTCTTGACATCGGACCTGAAACTCAGAAATACTATTCAAGTATTATAAAATCATCAAAAACAATTGTATGGAATGGACCACTCGGGTATACCGAAGATAAAAAATTTCAACATGGAAGCATTGTAATTGGAAAAGCGATAGCTAGTCGTTCATCTGGTAAGGCTTTGGGAATTGTTGGTGGTGGAGAAACTTTATTTGTCATAAAATTAACAAAAATGTCTAGATATATAGATTTTATCTCAACTGGTGGTGGTGCTTTACTAACTTTTCTTGAAGGTTCAGAACTACCAGGACTTAAATCATTAAAATATTAATAATTAATAAAAAATTTATGCTAGATTTAAAACAAAACGAGAGCTGTTGTTCTCACCATCATTGGATCAAGGCTGTAATAATGATAGTCTTAGTCGTTCTTTTTGCTATTTACTTAATCTTTCTAACCCGAAACGAATGGAAAGAGTATGATTACATTGGTAAATCTGCTGAAAGTCGAGATACTATTTCAATCAGTGGAGAAGGTTCAGTCGTGATTGTCCCAGATATTGCAACAGTTAGACTTGGACTTGAATCAACTAATCCGGACGTTGCAAAAGCTCAAGAAGAAAACACAACAAAAATGAATGAAGTAATTAAAGATATTAAAGGTTTTGATATAGAAAAAGAAGATATTCAAACATCAAGCTATAGCATCTACCCTGATTATAAGTATACTCAAGACAAAGGAAGAGTTTTGAATGGTTATAAAGTTAGTCAAGCATTGACAATCAAAATTCGTGATTTTGATAATATAAGTGAAGTCCTTTCACTCGCTGGGAAATATAATCTTAATCAGGTTGGAGGTTTAGAATTTACAGTTGATGATCCAGAAGAGGCAAAGCAAGAAGCACGACTCGAAGCTCTAGAGCAAGCAAAAAACAAAGCATCAGATTTAGCTAATGCTGCTGATGTTAAGTTAGGTAAGATAGTTTCATTTAACGAAAGTTCAGGTGGTGGAAATAATTATGATAGCTATTACAAAATGGAAGCAATGAGTGGTCTTGGTGGTGGAGAGATCGCTCCAACAGTAGAAGCTGGCAGTCAGGAAATTACTGTTTATGTTAATGTTCAGTACGAACTTTTGTAATGAACCAAAAGTAAATTCCAAATAACAAATTACAAAATACAAACAAAATCTAAATTACAAATTATAAATTTATAATTTCTAAAAGAGTTTGATATTTGAAATTTTGAGTATTGGTTCTTGTTATTTGTTTGTTATTTGATGCTTGTATTTTGTTATTTATAAACGTGTTTTTACATACTAACTATGAAAATAAAAACTATAAAAGCTAGAGAAATATTAGATTCTCGAGGGAACCCTACGGTTGAGACAAAAATTGTTTTGACTAATGGAATTGAGGCTGTCGCCGCTGTCCCATCTGGTGCTTCAACGGGTAAATATGAAGCAGTTGAACTTCGTGATGGAGGTAAACGATATTTAGGTAAAGGCGTTCAGAAAGCAATCAAGAATGTTGAGAAAATTGAAAAGAAATTGAAAGGTTTGAATGTAACTGATCAAATTAAGATTGATGAGCTGATGCTTGATCTTGATGCAACTCCAAATAAATCAAATTTGGGTGCTAACGCAATTCTTTCAGTATCTCTGGCTGTAGCAAGAGCCGGTGCTTTAGTTTCTAAAAAACCGTTGTATAAATATATAAGAGATAGCTATAGATTAGGCGAAAAAGGTTGGAAAATGCCATTACCAACAATGAACGTTATTAACGGTGGCAAGCATGCTGACAACTCTTTGACAGTGCAAGAGTTCATGATCGTCCCAAAGGCGACTACATTTTCTAAACGAGTTCAGATTGGCACGGAAGTTTTTCAGAATTTGAAAATTTTGTTAAATAAGGCTGGTCATCAAACATTAGTAGGAGACGAAGGTGGTTTTGCACCGAATCTGAAAAAGAATGAAGATGCTTTGGATTTTTTGATGAAAGCTATAAAAAAGGCAGGTTACAAACCAGGTAAGGACGTCTTTTTGGCTTCTGATCTTGCGATGTCTGAGTATTTTGAAAAGAAAACAGGGAATTACTCATTAAATGATAAATCAGGTAAAAAAACTGTTAACGCAGATAAATTAATTAAAACGTTAGATGAATGGTTAAAGAAATATCCAATTATTAGTTTGGAAGATCCGTTACATGAGGATGATTGGTTAAATTGGGCAAAGATCACTGCGTTTTTAGGTTCGCAAACTTGTATTATTGGTGATGATCTATTTGTTACAAATGTTGATCGAATATATTATGGAATTGAGAATGATGTTGCGAACGGCGTTTTGATAAAACTGAATCAGATTGGAACTCTGACTGAAACAATCGATGCCATTTACATGGCAAAACAGAACGGTTATAAAGTAAGTGTTTCACATAGATCAGGTGAAACTTGTGATACTTTTATTTCTGATTTGTCAGTTGCCGTGAATGCTGATTTTATAAAAACAGGATCGCTTTCACGAAGTGAACGAGTTTGCAAATATAATCGATTGATGGAAATTGAAAGGGAAGTTAAATAACCAATAACCAATAATCAATAATCAAAAGTTTTCTATTTGTATGAAAAAAAACAAACCAGTTGTATTGTTGGTTTTAGATGGATGGGGAATTGCTCCGCCTGGTAAAGGGAACGCAATTGAGTTAGCGAAAAAACCTAATTTTGATAAGTATTGGAAAAATTTTCCGCATACTCAACTTTTTGCGCATGGAAAACAGGTTGGTGTGCCAATTAACCAAGTTGGAAACTCTGAAGCTGGTCATATTAACATAGGGGCTGGTAGAACTGTTTTAGATGATGTTGTTGAGATCTCTCGTGATATTGATGAAGGTCGATTTGATAAAAATCTAGCATTGAATCAAACAATTGAACATGTCCAAAAAGAGTCTAGCAAAATGCATGTCATGGGCTTAATTTCCGACGGGCAAAGTCCTCATGCCTCTATGAAGCACTTGTATTCAATTGTTGACCTGATTAATAAGAAAGGAATAAAAAAAATATATTTGCATCTGTTCACGGACGGACGGGATTCACCGCCAATGTCTTCATTGAAAATTTTTAAGCAAATAAAGAACAAAGTCAAGAATAAAGCAGAAATTGTTACAGTGATTGGGCGTTTTTATGCAATGGATAGAAATAAACATTGGGAAAGAACGCAGCGAGCTTATGACTGTTTGATTGGAAAAAAGTTCTTGCATTTTAATGACTATGAAGATGCAGTGATTCATTCTTACAATAAAAATGTGACTGATGAGTTTATTGAACCTGCGATTGTCTGTAATACAAAAGAACAGTGTGCTAATACTCGAATTGGTGATAATGACGGAGTTGTATTTTTCAATTCAAGATCTGACAGAGCTCGTCAACTGGCGAAATGTTTTGTGCAAAAGCAATTTAACAAAATGAATCCAAACTCTTTTGACAGAAAAAGAAAAGTGAAAAATTTGAAATTCTGTGCTCTGACTGATTTTGGTCCTGATTTGGATCATATTTTGACAGCTTATCCGTCTGCTGATCTGAAAGATACTTTACCAATGATTTTAAGTCATGCTAAACAGCTCTATATTTCTGAAACGGAAAAGTATGCTCATATGACTTACTTTATAAATGGGGGATATGCTGACGCTGTTAATGGTGAGCATCGAGTTAAGATTGCTTCACCAAAAGTAAAGAACTATGCTCTGAAACCTGAAATGAGTGTTTATAAAATCACGAAAAATGTTAAGATTTTGATTGATCAAGGAAAGTATGACTTTATTGCTATAAATTTTGCAAATCCTGATATGGTTGGTCATACAGGAAATCTGAAAGCTGTGATTAAAGCAATCGAGCACTGTGATAAATGCATTGGAGAACTGGGAAATTCGGTATTGAAAAAAGACGGGACTCTAATTATAACGGCTGATCATGGTAATGCTGAAAAGATGATCGATGAGAAGAAAAATGAGATATGGACATCCCATACAACGAATAAAGTGCCCTTTATTTTAGTCTCAAATGAATACAAGGGTGCAAGATTGAAAAAAAATGGAAATCTTGGTAACATTGCTCCAACAATATACAGTATTTTCAATCACGGATTAAAATCCAAAGCCAAAGAACTAGAGAAAAGTTTAATAATATAAAATTAATTATAATAAAACGGAATGGACGGCTTTCAATCTGGCCAGACTCCGAATCAAGTCCGGAGTGACCTAGTTTGGACAGAGCCTCATATAGCCTCCTATAGCCCCCTTTGTAACTTATGTCTCAAATACCTAAACCAGTTTGTTTAATAATTCTTGATGGATTTGGAATTGCTCCTCGATCTGAGGGTAATGCAGTTGAACAAGCGAGAACACCTAATTTTAACAAATACCTAGATAGTTATCCTGCAATGAGTCTAATGGCCTCAGGTGAGGCTGTAGGGCTTTCTTGGGGTGAAATGGGTAACTCTGAAGTTGGTCATCTTAATCTTGGTGTAGGACGAATTTTTTATCAGAATTTGCCAAGAATTGATAAAACAATCGAGACTGAAGAGTTTTATCAAAACGCTGTTTTGGTTGATGCCATTAATCATGCAAAAAGAAACAACTCAAAACTTCATATAATGGGAATCATTGGAGAGGGAAAGGTTCATGGCTCTAGCTCTCACTGTTTTGCGTTGCTTGAACTTGCGAAAAGAGAAAAATTCAAAGATGTTTATGTCCATGTTTTTCTAGATGGACGAGATAGTTCAAAGGATGGTGGTCGTGAGTTTGTAGAAGAACTTGAAAAACAAATCAAAAAACATAAAGTTGGTAAAATCGCTAGTTTACATGGACGAATGTACGCAATGGATCGAAACAATCAGTGGGACAGAATTGAGAAAAGTTATAAAGTGATGGTCGAAGGTGTTAGTGAAGAATATTATAGTGATCCAATTAAAGCTATTAAAGAGTCATATAAAAAGAATGTTTACGATGAAGAATTTGTTCCAACTGTAATTGGAGACAAAGAAAAACCAGTTGCAAAAGTTAGTTCTGGAGATTCTGTGATTTTTTTCAATTATAGAGCAGATAGAGCAAGAGAGTTGACAAAGGCTTTTGTTTTGGACGAATTTGATAAGTTCAATCGTTCAGTTAAGTTGGATAACTTATATTTTTCAACAATGACAGAGTACGAAGATGGATTGCCAGTCAAAGTTGTATTCGAAAAAGAAGAAGTAAAAAGTTCATTACCAAAATACTTAAGTGAAAAAGGATACAAACAGCTTCATATGGCGGAAACTGAGAAATACGCTCATGTAACTTTCTTTTTCAGTGGAGGAGTTGAGCAATCTTTTGAAGGTGAAGATCGAATTGTTGTTCCTTCACCAAAACTAGCTTCTTATTCAGAAAAACCTGAGATGAGTGCGCGTTTAGTTACTGAAAAGTTAACAAAAGAAATATTAAGTGAAAAACATGATTTTATTGTTGTTAATTATGCAAATCCAGATATGGTTGGTCACACTGGGAATATTGAAGCAACAGTGAAAAGTGTTGAAACCGTAGACAAAGCATTAGGGCAAGTTGTTGAATTAATATTGTCAAAAGGCGGAGTTGCTTTAATTGTAGCTGATCATGGGAACGCAGAAGAGATGTTAAATCTACAAACAGGTGAACTTGATAAAGAGCACAGCACAAATCCGGTACCCTTTATAGTTGTAGGTAAAGAGTTTGAAGGTAAGACAGTTGAAGATGTTGAATTAGTTAATAATGATTTAAGTTTGATCCAACCTACAGGACTTCTATCCGATGTCCCAGTCACCGTTCTAAAATTAATGAACCTCGATCCACCCGAAGATATGACTGGTAGAAGTTTAATATAACTGAAACATGATCAACATGATATCCACGTGATACAACTGATAACTATCATGTTGTATCAGTTGTGATCAGTGGCATCATGTTTCACTTCTATGCCTGAATTACCTGAAGTTGAGACAATTAAACGTGATTTGGAAACAAGGATTCTGAAAAAGAAAATATCCAAAGTTTGGGTAGATGAAGGTTTTGTGAAAAAAATTTCTCCAGATGTTGCGACGTTTTTTCAGCTGTTGAAAGGCAAAGTGTTTAATAAGATCAGTCGTCGGGCAAAATTAATCTATATAGAGATAAGTAACAAGATGTTTTTGCTGATACACCTTAAAATGACAGGACAACTTGTTTTTCAAGCAAAAAAAGGGGAGTTAACAGTCGGAGGACATCCAATTGTTAATGTAACAGATTTGCCGAACAAGTTTACTCGAGTAATTATTGAGTTTAGTGATAAGAGCAAGTTGTTTTTTAATGATATTAGAAAATTTGGTTATTTGAAAATAGTTGATCAAGAGGGATTAGATGAACAGTTATTGAAAACAGGTGTTGAACCATTTGATCGTGAATACAAATTTGAGTATTTACTTGAAATCATGAAACGACGATCAAACTTAAAGATAAAAACATTTCTATTAGAACAAAAATTGTTAGCTGGACTCGGAAATATTTATGCTGACGAAGTCTGTTTTTTAAGTGAAGTTAAACCAACTCGCCGAGTAAAAACATTAAAAAAATCTGAAAAAGAACTAATTTTTAAGTATATAAAAAAAGTGCTCGCAAAAGCAATTAAGCATCGTGGCACTTCTTTTAATACTTATGTCGATAGTGATGGTAAAACAGGTGGTTATCAACAGTTCCTTAAAGTTTATGGTAGACAAGGTGAATCTTGTTTACGTTGCAAAAAAGGTGTGATTGAAAAGCAAAAGATTAATGGACGAAGTAGTTCGTTTTGTCCGCATTGTCAGAAATAAAATATTTTATCCAATCAATACATATACAACAACAACCATGACACCAATAGCTATTCCAACTAATGATTGAAGTGGTGTGTGTCCTAACCTTTCTTTCAAGTGAGGGAACTGATAAGATTTTCCAGCCTCAAGAGTGTGAATGATCTGATTCAACTGTTTTGCATGTTTTCCTAAAACAAATCTGAAGCCTACAGCGTCTCTAATTACAATTAAAGCCAAGATAAGACTGATCGCAAAAGCAGCACTGTCCCAGCCTTCATAGTATCCAACTGCCGCTGCTAAGGCTGTTACGGTTGCACTGTGAGAACTTGGCATCCCGCCGTAGCTGTTAAGATCTTTCCAACTGAACTGCCCCTTTGCCGCATCAATAATTAATTTTATAACCTGAGTAACAACTGCCGCGATGATTGGCAGATAGATTAGTTGATAGTTCATAGGTTTAAGATGGCTTGAGAAGGCTATAGAGGGCCATAAAGATGATAACGTTGTACTTGATGTCCTCAATCTCCTCAATTTTAACTTAATTTTAACTCAATATCCTATTATGTTATTTATTTATTCCATTGTATTAGGAATTGTTCAGGGTATAACCGAATTCCTCCCAGTTTCAAGCTCCGGTCACCTTGTTCTATTACATAATATCCTAAATTTTGATTTTGAGCAAAATTTGGCGTTTGATACGGCTCTTCATTTGGGAACTGGTTTTGCTTTGGTGTTGTTTTTCTGGAATGATATTAAGAAGTATGTGATAACATTTTTCAAATTTATTTCAGGATCAAAATCAGTTGTAAAGTCTGAAATAGACTTTGTTTTTAAGTTAATAGTGGCGACAATTCCGGCTGTTGTCTTGGGTCTGTTATTTGAAACCATTATTGAAACAAAATTAAGAAGTGAGTGGGTAGTTGTTTCAACTTTAATTATCGTCGCTGTAATCTTCCTGCTGGTTGAAAAGTATTCAAAACCAAAGAAAGGGATGGAAGAACTTACTTTTTTTAAGGCGATTTTAATTGGAGTAGCACAAGCTTTCGCTTTGATTCCCGGAGTTTCTAGATCTGGAATAACGATTGTTGCTGGAATGAGTAGCAAGTTGAAAAGAAGTGAAGCAGCAAGATTTGCATTTTTATTAGGCATTCCCGTTATATTAGGTGCAGGTTTCTATCAAATCTTCAAATTAGACTTTTCAACCCTAGAATCTACTATGATTCGGATTTTTGTGATCGGTTTTTTAGCCTCTTTTATTTCTGGATTGCTTGTGATAAAATTCCTAATGAAATACTTAACAACTCACAAATTGAATGTTTTCGCTTGGTATAGAATTGGATTGGCGATTATATTGATACTTTACTTTTTGATGAGATAAAAGCTTATTACTAAATGTAAAAGAATTGTTAGAAATTTAATATGAAAATCATCATTCTAGCAGGGGGTGGAGGTACAAGATTATGGCCGATTAGTCGACAGGATGAACCAAAACAGTTCAGTCGTGTTTTGGGTGATAGAACGTTGCTTGAAGATACTATTCAGCGATTCTTAAGTGATTTTCCAATTACTGATATCTATGTTTCAACGACTGAGAATTTAGTTTCGAAAGTCTCGGATCTTTTTCCAGTTATTCCACGTGAGAACTACATAATTGAACCAGAAAAAAGAGATACAGCTCCTGCGATGGGATTGGCTGCAGCTTATTTATATAATAAGTTTCCAGATGAACCAATTGCATATATTCCGTCTGATCATTTTATTAATGATAGAAAGAAATTTATTGATAGTATAAAGTTGGCTGATAAACTAATTAGAGAAACTGGTAAAATGTTGGATATTGCAATTACTCCAACTTTCCCAAATACGGCTCTTGGTTATACTGAGGTTGGTGAGCTTTCTCATACTGAAAATGGGATCGAGGTTTACAAGTTCAAAGGACATACTGAAAAACCTGAATTTAGTGTTGCGCGAGACTATTTGAACTTAGGAAACTATTTATGGCACGCAAACTATTACATGTGGACACCTCGTCGTATTTTACAGTCTTTTGCACAGAATAGTCCAAGTCATGTTGAACTTTTGAACAATATCAGTCAAGCATATTTTGATAACGATATAGAAAAAGTTAACTCTGAATTTTCAAAGATGGAAAAAATTTCATTTGACTATGCTATTACTGAAAAAATTGATCCAAATGAAGTTTTGATAATAAAAGGCGATTTTGGATGGAGTGATGTTGGTGCTTTTGATGTTTTGTATGATGTCCAGCGTTCACTCGTTGACGAAGAAGCGAATTTAGTTCGTGGTAAATGGACTGGTATTAAAACTTCAAACTGTTATATTCACAACTTGGATAAACAGAAGTTGATCGCAACAGTCGGAGTTGATGATTTAGTTGTTGTGAACACGCCAGACGTAACCTTGATCTGTCCGAAAAGTAAATCTCAAGAAATAAAACAGTTAGTAGATAAAATAAAAATGGAGGAGTATAAAGATTATTTATGAAGAAGAAATTTATTTTAATTTTAGTTATCTTTGTTGTTATATTTTTTTATTACAGTAGTGAAGTGAATGTTGTGAATAAAGGAACTGACGAACGAAAATCGTTTGTGATTGAAAAAGGGGAAGGCATTAGTGATATTTCAGAGAAGTTAAAAGATCAGGGATTTATTAAAAATGAATCAGCCTTTAAGCTTCACGTCATTTTTAGTGGCCAAAAATCTAAGTTTCAAAATGGAGAATACAGCTTACCGACGAATCTATCGATTAAGGATTTAGTTGATAAAATAGTTAATGTCCGATGGACATTAGAAGAAAATGAAATCATTTTGATCGAAGGCTGGAATATTGTGGAAATGGATGAGTATTTGGCTGGTGAAAATGTCATTAAATCCGGAGAGTTATTGGAATATTCTGAGACGATTAAGAATAAAGACTATGATTTTTTAGCAGATAGAACAGATCATACTAATTTAATTGGTTATCTCTATCCTGATACATATCGAATCTATGTTGACGCAACAGTTGAGGATATTGTTGAGAAGATGTTGTTGAATTTTGACAATAAATTGACTGATGAGATGAGAAAAGAGATCAAAAAACAAGGTAAGACTATTCATGAAGTTTTAACTCTTGCGAGTATTGTTGAGAGAGAGATGTTTGGTTATGAAAATAGGCGAGTAGTCGCAGGTGTGTTTCAGAATAGACTTGATATTGGAATGGCGCTTCAGAGTGATGCGACAGTCAATTACATTACAAAAAAAGGCACAACTCGGCCAACTTACGCTGATTTAGAGATAGATAACAGATATAACACGTATAAATATTCAGGACTACCACCCGGACCAATCAACAATCCCAGCATTGAGTCAATCAAATCAGTCATCTATTATAAAGATGTCCCATACATGTATTTCCTAACTACACCTGAGAATGAGATCGTTTTTAGTGAAACGCACGAAGAACACGTAGCAAATACTCATAAACATTATTAAAATTAAAATAATTATATGAATGAAGGTGAACAATTCCTAAAGAAAATATATAGCAATTTGCATACTGAATCGGCAGTGGAGGGTGAACAAAAACGTAGAAGAAGAGCTGGTGAAAAAACTTCTCAAAAACCTGTTGAAAAAATTAGGGATTTTATGGATGTGTTAGAAAAGATTCATGGTCATCATGATGATCCAGCCGTCCTGGAAAGAATAAAGAAAAGCTATCATAAAAAATACGTAATAAAAGAAGAAAATGTGCCTGAAAGTTATTGGGATAGTCAGAGACGAATTATAATCAATGAAGGTAGGGGTGCTGATTTTGAAAAAGATGAGAATGGAAAGATTGATATTCCTGATGATATAAAAGATCAACAGATTGAAGTTATACAGCAAGATCAAAGAACAACATTGGATACGTGGGTAACTTACTTATCTTCAGAAGATGCTCTCTATCCCATGTGGGCAAAGTATTGGGCGTTTCAGAGTATGTTGAAGATGTCTGTCTATGATAAGAAGAAGAAAGCCTTTAGCAAAAGAAAGAAAGATACCGTTGCTCCTTTTTCGGATTTAAATCAGGAGGCCTTGGATTTTGTTCTACGGTCAATAGAAAAGAAATATAAAAATCAAATAGTAAAATTGCCAGTGGATGATTTGGGGGATGGTGAAGAGAACAATGACGTTAGGAGGCTAAGAGCTGAGGATCTGGAGAAGAAAAGAATTGAATTGCAGGAAGAACTGGAGAAACTAATGAAGACGGAAAATTTTGCAAAGTTATACGCTTTTGCAATTGAAAAGGTCACCATGTCTAACGAAGAGTTGTTTAAGGAGACTTTGGGTGAGTGGGTGAAATATGAAAAAGGATCAGATCATATGCCTCTAGTGAAATCATTGCAAGGTCATGGAACGGGATGGTGCACTGCCGGCGAGAATACTGCTAAAACTCAATTAAGTTCTGGAGATTTTTTCGTGTACTATTCAAATGATAAAAGAGGGGAATCAACTATTCCTCGAGTAGCAATTAGAATGCAAGATAATAAAATAGCGGAAGTTCGAGGAGTGAGTTCTGATCAAAATCTAGATCCGCATATATCAGATGTTGCAGATAAAAAACTGGCAAAATTTTCAGATGGGAAAGAGTATCAAGTAAAGGTTGCTGATATGAAGAAATTGACTAGTATATGTAATAAAGAAGAACAAAGAGAAAAATTAACAGTTGAGGAATTGAGGTTTATTTATCAAATGGATGGAAAGATTAGAGGTTTCGGATATTCAGACGATCCTAGAATAAATGAAATACTGAGAAAGAGAAGTAGGAGAGATGATCTATCTAAAGTATATGGTATTGAAAGAGAAGAATTAGCTCTTCGTGAAAGTGAATTGTATAAACCTGAAATAAAAAGATATTATTGTTCAAGAGATGAAGCTACTTTTGATGTTGATTTATCAATGTTTCCTGTTCTTGATGATCGCGTAATAAGATTATTGTTTGATTCGCTTAATTATAAAATATTATTAAAAAACATTGAAAAATTTCCGAATTTAAATATTGATACTTTTTTTGTTGATTTGATAAAAGAGGGGGGACTGGCGGTTAAAGCGTTACTTGAAAATATTGAAATATTTGAAACAACTGATCATTCTAAAATTGTGAATAAATTACTAGAAGCTAATCAAGGAGTTTATGTGGCAATGTTCATGAAAAAGTTGAAAGGAGTAGATCAATCTAAAGTGTTGGATCATCTTATAGAACAGAATGAAGCTAATGAATGTTTGTCTGATTTTTCTCAACAATTTGATCAAATGAATCATCAGGAGTTACTGGAAAGAATTATCGACTCAGGACAAGGTCAACGGATACCTGAATTTATAGATCGATATATAAATGTTGATTGTGACAAAATAGCAGATAAGTTAATCGAAAATAACCAAATTGATAATATTCTTGGCAGTAGCAGACATTTTTCTCAACGTATTATTAAGTCAGTAATCAGAATATTAATTGATAAACAGGATTTCGACAAAGTTAATTCTGCCATTAATCAGATCCAACACTGTATAGCAGAAAAAGATCTTGAAAAATTGCTATTATGGCATGATGATTATTTGTTGTCTAATGCGTTAAACGAAGAGGATCATGATGATGGGTGGTTTAACGCAATATTTCATGAGAGAGTAAAGGTAGAAGAGGTTTTAGTTGAAAGAATCGAATCTCGTAAAAGGATAGATAAATCCACGAAAAAGTTAATCGAGAGTGAGTATGCAGATCCTCATAAAATAAACGGATATAATAAAGAATTAGCATTAAAGGTATTAGCAGAAGGGGCCGGACTCTTTATTGCTCAATATTTAGATAGATTTGACGGATTAGATGAGGAAATAATAATCGAAATTATTAAACGTGATAATGTCGGGCCGCACTGGGTGACACAGAACTTGATGGTTAGATTTTTTGATTTGGACTTAATAGATCATAAAAAGGTTGCTTTGGCTTTAATTAAATATGGTAATGTGAAAATTTTCATTGAAAATATTGAAAAATTCAAAGGCCTTGATAGTGAAGTTAGACAATCACTAATAGACGCCGGTCATGAAATAGACGCAAAAATACATGAAAAATGTTTTACAAGTTTTAATAATAAAATACAACGTTTAGATAAAATTAAATCATAAAAACAATTATGCTCGACAAAACATTTTTTACAAAAGTATTTAAACAAAATTCAGATGATGTTGCTGGAAGAAGGAAGATAATAAGTGAGAGCTCGAACGCTCTTCATTGGTCAAAGCAGTCTATCTTTGCTTTGCAGAGAGGTAAGAAGATAGAGGCGAAAGATCGATTGGCTGATGCGAATAAGGCTTTGATTAGTCTTGATAAAAGATTTGGTAAGGATGGTAAACTTCGAAGTGAGGGATCATGGAAAGCTGCTGTAGAAGAGTATTTAGAAGCAAAGTTCTTTGCTGATTTTATGGCAGGTAAAAAAATAACAGGTATAAAAGATTTCCCTGTTTTAAGTGAGGAATATTTAGGCGCATTAAGTGATTTAACCGGAGAGATCGTACGAATGATGGTACTGTGGACAACTAAAGGGAAAATAAAGGACGTCAAAGACGCTGGTGAGATTGTACACGCCACACTTCATGAATTGATGCAATCTGATTACCGAGGTTATTTACGAACAAAATTTGATCAAGCAAAACGAAATTTGCAGAAGAGTGAGAGTATTCTTTACGACCTAAGTATTCGCGATAAATAGGAACGAGGCTATACAAGGCTAAACGAGGCTTTATTTATTGTATATAGTCACATCCATTTTTATGAAAACAAGTAATAGACTACAACGTGAGAAAGAACTTAAAGTTGCAAATGATGAGTATCTTGACGAGAAAAGACAGCGATTAAGAGAACTGGATCATGATGAAGAAGAAGTTCCGAAAAAAAAGAAGCGGTTCAATTTAACATGCTGTGTGTTTTATTTAATTATCTTTCTAATTGCTGCTTACGCTATCTTGTACTTTGTTCAGTCAGTCAAAGACGATGTAGTAAAGGATTATTATGAGAAAAAAGATCAAGTAGAAGAAATGATCCCAGAAGGACGTGATGAGCTGAAAAAATCAATCGAGCAAGGTGAAGACCTATTTAACGAAACAAAAGACAATATAGAAGACATTCAAGACGGAGTCGAGAAAGTGCAAGATGTGTACGAAACCGGCCAAGACTACTACGAAGAAGGCCAAGAAATCCTCGACAAAGTTGAAGACCTCAAAGACAAGCTTGACTAACATACACAAAAAACGAGCATCTAGCTCGTTTTTGTTTTACTGATTATTTTAAGTATTTACTTGTATTTACACATATTTACTTATCCTTGCCTGTCTTCACTTTCAACTCAGGATGACTATAATCCGGCTTCTTTTTTTCCTTAAACAACTTCTTATTCAGCGCATAATAAGTTCTCGCGATTTTATCAATGTATTTTGACTGAAGCTGTTGACTAGCCAGTTTTCGTTTGACTGGTTTTAATGACAAAATATATGCTAATAATCTATTTAGCTGATCATTTGTCCACAAGCCGAAGTTATCAAAAATTAGATTCTGTAATTTTCCTTCATTGATTGCTGCCATTACAAATCTTTCAAAACTGTCTTTTGGTACAAATCCAACTTCATCTCTTCGTTCCATTGAAATATCCTTTGTTGGACAGTATCGTGAACAAACTCCACAGCCAATACATCTTTCTTTATCAATAACTGGTTTCTTCTTTTTATCTTTATCTTCCTTCATAACGATAGCATCGACAGGACATTTTAGACTACAAAGTCCGCAACTAGTACAGCTTTTGTCCTGAAAATCAGCAAAGAAGTTCGTGTGAACCTTCATGCTGGTGCCAAGTTCTTTATACGCTAACAGTGCTTCACAACAGCAGCCGCAACAGTTACAGATGAATCCGACATTGTCTTGAACATTGTCTCCAATTTGTACTAATCCGTTTTTAATGCAGTCATCAAGTACTTTGTGAGCTTCTTTTTTTGTAATTTTTTTAGCAATACCATGAGATGATAAACTTCGTGCAGCGTTATTGAATGTAAGACAAACTTCTTGAGGTTGATCACACGCTTTTCCTACATGTTCCATTTTGTGTCGACAGTAGCATGTTCCAACTGTAATACAGCTCGCTGTGTCAATTACTTTACTAGCTCTTTCGTAATCAAGTACTTCACTATAATCTTTTTCTTGAATAGTGTCTTCATGTACAAATCCGCGAGCAATAGTTGGCATCTGTCCTAGAACTTGTTTTACGAATGCGTCTTCTCCGTTAATGTATTCGTAGTACAGTTTTGACAAAAGTTCTCGATCAAATTTTCCATCAGCTCTCATGATTGAGAATTCAAAAAAACCAGCCATTGTTGGAGCCATAACATAATTTTTCTCTTTCCCATTATGCATGTCGAGCAATATACCTTTGTCAGCAAGGCCTTCCAAAATTTCTCGAGATTCTTCTTCAGTCTTTTTCCATCTCTTCGCTGCCTTTTTTACTGTGATAAGTTTCATCGGCAGTTTTGATGCAAGATCAGCCTCTTTCTCTGAAAAAAGAATTTCTAGAATCTGAAACAGTGAATCAGATGGAGGTGCACCCTGAGGTGATTTATTTAATCTGTTTTGAAGTTTTAGATAGTTTTTTGATGTTTGATGTCCCATAGAGAGTGGAAAGTTAAAAGATTAAAGTGGAAAGAAGAAAGATCTGTAATTTTCTAAATTGTATATTTATGGTTCTTGCAAGTAGTGTTCTGCGAATGAGGTTGAGCGAGCGTAAGCGAACGAAATCGGCTGTTCCTCGAGTCTGAGCGAGAGGGCTCATCCCTCGGAGTCGAAGATGCGCCAGCACAAAATTAGGGCGGGAGGGCGGGGACGTGTTTAAGTTGATTTAAGTAGTCTTTTATTTATGAGGTTGTAGAATCGTTTTTCGATTTCGAAGCCGAGATAGTTGCGTTTAAGTTTCTTTGCGACGACGGCGGTTGTGCCGGAACCCATGAATGGGTCGAAAACGAGTTCGTTTTTGTTTGAAGATGCTAAAATGATTCTTTCAATTAGTTTCTCAGGTTTCTGAGTTGGGTGTTCTGTGTTTTCTGCCATTGACCAAAAGGGGACTACTAGATCAGTCCAGATATTTGATGGGTGAGTCATTCTTACTTTTTTCCCATCGACAATTTTCCAGTCCTTTGGATTTCCCTTCTTATCAACGTAGGGTGCAATAACTTGTTTTTCTATTTTAACATTTTCAAGATTAAAAGTATAGTTGTCAGATTTTGTCGCGTACCAGATGTCTTCCATGTTATTTTTCCAATTCTGTTTTGCTCCCCGTCCCTTATCACGTTTCCATGTTATTCTGTTTCTAATTGTGAACTGCTTCTTTAGTAATTTTTCAATGATACTAGATGCTTCCCAGTTAATACAGATATAAATAGATCCATTTTCTTTCAATACCCTAAAACATTCATCAATCCATTCTTTGCACCAATTTGTAAACTCTTTTTCTTTAATACTAACCGATCCCTCCCCAAAATCTTTATACATCGTATATGGAGGATCCGTCACAATCAGATCCACTATTCCATCCTGCAGTTTTTTCATCTCTGTAATACAGTTGCCAAAGAATATTTTATTTTTATAATCATCTTCTTTTCTCAATTCCAAAATAGGGAAGTTGTCTTCTTTGTTTACTGTTATTGTCTTATTTCGAGATGATTTGTTTTGCATAGATATATTATAGCAGATTTTTAAATTTAAAAAGTATAAGCCCCCGACGTGTGCCGGGGGCTTGTTTCGAACTCGCGATAAGATTGAGGCACCTAATAGACACCGACGGGGTAGCGAGAGCACATGGCTTCTCCTTCGTGCAGGGGTGCGGTGCGTCGGACTCTTGTGAGAGCCTTTCGCCTAAAGGGATAGAAACAGGTACATACATTCAGTAGACACATTATAGCAAACTTACTAGATATGTCAAGGGCTGAGATGAAAACTGAAAGAAACAAACGAAAAGATTAGCTAAAATTAGCAATTCCTTTTTTTCTTAGCCTCATATAGCCTCGTTTAGCCTCGTATAGCCCCATTTCTCATTTGACACAATTTTCCCATATGCTACAGTTAATATATGTATAAACAGATTAACAATCTATCCTCAGAATGTAACTCTTTATTGAAAGGGCGGCATTTTTAGGTAAATAACAACTACCAAAAATTTATCCGCCTGAAGGGCGGTTTTTTGATGAAAAAATTTATGAGATATTATAATGTAAAATTTTGTTCAACATCATCTTGTTTTGTGAAAAGCAGGTCGTCTTTATGATGTTGCACTTTTTGGAACATTAAAAAAACGCCCTGCTTTGGGGCGTTTTTTGATCTTCTCAACTCATACGTATGGAGGAAAGAAAATGGGAAAAGCGAAAGTGTTCAACTTGCGAACAGGTAAAGAAGTGGGAGCTGAATTGGAGACTGAAAATGATTTGGTTGGAGAGTTGTCGAAATTGAAGGCTCTTGAGCGACTGGCTTTGTTCAAAGTTGTTCCAAAGAAAAAGAAGTGCGTTAATCCGTGCCCGAACTGTGTTCAGCTGTCACCCTGCAATCGAAACAACATTTATCAGGTGATTGAGACAGCTCGGCAAACTTCTCCCGGAGGCCCACTTTCTGTGCGAGTGGAGTTGATACGACCGATGCCGATTTGCAGTATGTTGGGGCTACGGGAAATGTGTCCTAATACTCGCGTACAAGTTGTGACAGTTGAAGAAGCAACTCATGATGGATCAATCTGATCTAATCAAAAAAGGCAATGTAAACTAACATTGTCTTTTTTAATATATGAAGATTTATTTAAAATTTATGAGCCCGCCGAAAGTTCGGCGGGCCCTAAAGCTGATTTAACTCTATAGTGATGGCCTCTACCTTATTGGGAAGCCTAATTGCCGGTTGTAAATTTTCGGATAAGGTATTTACAAAACCCAGTAGGAGCCAACTACGCTCAGCAGTCTTTCGACCGCTCTAGAGATGATCCCCCTAATCTCTACTAGCCTACATCCTACGATTTTCTCGCCAGAGGCTCGCTGTACCTCTCTGTTGTCCGATTGTTTTGCGGTTTTACCGCTACAATCTTTTCATGGCTTTCACCTTCTTTCTTATCCAGGGGTTGTTTCGTGATCCCTCAGGCCATTGCCTACGGGATGGGAAAGCTTGCGGTCTTGTGGGATTCTTCCCCACATACGGGTAAAGGATTTCGAGTCCTCTCCGCCTTGTGGCCGCATTGCCATAATGGTCTCCTTTCTCCAGGCGAATGCCTAGATACGGGTTTCCATCAATAGAACATTATAGCATATAGTTTTAAGTTTGTCAAGTGAGAAAGAGGGCTAGAGAAGGCTAAAGATGGCCCGAAAGAAGATAAATGACTAAAGTTAGAGAAATAAAAAAGAACAACTGAGTTGTTCGTGAATTTTTTAAAATTTTGAACCCGTCGTGTATTAGACGACGGGTTCTATATGATCAAGGCCTCGGTGTGGAGGCCGAAAGTGCGATGCAGCGCTTTTTCAAGCTGAGGAGATAGCTGCTATCCTCTTTCTGAACGTCGTTGATCTACGAGTTCAGACTCTACCGGTATTTTTATGAGGGCGGCGCCTACTCTGACGTTGCGGACTAGGGTCTCACCTCGTCCACTGGGTAGCGTTCCCGCATACCCCCTCCCTTCTTTCGAAGGTTGTTACGATTCCCCGCGAGCACTCGCTCGCGAGGGGCCTTTATATTCTCCTGCCCATGGGCGGCAGGTAATGGTCGGTAGGGGGAGCCGAAAGGCTCAAACCCCTGTGTATATTCATCTCACTGAGTTAGTAGAGGGAGCTAATTGCTCAAACCTCTCTGACTTTCTTTTGTGAGTAATGTTCGCGCGGGGCGAGGCTGCCGGAAGTTGAGATCAACTAACCGACAACCTCACCCACAGTTTACAGGACCAGGAATGCCTGCTACTCGCCCAAGCAAAGGGGCTCTCTGTAGCAGGTCTTACTGAACCCTCCACTCTCGCGTCCCGCGAGAGGTGATCAGCCATATCGGCTTTTCACTAGGAGGGCGGCGCAGCCTCTCATATCGCACCAGACCTCGGTAATTCCGAGCGGTTCTTCCATGAGGCTGCGTATGAGCTTCACCCCACCACTTAGGTAGGGATTGTATTCACGGGAGGGCTTCATATTATTTATGCCTCTCCCATGCCCCAGCTTTTCAACTGAGGAGTCCTGCATCGCTTTCTGCAATCCCTTGCGGGGGCTCAGCGATGAACAGAACTTGAAGGCCCCCATTGGCGCAATGCCGAGGGGCTCGCCGCAGCCGTGATTGCCGATTCCCACGTGGGGTAGGCCAGGGGCTGCGTATATATAATCCCGAGTGCCGAAGCACTTCGGGCTGTTTTGTCGATGTTCAATTGATTAAGTATTATAACATACTTTTAATTATTTGTCAAGCCTGCTGGACACTATTTGCGTAAAATGCCTAAAATTAGACAATAAAAAACGACTATCCGGATGACCGAATAGTCGTTG
>JABHMO010000001.1 GCA_018693855.1 Candidatus Falkowiibacteriota bacterium
AAATCTTCTGTAATGAATTTACCTCTTGGTGTGTCACCGTAGATAACTGACGTTGAGAACTGCAAAAACTTAGCTTTGTATTTTACCGCAATATCAAGTGCGTTAATTAATCCAACAGTATTTGCTCGAACAGTGTCCTCTCTTAGTTTCTCAAAGTTTTTGATTGAAGTTGGACAAGCTAAATTGTAAATTTCACTGATCCCAAAAACCTTCACTTGAAAGATGTCCAAATCTTTAATCTTATCCAAATCAAGCCCCTTTGAAACATCTTTATTAATAAATTTGAAGTTTGGTAATTTAAGTAGATGATTGATGTTTTTTTCACCACTTGAAATAAAATTATCAACGCAGATAACATTATTATCATTTTGAAGTAATCTTTCACATAGAAGAGCCCCAATAAATCCAGCTCCGCCTAGTACAAGGATATTTTTCTTTTTCATAAAATTAAAATAAAGTAAATATAGTGAATTTAGTAAATATAGTAAATTTGGTTAAATGTGAAATGCTCTATTACTATTTTACTAAATATTAGGCTTTTAAGCAAATGAAAAACGCCCAACCCTTGTTAAGGTCGGACGCTTTTACTGGTTGTAGTTTTTGGTGTCTACAGCACCGTAGCCATGGACACCGAATCGAACAGGTGTCGTGCACCCCAGATCTCCTTCTGGTCGCGCATGTAATAGAAATGGCAGTAGCTGTAGTTCGGGTACTGCATCTGTACTTTTTGGCCGTTCAGGTCTCGCAACTCCCAAACGGTTCCCTCGTTACCACAGAAGGCAACCTTGTTCGTGCCACCGTAAACCGTTTTCACAGCCACGTGCTTAGGACCGAGAGGGTAAACAGCGAAGTACTTCTCGGTGGACAGAATCTTTTGCCGGTAGATGTTCACCAGCACATACAGCCCTTCTCGATTTTCGGCGGCCCAGAGGTTACCGTTGAGGTGCCTGGCGTTCTGTAGACCTTCGTTTTGCAGGAATCGGCTTTGGGACCGATCAAGGTCAGAGCAGGCCGCGGCGGAAAGGGACAAGAGAACGAGAATCAGAAACAGATTTTTCGCCATGGTTTAATTCCTTCTAAAAGGGGTTGGGCGATGAATGAAACGAAACAGATCGAATCAATAAAACAGTATAACACAAAAACAAAAACAAGTCAAGCGCATTTGACTTATTTTACTAAAATTAGCCTATTTATTGTAGGTCTTTACAGTCAAAATATCACACTTTCCGCAGATCTCTTTCTGATGTTTCCTGAAGTTACGAAACTTACAGCTATTCCATACTTCAGGTAAATCTTGGTCTAGAATGTTCCCTAACTCAAATTTAGGTAACGCACAGCAAGGAGTGACTCCCCCATTCACATTTATGTATATATCATCAAAGGTTCGTAAACAGTACTTTCCGCCACGATGAAGTAAAGGGTATATCAACTTGAAAATATGTTTAGTAAACCCATCGAAGGCTGTGTGCGGCAAAAAGTCTATGCCCGTTTTACTATTTTTAAGTATTGCAGTAATTAAATTAACTAGCTGCTTTTCTTCTTTTATGGAAGGTCGCTCAAAATCATGGAATCGGATATCAAGTCGAGTTAATCTCAAACGATCAACTTTGTTTTCTTTGCAGAAATGAGCGATGTCTATAATCTTTTCTTGATTGTCTTTTTGCAGGACTGTTTGAATGTTGACTTTTACTTGTCCTTTATTAATCTCTAAAAATCTTTTTATTTTGCCAATTTGTTGAGAACTATCATGACCAATAGAATTTTCTGATGGATCAATCTCTTCAACTGAAAAAGTTATCTCATCTAGTCCGCTATTTATTAAATCTTTGATCAATTGATCATGAAGTAGAGCTCCATTTGACGTGAAACGAACTTTTTTATCTTTTGCTTTGCACAGTTTAATCATCTTAATTAAATTTGGATGAAGTAGCGGCTCTCCCCAACCAGTCAAAATAATATTCTCAATTGGATTGAGTTTACTGATGATCGTTTCAAAAGTATCAATCTCCATCTGTTTAATATCAACTTTCAAATCAAACCTCTGACACATCTTGCAGTTGAAATTACATTTATTAGTAATACCAATCTGAGCTGTCTTTGGAGACTTTGGAATTATGTAGAAAATTCTTGCAATTAGTTCTTTAATCATAGTTGTAATAGTTGCATGGTAGGGATGTAGGGATTAATTTGTAGGGATGTTAGTGATTCGTTTCTAAATAAAATCCCTACAATCCCTATACAAATCCCTATATCCCTAACACCCCTTATATATATCTAAAAGTTTATCAACAATAATATCCCAATTATAATAATTTTTTACTGAGTTCAATGCATTCTTAGAATAGTAACTATAGTTATCCGGTTTGAGTAGGTCTTGAATCTTCTTCGCTATATCCTCTGGACTGTTTTGTTTAACAAGAAATCCATTGTTACCCTTCGCGACTACTTGTCTAACACCTGGCAAATCTGACGCAATAACTGGCTTTCCATGCGCCATCGCTTCGATTAAAACTATTCCGAAGGCTTCATTCTTCTCAGTTGAAGGTAACACGAGGATATCCGCTAAATTATAATGATTGCTTAACTGCTCATCGTCAACATAACCTGCGAAAATCACCCTGTTTTCAATTTTCAATTCTTTTGCTAGCGCCTTGTATCTATCCCTCAAATTTCCATCCCCTACTATCAGCAACTTCAGATTATCGTCTTTAAGATACTCAAAGGACTTAATTAAATCATCAACGCCTTTAAAGTAATGATTCTGCCCCAATCCACCAACAAACATAATTACTTTATCACTTTCTTTAATACTATACTTGTTTAATAGTTCTTTATCATTTTCTCTAGGTAAAAAAGTTTCATTAACACCAAAAGGAATTTCAACAAACTTCTCTTTATGCTTTTGGTAAAAGTTATTTATATTACTCGCCATTATATAATCAAAAGATGAAACAACAACCTTATCTGCAAGTCGTAAGATAATTCCCAGGAAAAGTTTTCTTGGAATCCATTCAAGTATGATCTTAATCCCTTGAAAATTTACATCTTGATGATAATGTAGAATGAATTTGACCTCTTTCCCACGAAACAATTTTACAAGGCTAACGAGAAAGTTGCTACCGAAAAAGGGATAGTGAAGATGAACTATATCAAACTTTCGTAATTTCCAAAGTAGTTGAGGTAATACCGCTGCCAATTTGAATTGAATAAGTGAGCCAAGCGCTTTTACCTTGTAATTTTTATCACTAGCAAAATCGATATTTTTCGAACTCAAAGTAAAGACAGTGATATCTTGTCCTTTTTCAGCGATCTTTCTCGCAAAATGATGTGCACTGTTCCCTAATCCTCCAATCGTTGGCGGAAGTTGGCAAACAATATGAGCTATTTTCATAATGACTCTAGTATACCATAAGTATAGAGACAATCAATTAGAATAAAATTGACAATTTTTGAATGTTATGATAAATTTACACACCAGTGATTTGTATTTTGACAATCAACATGGGGAGATCACGTATGAGCATATTTGAAATGATTTGGCATCATGGTCCAAGCAGAGTTTACTTTACACTTTTGCCGACAGTAGCTTGCCTGTATTTAATTATAAAGATTTTCAGAAATCCAGAAAAACTTTCTATTCTGTATAAGATCAAACATCTATGGACTAACCTTGGCAGTGACAAGCAGTTCATGATTATTTTCGTCTTTGCTGTCATGAGTTTTGTTACGTTTTTGATAATGTTTACGTATCCAAACTTATTGGGCAAATCGTTCCTGGCAATACCGATCATCTACATGGTCTTGGTCATTGCTTACGCTCTGACAAAAGAGATAAAAAGACATCAG
>JABHMO010000020.1 GCA_018693855.1 Candidatus Falkowiibacteriota bacterium
ATCTGCTTTGGCAACAGCTTCTTTCCATCCATTATCTTTTGTTGTGACAATGTTAACTGAGTTTTTCTCTCCCCAGATACAGTTGAAAGGTGAACCAAACAGTTCATGATTACAGAGGACTGTGATCTCTTTATTCTCAATAATTTCATCAGTTGAATCAACAAGCGCTTTTATTCCTGCAGGTAATGGAGGAAGTATCTTGTAAATACATTTATCCATGTTAGCCCTGTTCTTCGGATGAAATCCATCAATATCTTTTTTATAATCAATCGCTTCGATAATCTTTTCAGTATCAAAATTGTCAGGTAATGGAAGCTGAACCAAGATACCATTCGTTTCTGGATCTTTATTCAAAAATTCAATAGTTTGGATGACCTCTTCTGTTGTTTGGTTTGATTCAAATAAGTAGTTGCTAAAGTCTATCCCACATCTTTCACATGCATCTTTCTTTAATTCTATGTAAAGATGAGAACTAGCATCATCCCCAACCAAAATAGCAGCCAATCCAGGAGGATTCTCCTCATTAGCCAACTTTTGTCTCAATCCCATCAAAATTTCTTCACTTATTGCTTTCCCATCTAGAATTTTATTCATAATATAGTTAATCTTAATCAATGTGAATTTTATGGATTCCTGCCTCCGCAGGAATGACTAATTTAGTGTACCCATCGTCATTCCTGCGGAGGCAGGAATCCAGTCCTATTAAATCGTCTTTTAGTTTGATTAAAGTTCCGGATACAAAGGATACTTATCAGTAATCACCTTAACTTGCTCTCTTACTTCGTTCAAAACAGCTTCATTATCCTTATTAGTAATGGTTTTGTCAATCAGTTCAGCAATTAGGGCGAAATCTTCTTCGACTAGCCCACGACTTGTCATAGCTGGCGCTCCTAGTCGGATTCCTGATGGATCCATTGCTCCACGAGGATCGTCTGGGATGACGTTTTTATTACAAGTGATATTGACTGTGTCTAGCAAGTCTTGAGCTTCTTTTCCAAAAGAATCTTTTTGCGTTACGTCAATTACGAGTAAATGATTTTCAGTTGTACCAAACTCGATTTTGTAACCAAGTTCTTTGAATTTTAGTTCCATTGCCTTGGCGTTTTTCATGACTTGTTGGGCGTAGGTTTTGAATTCAGGCTGAGCTGCTTCTTTGAACGCAATTGCTTTGGCTGCGATATTGTTCTCGTGTGGACCGCCTTGCAAGCCAGGGAAGACTGTTTTATTAATTGCTTTGGCGTGTTTCTCCTTGCACATGATCATACCGCCTCTAGGACCACGCAGCGTTTTGTGAGTTGTAGTTGTAACTACGTCGAAGATTGGTGTTGGATTATTCATTTCACCAGCTGCGATCAGTCCAGCGATGTGAGCGATATCGCACATTGTTAGAGCTCCAACTTCGTCAGCGATCTCTTGGATTTTTTGATAATCAATCTCACGTGAGTATGAAGTGTACCCAACAAGAATCATTTTCGGTTTATGTTCAAGTGCCATCTGTCGGATATTTTCATAATCAATCAGTCCGTTCTCATCAGTTTTGTATCTGACAAAGTTAAAGATTTTTGCCATGAAGGTGACAGGGTGACCGTGAGTTAGATGTCCACCGTGAGTTAGGTCAAAACCAAGAACTGTGTCTCCAGGTTCGAGTAGGGCAGCGTAGACAGCGATATTTGCTGGTGCGCCTGATAGTGGTTGCACATTCACGTGTTCAGCTTTGAAAAGTTCTTTCGCGCGATCAATCGCTAGTTGTTCAACGATATCAATATTTTGGTTACCTCCGTAGTATCGATTACCTGGATAACCTTCACTGTATTTATTTGTTAGTACGCTTCCCAGTGCTTCAAGAACTGCCACAGAAACAAAATTTTCTGACGGAATTAATTCAATAGTGTTTTTCTGACGTTCAATCTCTTTTTGCATTGCGTCATGAATTTGTGGATCGAAGTTTTGTATATTTTTCATAAGATTATATGTATTAGTTAATTATAAAATTGATGATTAGAATTTGATCATTGGTTATTCCTCGAACTGTAAGTAATTAATTTCTGTTTGTATTTGTAGATCATAGTAATGAGGCCTGCCCGCAGTGCTACAGCGTTGCAGGCGGGCTAAACGGGGCCAGCCCGCAATGTCTACGCATAGCGTTGCTGGCTGGCTAAACGAGGCTATAAAAGCAATCTTATCAATCTTTATCTCCGAAGCTTTTTGTCATTCCGACCTTGAGCGTAGTCGAAAGGCTGGAGGAATCTCAAAAAGCTGAGTTACTAGTCTGTCACGCAGTTATTCATCCTTTTTATCTTAACACTTAGTACCTCAAAGTTAAATAACTGTACTTTCTCTTTTATTCATATTTTAGCCTAAATTTAGCTGGTTTTATCGTCGTCCTATTGACAAAACGTAACTTTATTGTTATAATGAGATATGATTTACTGTTCGTTCACCATTTCAGGGAGGATACAATCATGAGGATCGAAGAGATTTCGAAAGCCTTGGGGGAGGCGTTTCCGGTTCCTGCTTGGGTTATACAGAGATCACTCCGGCTTGGACATGGCGATACTAAGCTTGGAGTTGGCTTTGTCCGTCTTGATTTCGAAATAGTTGGTGAAATCAACTACGAGGTCAATATGGCGTTTTATGGGGGCAGAATTCCCAAAAAGCAGCTTCACGTACGCGCTTCCTATGGAAAGAAAAGTTTGAATTTTCTTATCTATTCATGGGAATACAAGCTGAACGATGTAACAAAAGTTCGTGTTTGGGCTGACGTGATCTCTGAGTCAACTCTTCAAAGATGTACTTATCGACAAATGTATAGTTGGAGTACATGGAGTTGGACCGGCTAGTTGGGTTCTTAAACTCCAACATTTTTCACTACTCCGTTCACCTTTGTGAGCGGAGTTTAGTTTTTTGATTTTATCTAATTATTTATCCTCTTTATCTTAACACTTTATACTTCAAAGTTAAATAACTCTTTTTTCTATCAACTTTAACTAACCTAACTCGTTTCGCTGTTTTACCTGTGAATCCAAGTCCGTCGCATAGAGTTGGTGCAGTGTTGCCGCCGATGATTAGGTCACCGATTTTAAGATTGATTTCATCAACTAGGTCATCTTTTAATAAAGAATAGATAAGTTCACCTCCTCCTTCAACCATAACTGATTTTATTCCTAATTCATGCAACTTAGAAACAGCTTTTCGTAAGTTAACTTTTTCTTTTCCATAAACAAAGACTGCAGCCTTTTCTTTCATCTTTTTAATGTTATTTAGAGATGATTTTTTTGTTGTGAAAATTATAACTTCGCCATCTCCTTTATTTAGAAAATCACCATTCATTTTTATTTTAGCAATATCTGTTACTATACCGATTTTTGTTGGTTCTTTTGTTTTTCCGAGTTTTAGTCTTTTTTCTTGTCTAGTTTTTGATTTAACTGTTAGACTTGGATCGTCATTTATTACAGTTGTTCCGCCCATCATGATAGCGTCGCAAGGTACTCTATGATCAAACAAAAAATCACGATCATCATCAGTTGTTATCCTAGTATCCATTCTTTTTGATGACGAAATTTTCCCATCTAGCGACATTCCTGTACAGAGGTAGATGAATGGACGTTTTTGTTTTAAATTTTTATTCTTCATGAGGTTGTTCATTTATCAAATAATCTGAAATATAATCTCGGTATTTCTGTTTTAGGTTTGGCGACAATGTTTTATAGCTACCAAACTCACCTCTGCATTTTTTTGAACCGCAATGGCAGGTTATATTTTGTTTCAGTTTTTTATCATCGTACTGTGGAACTATCATTGCGTAATCGATTGTTATTTCGTCGTCTTTTTGTAGATTATTCATTGCAACTACTTGTGTTTTGTTTTTTATTCCACATGTTGGTTCACATGAATGATTAAGGAACTTTCCAGGACTGGATGGATCAATGTATAGATCATGATCGATTGGGACAGTGTATATTGAAGGTATTTTTACAGTTGGTCCTTGAATTGTAAAAATAACTTTATCTTTTTTTATACTCTGATTAGTGAAAATTGATTTTCCGTATCTTTTTGTATCTTTTAAATAGTGTTTTGTCATAATATTATACTTCAAAATCTTCTAAATCAATCTTTGTATAATCGTATAACTTATTGTCAATCAAATCATAGTAAGAGTTCTCATAGACATTCTCAGGATTAGAAAGTTTGAAGAAGTTCTTTTGAAACAGATAAATTTCAGAAAGTAGTGGTTTTCCCGGATAACACCAAAGAATCCATTTCTGTTTATCTTGAACGTATTCATTATTCAATCGGACCTTGCCTTTTGAGACGAGATAAAACATTAATATTTCCTCTAGTATGAAATTTATTTGATTTTGGCTGACTTTTTTATCGTTTAAGTTGATGTCTTTCTTTACAATTTTTTTGAACTCTTCATCTTTTCTATAAATCTTTTTTAACTTTTCGAAATAAGATAAAAATTGTTTTGACTCTAATATAATTTGCCCCCATGAAGTATAATTAAATGCATTCGGTATATAATGAGAGTTCTTCTCTAAGATTTTTATAAAACCGTATTTGTGATTATGAATTGACGCTTGATGCTTCTTTTTCAGAGTCGATGCTTTCTCATCTGAATAAAGAGACAGGTTATCACTATAAATGAAATTTAGCCCAACTATTGGTTTAACAATTTTATTCTTATAGAATTTATCAATATATTCAAAACATTTCTTGGCTTTTTGTACGTTGTCAATTTTGCTTATCGATATCCCAAAAATCAGCAATCCAGCTTGCTTCGGTAACCTATTAATATCAAAAAATTCATTTTTCATATACTATTGCGGAGGCAGGAATCTAGTTTATTATTTATTAATTATTGTGTTTTATACCTTTAACCTTTTCGAATGTTGTATTTAAATAGTTTATTATTTTCACAATTGATTAGTTGGTCTTCAGGAATGAAGAGTAAGATGGATTCTTTTGAAGTGAAAAAGCCTATTTATCTATTTCAACACCATGATACTTTATTATTGAATTATATTTTTCTAATATTTGTTGAAAAAAATCAACATACTCTATAAGTCCTTTAATTTCAGTTTCTAATTCTGAACTGAAGGAAAACGACTCTATACTGTCTTGTATCGTTTCTTTAGAAAAAGTCTCTGAAATATCCATTTCTAGAACACTAATATTATATGCTTCCTCAAGTTTCTTGAAAAGATTCTCTCTCGTTTCTTTTTCCATGGCGAACATTGGCACCTTAAAACTATTAGTATGAATATATGAAGAAACAATTTTAAATAATATATCCGAAAAAGCTTTTTGCAGTCTGTCTGCTTTTAAAGCAAGTTCTTCGATTTGAGTATAGTTAGGGTGTGTTTTTGCTTTTGATTCTGTTATATCTCCAGATTCAACTTTTTTATTTAGACAAACAAGAAAATGCATGGACGAGCATCTATTTAGAACCTGAGAAGATAGATGACCGGCTGTTTCTATAATGTAGGTAAATAAAAATTTATTTGCCTTTTTACCCTTTTTATTTTTCATTTCAGGATGATCTTCAAAAGAGTAACCCCGCCCTATCATGAAATTGTGTAAGTAGTTAGGTACTTTAACTAAATTATGACCATAAAAATTTGAAATTTCTCTAAGGTCTCTTAATAGGTTATCTTTACTAATTGTGAGTATGCGCCCTTTTTCCAGACCTTCATTAATAGTTGTACGTTCAATGACTTCACATAAACTCTGCCTATATTCGCCCTTTGTTCCCATGAATTCTGGTGCGTTTTCAGAAACTTCAAACATCTGTGCAACATCGATTCGTCCATCTATTGTTGACAAATCAATTTTCTTTAAATTTTGTAAAGTAATTTCAGCTTCGTTTCTGTATTTTTCATTTTCCACCCAATGGGTGGCTATGGCAAAATCCCTTTCTGTTGGTTCGCCATCTTCTTCACCATTCTTGATCCTTTCTTGTTTTAATTTAAGAGCATATTCTCTGATTTTAACTGAATTATTATCCATTTGTTCAAAGGAGTTTTGATTCATAAATTTAAATTATTTATTTTTCCTAATCCCAACTCAACTCAACCTCATTACTATAAACCCCACAATCACTACTAGACAAACTTTCACAGACACGGAAATAGTGGGTGCCGGGAGTTAGGTTTTCCCAGATATCGGAATTTGAGTCTTCGCCGATTATTAGGTGATGATCAGAAGGGAAAGTTATGTTGGGTTGATCAGATTTCATGACTTTGTAGCCTTTGCTGCCAGATATGCCGGATGATAACCAATCGAGCTGAGCATGATCACCTTTCTTCTTTGCATGCAATGAAATTGATCCTAAATCAGTTTGAGCGATTGTCTGTGACTGATTATCACTGTAAATGATACAACTGTCGTCTTTTAATAAACAAACTCGGAAATGATAAGTTCCTTGAGATAAATTCTTCCAACTATCAGATCGAGAGTTCTGTGATGCATTATGATAAGAACTACCTGGATATGAAGGATTTGATTCTTGGCCAATTACAATCATAAACCCTTGCTCAGCTGTGAGATCGTCTGATAATGACCAGTTGAGGTTGATTGTTGTGCCGTTTTTAGTTGAACTAAGATTGATTGATCCAACAGGCGTCTCATCTCCTTCTCCAATCTCAGCAGTATAAACATTACTATAAGAAACACACTCATCAGCTCCGTCGAGTGCACAGATCCGGAAATAATGCGTTCCATCATCGAGATCTGTCCAAATATCTGTAGTTGTATTTTTATCTTGTGAATGGTATGTGTCAGCTGGATAAGAGGGAGTACCTTCTTTTGATTGAACGATCTTGAACTCTTTGTAATCGTCAAGGTTTTCTGTCTCCCAAGATAGATTAACTTCGTTTCTGTTAATTTGACCACTAAGAGTTATCTGCTCAGCTTCCATCGTACTTGTTATAGAGATCGTCTTTTTATTCATCTTCTTACCAACCTTCACAGTTATCTCAAACTCATTCTCACCAGTGCCGAGCAATAATTCCATCTCAAACTTACCACCATTATTATCAACCTCTTTTCCTGCAATGAAGATCTCAGCTTGTGGATCAGTTTCACCTTTTAACCAAACAGTCTCTTGATCAGTTGTTGACTCAGCTTTCTCAGGTTCTGTTATTACAATAGGTACAGTTTCCTCGAAAATCCCAACAAAGAAATCTGCTTCTCGATCTTTTTCCAAATTCCAAACTAACCAACTATCTTCCATCATATCAGCCGCTGTTAATTCGTCAGTTGTAATCATGTCATCAACCCCCTTGTTTGGATTAAGTGTTGCTTTGTCTCCAGTATCAATTGTTCGGACACTTTTTATTGTTTCACCTTCGAAAATTTTAGCTTTCACTCGACTCTCAGTGACAGTCACAACTGTTAAATGTGAACTAACGAGAACATTGAATCCTGTCCCAAGCGCTGTCAGCTCAGCGTTATCGTTTTTAACTTTATAAATTGCAGTTGAGTCAGGATTAACACGATGAAAAACATTTCCACCCAACTGTTCCAGAACGATATCAGACATTCCTAGTTGCACGAACGTTACCTCAGATTTTTCTTTCATTCTAATGACACTGTCGTCCGGTAGAGTAATGATCGCTTTACTTGTCTCGTCAGTTTTCACAGTACTCCCAGCTTCTATCTGATAATTAACAGCAATCTCTTGCCACGATGATTCCTCATTTTTAATCTCAATCTTCCCGTCTGTGAACGTCAACTTAGCCGACATCTGCGGCACAAACTCTTGATCTGTAAATTTCTGCTCATCTGGTTGATTCTCCTTCGTATTTTTCACCGAAAAATACACAAACATCACAAACGCCAAAATCAAAACCAAAAAAATATAAAATTTCTTCGTTTTATATACAGGTTTTTTATAATAGTTCCTTTGACGGCGATAGCCGGAGGACATGTAACTTTTCATATTGTATATTGTGTGGATTAGTTTTTCGTGGTTTGAAAGTCGTTGAAAATCCCAAATAACAAACTACAAATAACAAACAAATTACAAATGCTAAATTTTAAATATTAAATAGTAAACTTTAAATTATGTAATGTTTCATTGATAAAACCGTCTCCATCTTTGTTCTTGTTTGTTTTCTATATTTGTTTGTATTTTGTTATTTGCTATTTGGTTCTTGTTTGTATTTTGCTATTTGCTATTTGTTATTTAGCGACTTCACCATATACGTCCCAACTAATCGATACCTCAGTCGCTTATAATACCCCCGAACCCCCACACCTGATATTACAGCTATTTTACTATATCCATTATCTTTTGCAATCTTTTCAGCCTGAGCTACTAATTTTGTACCAAAACCGTGATGTTGAACTGAGTCTCCTTTGCTGTGGATTGGTGCTAATTTACCGTAAGTATGGATCTCTCGAATCATAGCGCAGTCTTGTATTTCTGGGATAAAGTTCTTTGAATCATGATTTGGCAACCGTAATCTTAGGAACGCAAACAGTTTGTCTTTTTTTGTGTTTGTGAACTGCAAGAACTGTTCTTCTCCTTGATTAGCTTTGTATTTGATAATTGATAATTTTGCTTTTTTAATGTTACTTTTTTGATCTTTGATCTCTCGACATCGAATACATCTGCATCTCTTACCTTGATTTTTAAGCTCAGTTTGCAGAGCTTCTCGCAGATTAGTTATCTGATTACCTGCTTCAATACTTTCTTTTGGAATATCTCGGATAAGTCTGATAATTCTAACATACTCAGGCACTGCCAGTTTCATTTTTAATAATAACTCAAACAAAGTTTTTTCTTTGTACGGTTTGTATAGACCTTTTTGCCACCATTCAAATATCTTTGAATTTTTCGTTACAACTGTTGGGTATATTTTAATTAAGTCAGGTTGAAAGCCTTCATTTGAAAAAAGTTTTTTGAAAACAGCTAGATCTTTCGCCGGCGTACTACCGGGTAAGTTCGGCATGAGATGATACGCGATCTTAAAACCAGCTTGTCGAAGTAGGGTAGTGGCTTTGATGATTTCTTGTACATCGTGACCTCTATCATTCTTCTTTAAGACTTTGTCGTCAGCAATCTGAATTCCTAGCTCAACTTTTGTTGCGCCGAGTTTCCGCCAGTAGATGATGTCTTTTTCTGTAACGTAATCAGGGCGAGTCTCAACTGTCAGGGCTACGATTCGGTGTTTAGCTTTCTCGTTCCATTGATGAGCTTGTTCAATTGTTTTGCATTTTCGTCTGTTACAAGCGTCAAAACATCTTTTTATATACCAACTCTGGTACTGCTTTGGGAAATACGACCAAGTCCCACCCATTATAATGAGTTCGATCTTATCTGTGTTATGTCCATTATCAGTCAATGCTCTAATTCGAGCTGTTACTTGTTTGTATGGATCAAACTGTGTCAGGATGGCACGCATGACAGCTGGTTCATTTGATAGGTAGCTTTTTGGCATCGCTTTCTCATCTGGACAGAAAGCGCATTTTCCCGGACATTTGTACGGTTTTGTTAATACAGCCACAGGAGCAACACCTGACATTGTTCTGACTTTTCTTTTTGTTAATAGTAATTCTAACTCAGGATTTTGTTTAATCTTTTTAGCCTTTAGTTGTTTTCGATAGATACTTAAAAGATCAGCATTGCTGATCATGCCGACTCTATGTTTATTAGCAAAGTTCCGTTTTGCTTTATTCAACCTGTTTGGGTTTTTAACTTTTAACTTTGCCAATTTTTCAATTAGTTCATTATCAAGGTTTGTATCCATAGTTATAGTGTTTTGGCACCATCCAATCTACGTCACTCCGGACACTGATCCGGAGTCTGGCCAGATGAAAGGCCGTAGTGTGTCTCGTTAAAACACATGTGTATTTTAAATTCTATCTTGTGCTTAGTAGCTTTCGTCTTCCAGACGACTTACTTTTTGCATCCAAAAAGTAAGCAAAAAGATTTGGGGGGATATAATTGCAAAGCGACGATGTCGTTTATCCTGCTATTAACGGCAAATATCCCCCCAAACCCCCATTCTATAATAATCTGTGGGATATTATGGTTAATACATAACCCAAATTAAAGTTTCGGCACAATCCAATCTTCGTCACTCCGGACACTGATCCGGAGTCGGGTCAGATTAAAGGCCGCTTAGTTAATTAATACCAATCTATTCAAGATCTCATCCAACACACCCTCCATCGAATCAATATCAGCTTCATTAAACACTTTCATCTCTAAATGAATAAACTTGTTTGTGTTTAACATTATGTCAGCGTAGATTCGTGCACCTTTGTTATAATTAACATCACCAACCTCAGTATCTATATTATAAGTGAATTTCTGAACAGTAGCTGGTTTAATTCCAACATATCTATCTTTGGCTTGGTGTTTAGTTGTTTTTGATAGAGAATCAATTTCGAAATTACCTAGAGTCTTATTCTTACTTGTTTGTAAGATCTCTACTATTAATTCTGCCTCATTATTATCACTGTATAATGTTATCTCATGATTAATCTCAAGTCCATTGTATTTTGTGTCTTCAGGTTCAGTCACTTCATAGTCCCAAACATCAGGGTAGCTAAGTTTGTAAGTACTTTCAACCGAGATATTGTTGTAAGTAAACTTTCTTGGGATCTGAGCTAGATTATCATTTGAAATACCAATCCCAAGCTCACGCATAACAGCGAACGCATCTGCAGGACGACCAAGGTAATATCTTTTAGCATCTGCTGGATTGATGTACCAAGCCTCTCCGTATCTTTCAATTTGAAGTAGGATCTTTCCTTTCAGCCGATTAGCTGAATTGATGTCGTAGCTAAGTTGACCTGGACCGTTTGGATCGTACCCGTTTTCCAGTTCAGTTGAATCAGCGTAGTCATCATCGTCACTGTCTGGATTATTCGGATCAGTTCCAAGTAGTTCTTCTAGCTCATCTGAGATCCCATCTCGATCAGCATCTTCACCACGCGCAGCAGTAATAATTCCAACTGGGATTTTATCTAGATTAGCATTTGTAATACCAAGTCCAAACTCTCTCATTATATTAAAAGCATCATCTGGACGACCTAGATAGTATCGATGATTGTCACTTGGATTGATATACCAAGCTTCGCCATTGCTTTCAACTTGCAAGAATATTTTACCAGCATGAGAGGCTAGCGCAATAGACGGAAATAAGAAAGCTGAGATAACTAAAATAATATAAAAATTTTTCAATTTTCGCATAAAATTGATTTGTCCCGCCAAGACGGGATTGGTTAATTCACTAGTAATTATATCATGAATTGATCGTTTTTTAAACAAAAAAATCACCGATCCACTATGCGGAGTGAATCGGTGACGAACGGTAGAGACTTTTTTCCAGTTAAACTGCAAGCCCTGCTCTTAACTGGTTTAGTAAGGTTGTCCTCAAACCTCATGGATAGGTACACAGTCTTTGCTACTGCGTACGCTTGGAAACTCCATTGTACTATGAGAGTTTTTTATGTCAACACAGTATGACTGTGGACAGTTGTAGAAAAAGATCCTTCTTAACCGTGGCACAGGTAGACACCCTTTGTTTGTCAGTTAAGAAGGACGGTGAATAAGGGCAAAACAATCTTCAAGTTGAATTGTCTGCGCTGTGACGACAGTTTACTAGGATTTAGTAAATTTGTCAAGTATTGCGAGATTTTGGTATATTTGTTAATATTTATGGATCATTTTAAGGATTATGTAGTCAAAATGAAACGGAGGCAAGACTTTGTTCAAACGAATCAAATGTCTAAGAAAACATTTGAAAAATACTACTAAGCCGTTGGAGTTTCTCGCCGGCACCTCTCTTGTTACATGGACAGTCCTTCATGGAATTCGGGGAACAAAGGTTGAGGGCGTTAGTGTTTTTGCCGTCACAGCAGCGTTAGCTGTTGTCGGGCTGTTCGTCTATTTCCGAAGAAGGAAAAAGAACTCTCGCTAAAAAATGAACTCAAAACAGTAATATACCGTAGGGAACTATTTTTCTACGGTTTTTGATTGTGTTTTATTTCAATTTGTTATAGACTTTAGGTGTAGGAATTTGCTCACGAATAGTAAGGAGGTTGCTATGCGAAAGATTGTAGGTCTCTTCGGCACTTGCGCTGAGACAACGTGGCGCGATGATCTTGCGATTCCGCTTCTGAATGAAGCTAACGTTCCATTTTTCAACCCTGTTGTTAAACATTGGACCTCTGAAGCCCGAGAAAACGAAGCAAGACATGCAGCTTCGGACAAAGTCATTCTCCAGATCATTTCAAGTGAGGATGTTTCTTTGTCTTCTCTTGCGGAATCAGGCTGGTTGGCGCTACATTGTCATTTGAGAGGTCAGAAATTAGTTCTTTGCATTCAAGATATGCCAGAACATTCGGAACCTCGTTATGATGAAACTGGTGGTAGATTGAAACCGAATAAAACACGAGTACTCGTGAGAGCTCACATCAGTAAGTTGCCGCCAACTGTTCTGGAAAATACTGTCTTTGTCGAAGAATCGATAGAAGAGGCAGTTCAACGAGCGATTCAACTCATGCAAGAATAATTATCGAGATAGATCACGTCTGTCTCGTTTTTGATTGCTAAAATTAGATTAATCAGGTATTATTTAACTAATATGGATATGATTAAACAAAATAAAAATAGTTACGACCAAACAGCGAAAATGTTCTCTTCGTCTCGTCGTTATGTTTGGCCAGATCTTTTAGTTTTTCAGAACTATATAAAGGAAGGTGATAAGTTATTGGATCTAGGTTGTGGGAATGGACGATTGGTTGATTTGGTTAAAGATTTAAAAGTAGACTATTTAGGAGTTGATAACAGTCAAGGTTTAATCGATTGTGCTGCGAAAAGTTTTCCTGATAAAAATTTTCAAGTTCAAGATGCTTTGAATTTGGATTTGGCAGAAAATAGTTTTGACGCAGTCCTCTGTGTTTCAGTTCTAAATCATATTGAAAAAGAGAATCAGCAACAGTTTATTGAAAATATTAAAAAAGTTCTTAAGCCTGATGGCGTTTTACTATTATCAAACTGGAACATGTGGAACATAAAAGGCAAGAAGTCTGTTTGGAAACAAGATAAGTCCGCTGGTCTAAAAAGAACTAGTTACAAAGACGTCTGGACAATCTGGAAATCAACCGATAATAAAGTTCCATTATATTACTACGCATTCACAAAAAGAGAACTAAATAAACTACTTCGACAAAACGGCTTCAAGATTATTAAAAGTTACTACACTAAAAAAGGCAAAAAAACAAACATGTTTCATGCCGAGAATATCATCACAGTCGCAAAGTTATATTAACGCGTCCCCACCCGCCCGCCCTAATTATGACCTGGCGGTCTTCGACTTCGAGGTATGAACCTCTTCGCTCAGACTCTAGGAGTCGGCCGGTTTCGCTCGCCTCTCGACTGCGCTCGAGACTCACTCAACCTTTTTTTAGCTTCAACTTAATATCCCTGCCCGCAGTGCTACAGCGTTGCAGGCGGGCTCAATTTCAACTCAATATCCTTTCTTTCCTCCCTCTTCTTCCCGGGGGTGCAAAATGCTTACCGGAAACAAAAAAGAGATCCGTATCTTAAAGTGCATTTCCTTCTTTGACAAAATAACTAACCAAACAAGCCATAAGTTGATCCAGATCAGTTTTTTTGTGCGAAAAAGAAAAAGACACGCTCAGATATTTATAAGTAAAGATCTTTCTCTGATTTCGTGGGGAAAAGTGATTGACGAGTTCATCTTCCTCGGATCAAAAGAACAAATTTACGGAGTTTTTGTTTCTGATCTAAAGATTTGTGAGTCAACGATTGAACGTGCAATCTCTCTTGTTTTATCGGAAATAGGCGTTTTGAAAAGCGTTGCTCGATTCAAATGGAATGCTGGCCATTGTGAAAAAAATATAATCAATGAAAGTGCGTTGTGTGCGAAATTGATACGTAGTTTTTCTCAATAAATAAATCAAGTCCACAATGTGAACTTGGTTTTTAGTTTTTAAAATGGTAAAATGAGAGAGTTGCGTGTGTTCGAAACAGTTCTTTGTAAAGGAGCATGATCATGTCGAGTCCATCAAAGGTAGGAGACATTGTTCAAGCGATTACGTATGAGTCAAGGAGTTTCGTCGTTGGCGTTTTGAAGAGTATGTCTGATGGTAAATTTATTGTGGTTGAATTGTCCAGCAAAATAGCAGATACAAAAGACGTTCGTTGTGGCGCAATTATTCGACAGATGAGATTTGATGAAGTTGATTCTCGTTGGTTAGAAGTTGCAACAGCTATTCAACGTCAATTAGGGATTAAGATTTCAATTACTGCTCCTACTTCAAAAAGGGACGGAGATCATATTGTTTTAAATTGAAAGTAAGACAAATCAAGTAGCCCACGCGCACTTGATTTTTTGATTGAGAATTGGTAATCTGTGGGAGTAGTTTGATCCAAGTTCTAACAATTTAAGGAGAACAACATGTCTAAGTATGCGGAAATTGCTGATATTGTTTCTGCTGTTGAGGTTGGAACTGGAAGATTCATTACGGGGGTTATAAAAGAATTTACAGGTCAAAACATTGTTGTTTATGAATTATTAGAAGGTGAGGTTACTGCTCCTGAAGTCGTTTGTTCATCAATTACAGAAGTTCTGATAGGGATTGAACTTGGTCCTGCTCTAATGGAGAAGGCTGCGGATCTTCAAAGAATGTTAGGTCGAGAAGTCCATTATAGAACTCATCCTGTAGGTCTTGATGAGTCAGAACTTGGCGTAGCTCATTTGCCAGAGAAGGAAATTGAAACATAGTCCAAATCAAGTAGCCCACGCGCACTTGATTTTTTGATTAATAGATGTTAGAATGAAATATCGGTACCTTAAATATAGAAGATGTCTCACTTTCTACAACGGAGATAAATCATGGGACTCAAGGTTAATAGAGGAAACTGTGTTGAAGCGCTACGCTCCACTGACGGCGGTCTTATTACCGGTGTCGTTACCTTAGTACAAGGTGACGAGCTGATGGTTCGGCCATTGGGTGAGCATAATCCAATACCTTGCTTTTCTGTTGGTCGAGTCGTGGATCTAGACGAGTTAGGTGAAGCTCAGCTTGAACAGGCTAAGCTCATTCAAGTCGATATTACGTATCATGACAACAAAACGAGGAGGCTATAATGCCGATCGTAAGAGTTTATGGCATAAATAAATTGGGTTCGGCGTTATGCCTAGAACTTCAAAAGTGTATTGCCAAGAGCGTTGCTTCTGTGAAAAAATTGGATTTAGTAGCAGATGAAGTTTCAGTCACTCTGGTGGCTGGGCACGATCCTACTGAAGTTTCTAGAGACGTGATAATTGAAATTAGCAGTTTATTGAAGAAGTGGAAACGAACGAAAAAAGTTCGCGATCAACTTGCTCAGGTTGTAGCGAAAGAAGTTTTTGAGTATTTGACCAGCATTGGTTTGTCTCATGGCAGACTATTTAAGTGTTTTGTGCGGTCATTCGCTCAATGTCAAGGATTTTCAAAAATCGATACGACGCAAGAACAGAACTCCTAAACTGGGGTTCTTTTTAATTTGCTAAAAATGGGGGATTATAATATAATACGGATATACGGATTTATGCTAATTATACTGATATAATTATGAAATCTGTATTATTCGTATTCATCCGTATATCCGTATCAGACTTTATGTTTCAACTAAAAAAGGTCTATCTAACTGGAATCGGCGGCATTGGCGTCTCAGCTTTGGCGCGATTTTTTGTTTCGAAAGGAATCAAAGTTGAAGGATCTGATGCAGAACGAAGTGAAATAACTGAAGGATTGGAAAAGGCTGGTATAAAAGTTAATTATGAACAAAAAGATGAAAATATTACAGAAGATATTGATCTATTAATTTACTCAGCTGCCGTGCCTGATGGAAACCTTGAAAGATGCAAAGCAAAACAGTTGGGCATTAAACAGAAAAGCTATTTTGAAGCATTGGCAGACGTTACTGAAGATTATGACTTGGTTTCAGTTACAGGAACTCATGGAAAATCAACAACAACTGCTATGATCGCCAAGATTTTGATTGATGCAGATAAGGATCCAAGTGCGATAGTCGGTTCTCAATGTGAAGGACTTGATGTGAATTTTCGTGCTGGTAACTCTGATCTTTTTGTGCTGGAGTCTTGTGAATATAGAGCGCACATGCTTTTACTTAACCCGCAATCAATTGTTCTAACAAATATAGAAGAAGATCATCTTGATTACTATAAAGATTTAAATCACATTATTCAGACCTTTCAGCAATTCGTAAATAAGATTAAAGGTGAAAGTGAAAAGAATAAAGTTCTTATTTATAATAACGACGACGTGAATATTCGAAAATTGGAAATGCCTGATTGCAAGAAAATAAGTTATGGACTAGTGCATGGAGCTGATCTATGGGCGGAAAAGATTAAGAAAGAGTCAGGTAAACAGATCTTTACTGCAAATTTTCAAGGACATGATCTGGGTGAGTTTGAACTGATTGTCCCAGGGGATTTTAATATTTATAATGCTTTAGCAGCAATTGCATACTCTTTAACCTTAGATATTCCAGTTGGGAAGATAAAGGAGAGTTTGAAAAAATTTCGAGGGATTTGGCGACGGTTTGAAATAATTAAAGATGAAAAATTTACTTTAGTTTCAGATTATGCGCATCATCCGACTGCAATTAATGAAACACTCAAAGCTGCGCGTGAATTTTATCCAGGTAAAAGAGTTGTCTGCGTTTTTCAACCTCATCAACATGACAGAACTCAAAAACTGTTTGATCAGTTCGTTACTAGTTTTGCAAATGCAGATGTTCTGGTTATGTCAGAAGTTTACGACGTGAAAGGCAGAAATGAAAATTCAAATGTCAGCTCACAAGATTTAATCGCCAAAATCGATCTTCAAGAAAAATATTACTGTAAAGATTTGACTGAAACAACAAAGACAGTCAATTCAGTTGTAAAAAATAATGACGTTGTTATTGTCATGGGAGCCGGCGACATTTTTCAAATAGTGAAAAGTATAAAGTGAAAAGCCAATTCTCGCAGACTTCGTGACGGTCGTAGCTTTATAAGCGAAGACTGTCAGTCTGCATTAAGATAATCTTCCTAGTTTACTTCATACTTTAATTAAAATATGGACGAATTAAAACTAACAAAAAAACAAACTCGTCTTCGGAAACAGAACAAGAAAAAAGTCTCCAAAAGTTCAGGCACTCTGTCCGGGCAAGTTTCACGTACTCGAACCGCGAAAGGGTATTTGAAAAACAAAACAAAATAATTATGAAAGATAAATTAAGAACACTTATTGGTTTAGAGGTAAAAGAAAATGAACCACTAAAAAATCACACTACTTTTAAAATTGGCGGACCAGCCAAGTTTTTTGTTGAGGTTCAGTCAAAAGATGAACTTTTCAAATCGTTAAAAGCCGCACGTGAACTTAATTTGAAATACTTAATTCTTGGAGGTGGAAGTAATGTTCTTGTTAGTGATGACGGGTTTGATGGATTGGTTATTAAATTGAATAATAATGAAATTGAGATAAAAGGCAGTCAAGTAACTGTTTTTGCTGGGAATAATTTGAAAAACACGATTAATCAAGCAATGAAAGAGAATCTTGGTGGACTTGAGTTTGCAGCAAACATTCCAGGTACAGTTGGCGGAGCTGTTCGAGGCAACGCTGGCGCGTACGGTAAGGGTGTTGGTGATTATGTTGAGCAAGTCGAAGTGATTGTTTTAGGTGAGAAAGAAGTCAGTTTGAAAGTTCTAACCAAAGATGATTGTGAATTTGATTATCGTGAAAGTTTGTTTAAGAAAAATGAGAACTGGATAATTAGTGAGGTTGTTTTAGTGTTGGAATCAAAAAGTCAGGAAGATATTCAAAAAGAACAGGAATCAATTGATGCTGATTGGAAAAAAAGATGCGGTTCTCAACCATATGATACGCCAAGTGCTGGATGTACTTTTAAGAATATAATTTATACTGACGAACTCTTGAAATATAAAGATTGGGAAACTCATGGCAAGGTTCCTGCTGGGCGGTTCATTGAGGAGGCTGATTTGAAAGGTAAGAAGATCGGCGGAGCCATGGTTTCTGAAAAACATTCAAATTTTATTGTGAATTTCGATAATGCAACTGCTGATGACGTTGTTCAGTTGATCAGCTTTGTGAAGACGCGAGTACGTGACGAGTTCGGTGTACAACTTCAAGAAGAAGTACAATATATAGGCTTCTAATATAAAACAAAAATTTCAACAGATTTCTCCCTTTCGCTTTTCTACTTATGATTGCTTCTCCTATTCGACTGAGGCTTCAGTCGAAATGACAGGGGGGATGATTTCGACTTGCTCCCTGTCATTTCGACCGCCTGCCTTGCCGAAATTCTATCAAATAAGAACGAAGGCAGGGAGTCTCTTACGGAGTAAAGAAGCGTAGGGGAGAACTCTGTTATTTATTATCTTAATAATATACTACTTTATGAAGATTAATCTCAAGGCGAAAAATTTCGAACTAACTCCAGCGATCAGGTCTCATGTTGAAGAAAAACTTGGTGGACTTGATAAGTATTTTAATAACATTGTTCAGGCGGATGTGGAGGTTGGAAAGACAACAAAAGGTCAGAACAAAGGTAATCTCTATTTTTGTGAAGTCAATGTAAGCGTGCCAAACAAATTGTTGCGATACAGAAAAGAGTTTGATGATTTATATAAAGCGATTAATGACGCTAAGAAAGGGATTCAGAATGAGATTGTTAAGTATAAGTCGCAGCAGTAAATCGGAGTGAATCGCTGTAAATCGAAGTAAATCTAAGCGAGTCTAAGTAAATCTAAGCTTTGTTTGGACGATCTTGTTTAACTCAAATTATTAATTACTATTTCCTAATTATCGATTTATGCTTTACAAGAATACAGTACGAGGAATTTTGAACTTTAAAATCAGTTTTGTAATAAAGATTTTGATTTTGTCTGATTTTCTTATTTTATCTGCGATTAATTTGGTCTCTCCGATATTTGCTATTTTTATCACTGATAAAATAAATGGTGCAACGATTGCGACTGCTGGAATTGCTGTGATGATTTATCTGATTGTGAAATCAGTTTTTGAAGTACCAATTGCGATCTTAATTGACAAAACGAAATCTGAAAAGGATGATTTCTATACAGCCGTCTTTGGAATTCTTTTAATGGCTGTCTGCTATTTTTTCTTTACTCGTATTGATTCTATTTGGCAACTCTATGTTCTGCAAGGATTCCTTGGGCTGTCAGTTGCGATATCGTTTCCCGGTTGGAGCTCTATTTTTACTCGACATATTGATAAACAGAAAGAAGCACTTGAGTGGAGTCTCTATGATGTTGTGACTGGTGTTGGTATGGCTTTGACTGCTGGACTTGGAGCTCTGATGGTCGAAAAATATGGTTTTGATATTATTTTCTATTTAATAAGTGTCTTTGCTGTTTTGGGGACTATCTTATTATTTTCGATCAGAAAAAGAATTTATGTTAAATAAATAATCAAATATAATATAAAAAACGAGTTCTGTTTTTGAATCTCGTTTTTTGTTTTGGAATAAAAAACCGGTGCAGAAGTGTCTGCGCCGGATGAAGTACGTCTAAACGTAGTTCTTGTAGAGAACCATGAGCAACTGAATCAGTTCAAGTCGCGTCAGGTTCAGCTGGAAGATTTCTTTGACATGATGAAACAGTGGAAGGCGAGCTGTTCTTTTTCCTTTGTCTGTCACGCATCGCGCTAGAACTTTTTCGAATATTTCAATCGGCATAAAGAGATGAGCGTCGTTTGTGATATCACTGTTTTCTCCCAGTACCGAGAAGTCTCCAGATTCAGCGAAGTACAGCCAATCGAGCATGAGTGCACATTGTTTTGCGTTCTCCATGCATCGGGCTAGCTCTTTCGTCGCTAGCCAAGACTCTCTTGCCGTTTGTTGGTTTATTCGCTGTTTTTGTCGTAGTTGATAGATCATGATCAGATATTGAAACTCATAGTTTGGGCTAAAACGATCTACCTCTTCCCACCTTTTCCCCCAGAATTGCAATGCTGTCTGTGCTCCAGCAATCTCAGACATTTTTTTGAGAAGCCTTATATTTAATTCATCCAGGCATCCTATGCCAAGTTTTTGTATGAGTGGATGAAAAGCTGCTTTTGCTGCTGGCGTCTTAAGTCTTTGATGAATTTTCTGTAGTTCGTCCCACGCAGCATGGAAAAATTGATGATCTCCTTCGTATTCAAAGGCAACAACGTTGCAATAGGCTCTGAGTATCTTTTGTTTATCAAATTTGTGTATAGGACGTTCTCGGAATGTTATTTCCGCGATTATTTCACGAGCGGTTTGATCATTTCCCGTGAGATAATAGTAGTGTACACGTATAATGGTTAGGAGGCTTTCTTCTCCAACGCTTTTTAGGGTGGATGAAAAGTTTGAAAATAAAAATCCTTCTTGGATTTTGTCTGGATTTTTGAGTGTGAGAATCGCGCATTTTATTGTAGCTTCGCGAAGTAGAGGTGTAAGGCGCTGGTCTGTGTTGAATGATTGGAATTCACCAAAAATTTCAATCACTTGTTCGCAAGCTTCGATAAGGTACTCTCTTTGACCAGTTGCTTCGAAAAGATAGAGTAATCCCATGATGAACTGATCAGGATGTTTTTTTACATCGATTTGGTTGAGTAGCGCATTGGCCGGGGCTAATCCAGTTCCAAGCATTACTTCATAGATGTGCTTTGACATGAATTTTAACATCCATGCAGGGAACAAGCCGTTGTTTGCGCTATTCGTGAATTGAGCTACTGAGCCGAGTGCGTTGTGATTTCTTAGATTTCTTTGGAAGTTGTCCATCTTAATCCGCCTTCCTGTTCGTGGTTTTTTGCTTATGGAGTCTTCAATCTCGATTGTTTAGATCATGATCAGAGATTCACTGAAGCGCTAAACCGTGAAACAAAGGTTGTGAAGAACTCGATGCGACTATCGCACCGATACATTCATCATAATTTAGCGAAATTCTTTTGTCAAATAGATATATAAAGGTAAATTGGGAACATGGTAAAGTGGAAAGTGGTTTGGGAAATTGGGATTTTGGTGAGTAGGTAATGGAAAAAAGGGAAATGGTATTTTAAAAAAATTGAAAACAAGCCACCCGGAGGGGAAGCTTGTTTCGTGAACGGGAGGAGGATCAGCATTGTTCCGGATCTGACCAATCTTGATGCTTGATTCGCCAGAACGTTATGAATAGGTAAATGCTGTAGATACCGGGACCGAAGTATAGGACTTGAAGCAGTATCCACTCCGGTCGCGCAACGAAGATTAGCAGTAGTACTTGGCAGATGATACAGAGAAATCCGGCATAGACCATCTTGTACATGGCAACCAGCTGCATCAGCCAGGCAAAAACGTCTGAGATGGAAATGGGGCGAGGAAATTCATTTTTGGTCTTCTTCATTTTTTATCTCCCGGTTACAAAGGAAAGAACCAACAAGTAACTAGTTATTCTAGTATATTTATTGAATTTTGTCAATAGAAGCGAACTCTTGTGTTTACTGGGCTTATTACTTGTAAAAAGGTTGGAAAAATGATAGTATTTAATCATAAATCATGAATAATCTATCTTAGTGTCCAGACTTACTTCGATTTACCCCGCCCCAGCGGGGTTTACTTCGATTCACCTCGACCTGTCCGACGAAGTTACTAACGTAGTAGGATTCACTTCGATTCACTTATGAAACTATTCTCAAAACTATTCAAAGATCCAAATACAAAAGTTATTGAAAAGATGCAGCCAATGGTTGCGAAAATTAATGCTTTTGAAGAGGACTATAAAAAGTTGACCGACGAAGGACTTCGGGCAAAGACTATTTTATTTAAAGAATGGTTGAGCCAAGGCAAAGAAGTCAACGATATGTTGGCTGAGGCTTTTGCTGCTTCACGTGAAGCCAATCGTCGAGCGATTGGTATTTCTCATTACGATGTCCAGCTGGTCGGTGGTATGGTTCTAAATAATGGAGAGATTGCTGAGATGAAAACTGGTGAAGGTAAAACTCACGTAGCGTCGCTCGCTGCTTATCTCAACGCACTTGAAGGAAAGGGCGTGCACGTTATTACTGTTAATGATTATCTTGCTCAACGTGATGCTGGTTGGAACGGTCCAGCAAATGAACTTTTAGGATTAAGTACAGCTTGTCTTATTAATCAGCAAGCACTTATTTATGATAAAGATTACGAAAATCCAAATACAAAAGATGAAAGATTAATTCATCTAAAACCATGTACTAGAAAAGAGGCTTACGCAGCTGATATCACATATGGAACAAATAGTGAGTTTGGATTTGATTATTTGAGAGATAATATGGCGCCAACGATTGAAGCTCAAGTTCAGCGTGGACTTCACTATGCGATCATTGATGAAGTTGATTCAGTTTTGATTGATGAAGCTAGAACTCCTCTTATTATCAGTGCGCCAGCAGAAGAGTCAGCGAAGATGTATCAACAGTTCTCTCAGATTGTTCCAAAATTAAAAGAAAATGAGGATTATAATATAGATGAGAAGATGAAAGCAGTGACTCTTTCTGATGAAGGAATTGAAAAGGTTCAAAAAATACTTGGCGTTGATAATATTTATACCGAAGGTGGAATCACAAAAGTTCATCATTTAGAACAAGCTTTGAAAGCTCAAGTATTGTTTAAGAAGGATAAAGATTACGTTGAGAAAAATGGTGAGATTATTATCATCGACGAATTTACAGGTCGATTGATGCAAGGTCGTCGATACAGTGAAGGACTTCATCAAGCAATTGAAGCAAAGGAAGGTGTTGAAGTTAAAAAAGAGAGCCGAACTTTGGCAACTGTTACATTACAAAACTATTTTCGAATGTATGATAAGTTATCTGGTATGACAGGTACAGCTTTGACTGAAGCGGAAGAGTTCTCAAAAATCTATAGTCTTGACGTAACGGAAGTGCCAACACATCGAGATGTTGTTCGGAAAGATTTAACTGATAGAATTTATTCAACTACAAAAGGTAAATATCTTGCTGTGGCTCGTGAAATCAAAGAGTTGCAGGAAAAAGGTCAGCCAGTTCTGGTTGGTACTATTTCAATTGAACAAAACGAGTTATTAAGTTCAATCTTGAAACAAGAGGGGATTGTGCACGAAGTTTTGAATGCTAAGCAGCATGATAGCGAAGCTGACGTTATTGCTCAGGCTGGTCGTGTTGGTTCTGTCACAGTGGCAACTAATATGGCTGGACGTGGAGTAGATATTATTTTGGGTGGAGCACCGTTTAATAAGGTTGAATATGAAAAAGTAAAAGAACTTGGCGGTTTATTTGTTGTTGGTACAGAACGTCATGAATCAAGACGAATTGATAATCAGTTGAGAGGACGATCTGGTCGTCAGGGCGATCCAGGTGAAACTCGTTTTTATGTTTCACTTGATGATGACTTGATGAGAATCTTTGGATCTGATCGAGTTAAAGGGATTATGAAACGATTAGGTTTGCCAGAGGATCAACCGATTGAGAATAAGATGATCTCTAATTCAATTGAAAAAGCTCAACAAAAAGTTGAAGGTAATAATTTTGATATTAGAAAACATCTTGTTGAGTATGACGATGTTATTAATAAACAACGAGAAATTATATATAGTCGTCGAAAAGAAGTTTTAGATCTGTCAGAAAAGAAATCTGATAAATTGAAAACAATGGTTTTGGAGATGGTTGAGAATGAGATTGAGCAAGTTGTTTCATTTCATACAGCAGGAGCTGATCAGAGTCAATGGAACATGAAAGAGATTGGAGAAGTTGCGACAACTATTTTTCCATTATCAAAAGAAGAAACAGAACAGTTAATTGCTATTGAGAAAATAGCTGGAGACAAAGCGCAGGACGCAGAGGCTCGAACTAAAATTATTGAGTATTTAATTAACAAAGCAAAAAAGCATTACGATACTTTAGAATCAGATATAAAGGAACAGTCAGGTAGTGATACTGCGATGCGATTGATTGAAAAAGAGATTTTGATCAGAAGTATTGATAATCTATGGGTTGATCATCTTGACGCGATTGATGCTCTTCGAACTGGAATTGGTTTACGTGGATATG
>JABHMO010000021.1 GCA_018693855.1 Candidatus Falkowiibacteriota bacterium
ACTGTGACAGGTCAGGTATTTGGATCTATTGATAAAGAACAGTATCTGTTTGCGACTGCGAACTATTACAAATTGGATAAACGAGAAAATAGACTTTGGGGACGGTTTAGTACAACTGGTTTTAATAATTTCAACTTTGCTGGTAGTTACTTGGATTTCATTGTTGAAATGCCAAAGAAAGTTGTTAATAATCAGTTAGTTGATTTGCAGTTTACTGTTAAAAACAATCATCCTGAAAATGAATTTGAAAATCTGATGATTGATTTATCTGCTAATGAACAAAATATTTATACAGCACAGTCTGATTTATTGAAAATTAAAAAGTTATTACCAGAACAAGAAAAGAAGTTCACTGTACAGGCTAAAATTAGCGCACAAGAGCTTGATGAAATTGATTTTTTAACAACTCTAAATTGGGACTATAATGGTGAACAGTTAGTTCAATCTAAGTACGAAGACACTTTGGAAGTCGTTGTGCCCAACTTTAGTGTTCAGACAGCATTGTTAAATGAAGGAGCTGTTACACCAGGTGATTCTGTTGAAGTTTTATTAAAATATGAGAATAAAGGGAAATTCAGTTTGGAGAACGTTTCAGTCACTTTAGACTTTATCGGTGATTATTGGAATACATCAAGATCTTCTTTGGAAGTTGGCAGAGTGAAGGGGAATAGAGTCACTTTTGACGCTCAATCTGTACCAAGATTTCTATTACTTCAGCCGGGGGATAAAGGTGAGTTGTTGTTCAATGTAAAAACAAAGCAGTTTGTTAGCACTGCTCAGAATATTGATCTGAAAGTTCAGTCTGAGATGAGTTACAAATTCTTTGATAATGTTGTTAAAGTCAGGGGTTCATTGATTGAAAAGAAGTTGAATACTAATTTAACTCTGCAGGTTTATCCAATGTATTTTACAGCAGCAGGTGATCAGCTTGGTCGTGGTCCAGTTCCTCCTGAAGCTGGTGAGGAAACTAAATATTGGGTATTTGCGAAAGTTGTTAATGATATTCACGCAGTTAATGATGTAAAAATTACTGCTACATTACCTTTTAATGTCATGTGGACGAATAAGAGCAATGTACCGGTTGGTGACCCGATTACGTATGATTCATCAAATAAACAGGTAAGCTGGCAGATATCGCGAATTCCGAGCGATAACGGGGCTTTTGGGTTAGCGTTTGAGGTTGCAATTGTACCGTCAGCTTCACAAGTTGGATACTATCCTTTGTTAATTAAGAACATTCGAATTGAGGGACAGGATGAGGAAACAGGTGAGTTGATTGTAAAAGATTTGGGGAATGTTACAACAAAGCTTATTAATGATAGTCGGGGGAGTTTTTATGATGGACCCGTTCAATAGTCGTAGAAATTGCAAATAACAAATAACAAAATTCAAACAAATATCAAATTCTAAGTTCCAAATCTAAATATAATAAATTGAAAGAATCGTTGACAAGACGATTCTTTTGTTATAGTATGTATAGGCATTGTTGTTTGAAAACTCAGCCAGATGGAGGGAATCATGGTGAAAAAACATTGGAAAACAGATCTTATTTACACAACTATTCTTAAAAAGCTTGGTCTTGAAAAATTCTTTTCGATTTCAGAACTAAGAGAGTTGATTGATCGTAGGGGAATTGGTGATAATTATCTCTATCCGGTTTTGTCTCGTTTTGTGGCTGAGGGATTTATTGTAAAAGATGATTCAAGTCGGCCACATCAATACAAAATAATTGCTCATCGCAAGAGTGTTGCGGAAAGAGCAGAATCAAAATCAAATTATTTGAAATTGGTTAGAAGCGTTTTGAATCAGGGGGTTGGTCATGAGTTTACAGTGGAAGAGGTGAGATTAAAGTTGGACGGTCGTGTACCGATCAGTACACTTTCTGACTATCTGTATAGATTGACAAAAGAGGGCAAGCTCTCACGACGAAGAGGGTACAATCGAAAGTACGTTTATTTCGTCAACGCTCTTATTGAAGTCAAAGATGTTCCAAGTATTGCAGCAGATATTTGGGAGCTCATTTCAACGTGGGAGTTGAAAAAGTGGCGTCCTCAAGATGTTTATTATGAATTAATGAATCGTCCAAATTATATTGAACACTCAAATTTGAAAGCATCAGTTTCCACAGTTATTCGTAGATGGAAAAACAATCAAACATTGATTCTTCTGAAAAGAGGCATATATACGCTTGCTGAAGGAGTTAAAAAACAGCCTTCGACAACGGATAGGATTCCAAACGTCGCATAACAAAGTATTCGTCTCAACGGATGCTTTTTTGATACTTGACAGTTTAGCTGATTTTTGATAATCTGTTTAGTTGTTTGTTCTTTGAATCCCTTTAACGAATAGAGGTGAACATGCTTAAGGCAGCATCGATCGAAGTTATAAATCAAGAGGCAGCTATTTTTTATCATATTCAATCGTTAGGTGATAAGGGCGCTACTATTGTTGAACTAGCAAAATCATTGAAAATTGAAAATCAATCTGTTGCTAGAGCTTTGTGCAATTTACTTAAGATGGGAGAGTTGCGTCGTGAAGAAGTCGAGCCAGGGCGACCAAAAGCTGGGTTTAGGCATTTTGTTGACTCGAGTAATCTAGAGAATCCTGTTAGGATAGTGAACCTATTCAAACTTCCTCATTTGAGAATTCCAGATTGGTGTGTGTTCGGACCAAAGACACTGATTCTGGATTTTCTGAGCAGTAAACCTGATAAGCAGTTTACGGCCCGGGATGTTATTGCAACTATTGGTGTCATTCCTGAAGAGTTGAAGAAAGCATTGAGGTGTCTAAGGCGTTCTCCTGATGTTTTGTCAACGTATCTTTCCCCTCTTTTCTCTTTTCAATGGAATCCTGATGCTCGGATCGTGAGATATAATCCGGACTTGAAAGCGTTTCGTGATTGTCTCATCTATTCAAAAAGGGAAGTCAACTTCAAAAAATTATTGAATTTCTGTGGTGAGAATCTTTCATCTCGAGATTTGATCTTTATGTTGGTTGGACTTGTTCGATTAGGGGCGATAACTTATCGTTATAACGAAAACACAAAGAATTTGCTTCTCAGTGCAAAAAAAGAGACATTGAAGTAACTTCAACCGATAACCCACACGTAACTAGCACTCTGCTTGACAGAGTGCTAATTTTAATTTAGAATGCTTATATAAGTACATCGTATATAATTTGTGGATTTGTGCAGATTTGTAATTAGTGGACAATCATATTATGCTCAAAGATAGACAAAAATCACTTCTCAAAAAAATCATAGAAACATTCGTAAAAGACGCTAAACCAATAGCGTCAGGTTCTTTGGTTGGAAAAATAAAAGAAAAAGTTAGTCCTGCGACGGTTCGAAGTGAGATGGCTAATTTAGAAAAAGAAGGTTTCATCTTTCAACCACATACTTCTGCAGGCCGAATTCCTACTGAGAAGGCTTATCAGTTCTATGTTGCAAACTATTTGGACAAAGAAAAAGGCCTAACAGACAAAGAGAAAAGCGTTTTAGAAGAACTAGAGAAAGAGCAAATTGAGGATCGAATGAAAATAAGGAATTTCGCCAAAGCAATCTCTGATCTTTCCAAGCAAGGCGTGATGGTTGCTTTCTCTGAGTGTGATAACTATTTTACAGGTCTTTCAAACATCTTTGCTCAACCGGAATTTCATAATTCAGACCAAGTTGTAAATCTTTCATCCGTTGTTGAACGAATGGACAGCGAAATCATCGATCTATTAAAAAGCGATTCTCATGAACCAAAGATTATGGTAGGAAACGAGAATCCTATGGGTAAAGATTGTAGTTTGATTGTTTCGAGTTATAAGATAGGCAAGTATAAGGGGATTATTGCATTAATTGGTCCTCAGAGAATGGATTATCAAAAAAATTATCATTTATTGAAAGAAGCATCAAAATTATTAAAATAATATGAACAAAAAAGACAAAAAACCAACGAAAAAAGATAAAAAGAACGACTTAGAACAGAAATGTGGTGAATATCTCGATGGTTGGAAAAGATCGCAAGCAGATTATCAGAATTTGCAAAAGGAAACTCAAGAATGGAAGGCTGATTTTGTTAAATATTCAAACTCGGACATGATAATGCAAATACTGCCGATTTTAGACAATTTCAAGTCTGCATTCAAGCAAATTCCTGATTCTGAAAAAGATAGTGCTTGGGTGACTGGATTTTCATACATAATGAAGCAGTTGGAAGAGTTATTAAAGAATAATGGGGTAGAAGAGATAAAGACGGTGGGTGAACAGTTTAATTGTTCAGAGCATGAAGCGATAGAATCTATTGAAGATGAGAACTATAAAGACGACGAGATTGTCGAAGAGAAAAAGCCTGGATATACATTGAATAAAAAAGTTGTTCAGGTCGCGAAAGTCGTTGTTAATAATAGGAAAACGGAGGAACTGAAGAACGAAAGAACTAAAGAACGTTAACATGATATGGCGGTTAATTAAATACATAAAGTTATGAAATTTATAAAAAAAATTATAATTGTAATATATATTGTTATGGCAGGGGCCTTGAAGGGCGTTTTGTCAGCGATAGGACGATTGGATCATGTGGATAAAGAAACCAATGATAAAGAAATACATTTAGATAAATAATCAATAATAAAAAAATACATTAAGCATTTATAGACGAAGATAGATTGTTATCTGTACAATCTGTATTCTCATCTGTAAATCTGTAATACTATGGGTAAAATTTTAGGAATCGATTTAGGTACAACTAACAGTTGTATGGCAATTACTGAGGGTGGGCAACCAAAAGTTATTGAAAACACCGAAGGGAATAGAACTACTCCTTCAATTGTGGCTGTTTCAAAAGCTGGAGAACGACTAGTTGGATTAGGTGCAAAAAGACAAGCTGTAACTAATCCTGCAAATACAATCTTTTCAGTGAAAAGATTAATTGGTCGTAAGTTTTCTGACAGCGAAGTTCAAAAAGATAAAGAAACACTTCCGTACGGAATAAGTGATGGGGGAGAGAAAATTAAAGTAAAAATGAACGGTGAGGAAGCTACTCCACAGGAAATTAGTTCAATGATACTTCAAAAATTAAAAGCTGATGCAGAAGAAAAGTTAGGTGAGAAAGTTGATGAAGCAGTTATTACTGTGCCAGCATATTTTGACGATGCACAAAGACAGGCAACTAAGACTGCTGGTGAGATTGCTGGATTCAAAGTTCGAAGAATTATTAACGAACCAACAGCTGCTGCTTTGGCTTACGGATTTGATAAGAAAAAAGGTCAGCAAATCGCTGTTTACGATCTTGGTGGTGGTACTTTTGATATTTCAATTCTTGACGTGTCTGACGACACTGTTGAAGTGAAATCTACTACTGGTGACACTCATCTTGGTGGTGATGATTTTGATAAAGAGATTATTGATTGGTTAATTCAAGAGTTTCGAAGTGAAACAGGTGTTGATTTAGCTGCAGACCAAATGGCGTTGCAACGAGTTAAGGAATCAGCTGAGAAGGCCAAAATCGAGCTTTCAACAGCTATGGAGACAGAAGTTAACCAACCATTCATTGCTCAAGATACAGACGGTAATCCAGTTCATCTTGTGAAAAAGGTGACAAGAGCAAAATTAGAAGAGTTAGTTGGTAATTTAGTTGTCAAGACTTTAGAACCATGCCAGAAAGCACTTGATGATGCTGGTTACAAAGTTGGTGATATTGAAGAAGTTGTTATGGTAGGTGGTATGACAAGAATGCCATTAGTATTACAAAAAGTAGAAGAATTTTTCGGTAAAAAACCTCATGTTGGTGTGAATCCTGATGAAGTTGTTGCAATGGGAGCTGCTGTTCAAGCAGGTGTGCTTCAAGGTGATGTGAAAGATGTACTTTTACTTGACGTAACTCCATTATCACTTGGAATTGAAACTCTTGGTGGTGTGATGACAAAACTTATTGAAAGAAACACTACTATCCCTTCACAAAAAACTCAGATTTTCTCAACAGCTGCTGATAATCAGTCAACAGTAGAGATTCACGTACTTCAAGGTGAACGTGAGATGTCTGAAGGTAATAAAACTTTAGGCCGATTCATTCTAGATGGTATTCCATCAGCGCCTCGAGGTGTTCCTCAAGTTGAGGTTAGTTTTGATATTGATGCTAACGGTATTTTGAATGTAAAAGCAGTTGACAAAGCAACCAATAAAGAACAGAAGATTACAATCACAGCTTCATCTGGGTTAAGTGACGAAGAGATTGAAAAGATGAAAAAAGACGCTGAAGTCCATGCTGAAGATGACAAGAAAAAGAAAGAATCAATTGATATCAAAAATCAAGCTGACACTGTTATCTATACAAATGAAAAGATGATGAAAGAATCAGGCGACAAGATCGCTGAAGATGTTAAGAAAGATCTAAATACCAAGATTCAAGAGTTAAAAGATATCAAAGACAGCGCTGACACTGAAGCAATTAAAGCAAAACTTGAAGAGATTAACCAGATTGCTATGAAAGCCGGTGAAGCGATGTATAAAGATCAACAAGCTCAGCAAGGTGCG
>JABHMO010000022.1 GCA_018693855.1 Candidatus Falkowiibacteriota bacterium
AAATAAGACAGACGTTTCAATCAAGCTTAAACTTTCTTTAGTTTTTGCAAAACCTATTCTAGATTTATCCAACTCCTCCATTGCCAATTCAAAATCTTTATTTTTCAAAAACTTCTCCGCCAACTCAAAATGTTCCTTCGCTTGCATGCCACTAGCATACGCAGATTTAATCGTTGAATAATGCGGTATCAAAGTCAAACCAACAATCGCCAATCCAATCACAACAAAGATAAAGGCTGTCAAAAGAAAATAAGAAAAAGCTTTCAAAGCAACCAAAAACACAGACAAACCCGTCACAGTTCTCTTCTTTTCACTTGGTTCATTGTATAGAAAATTCTGACTTTTCATAGACAAGGAATAATTTTTATTGGCTCTTTTATCTGTCCAAACTTCGGCCTCCGCCGGAGTGACTTAATTTAGTGTTAGCCTCGTTTAGCCTCCTATAGCCTCCTTAATTATAACAAAAAAACAAGTCAACGACTAGGCTGACTGTTTCATTTTTCTCCATTTATACATGTATTTCAACCAGCTCACAATATGAGTACGAGTCATCTTGTTTAATAAGAAATTGCTGTCAGCTGATTGACGTCTGTGAAAATGAATAACTTCACTATTTGGAAAATAAACATTTCTGTAACCAGCCTTTTTTATTCGTCGACATAAATCAGTATCTTCAAAATACATGAAAAACTTATCATCAAAATACCCGACTTGATCTAGTACCTTTTTCGGTAATAAACAACATGAACCTTGAATCCAATCTACCTCCTGAACAGTTGCATGATCCCAATCTTCCATTAGAAACCGCCTTAATTCACGTCGTGCAAAGCTAAACTGCGATAAAGCCGTTCGTCGAAAGATAGGTGTCCAAAAATTATGCCATCGATAACAAGTATGTTGCAAAGATTTATCTGGATTAAGTAGTTTTGGAGCGAGTAAACCTATTTCAGGTTGAGATTCAAGGTGTTCAAGCATGGTTTTAATACTATCTTGAAAAAGATGTATATCAGGATTCAATATTAAGACGTACTCCCCTGTTGATTCTTTTATTCCTAAATTATTCCCTCCACCCATGCCAATATTTTTAGAGGATTTAATAAATTTAACCTGAGGAAAAGATTCTTTCAATAGTTGATCTACATTATCCTTTGAATTATTATCAACAACAATTATTTCATAATTAAAATCCATATCCGATTCTAAAACTGTCTTGATACAATTTTTTACCAAACCTGACATTTTGTAGTTTAGGATTATTATTGATAACTTCATGATAATGTGAAACGTGATCAACGTGATATAAACATGATACAATTGATAACTATCATGTTGTAACAGTGGATATCAGTGGGATCATGTTTCATGCTTAACCCATTTCAAAAACTCCTCATCACGAATCTTCCGTTCTTTTCTAATTAAATCACGTTTATTTTTAAGTGTCTTTTTTACTTTAGAAAAGTCTGACCAAGCTTTCATGTTTCTTATTTCAAAAATTAGGACGTAGAAAAACTTTATAAACTCATAAAACAGAATTGGCCAAAAGTTTTTAAATTTATAGTTCGGAATATTTTTATAAAGAAAATACAGATGATTTCGATATGAATAAAAATTCGCAAACTTTGATTTTCTTCTTCTAGCTTTTAGAACCTTCCATTTACTCATCTTCTCTCGCTCCGCTCCGACAGATCTATCATGGTAAGCAACTGATGCTGGATTATACCAACACTGCCAACCGGCATACCGAAATCTTGCAGAGAGATCAACATCTTCTTTATAACTAAAAAAATCTTCATCAAAATATTCATTCTTATATCGAATCTCTTCCAAGGCTTTTCTTGAATAGATTGGGACAGCGCCACTTATACCAAAAACTTCTTGCGGTATATCAAACTGACCGTCATCTTGCTCCCCTGCTCCAATTTCAACTGCTGAGAAGTTTTTCATTAACTTCAACCCGAGCGTATCAATGTATTTAGTTTTTTCTTTTTCTTGAGTTCGCAGAACCTTCGGTGTTATTGCCGCAGCTAGACTGTTTCGTTCTAAAAATACATTCATTTTCTCCAAAAAGTCAGGTTCTAGAACAACGTCCTGATTCAAACACAGTACATACTCTGATTTACTCCAATGGATCGCTTGATTATGAGCTTTTGCAAATCCAACATTTTCTTTATGTTGTAAAATGTTTAAATGCGGAAATCGCTCCTTCATTATTTCAACAGTTCGATCAGTTGATCCATTATCAATAATAATCAAAGAAAAATCCTGAAAGGTTTGTTTCAAGACACTGTACAAACAGTCTTCGATATATCGTTCACCGTTCCAGGTGATTAAATTGATTGAGAATTTAGACATAAAATCGCAAGGGGGCTATACGAGGCTAAACGAGGCTAAACGAGGTCTCGAAGAGATTAATAACTAGATTATCAAACTGGTGGTTCTGAGATTTGAGTTCTGAGTTTTGAGATCCGCAACTTATTTCCTCGCCTTCGGCGTAACAAAGAATCCAAGGTGATACTTCTTACCTAACATTAATCTTGTCTGTGAATCGATTGCGGGGAGTGAACCGAAAATAACAAATGTTATAGGTAAAAGTAACCACTGCAGTAGCATTACAAAATACTTATTGCGTTTATATTGTTTTGGTTTTTTGGGAATGATAAGTAAACTGAGGATTGCTGAGACGAACAGACCTATCATTGAAAGTCCCATTAGCCATTCCAAAATATGAGGTGCATTTTGGACTAACACAGAGCTTGACTGATCTTGATAGCTAACAACAAACAGGGGTAATCTTCCCATTAGGAATAGCAAGATCGGAGCAGTTGCCCAAGTATACATTCCTTCAACTTGATTAAAAGTAAATTTAAGTTTTTTGTATAATGAAATTTTGTTATCTTTGAAAAAGTTACTGACCATGTACGGAAAATGCTCAACTCCCCAAGCCCATCGTCTTTGCTGTTTATACAAATTCTTAAAACTTTGCCAATAGTTTTTATCCATCACCGTATCCATTGAGACAGGAATGTACATTGGTTCAACTGTGTAGTTACCGTGATATTTGAAAAAACATTGCAAGAAAATTCTAGAATCATCTGTCACAATATCCTTTTGCCAGAAATTAACATCAACAAGAGCTTTGAAACTCATTGAGTGTGAAGAAAAAGTATGCATTCTATCCGGTCGCATCAGCTCTGCCATTAACCAAAAGACAGTTCCAAACGCAGTTACTCTCATCGCAGCAGGCGCGTCCCAAATATTGTTATTATAATTAACTGCTGGTTGATAAGAAGCTTTTGTCGGATCTGGATGAGTTAAATATTTATAAGTTAAGTAAGCAAAATATTTTTGATGTGCTGAAGTATCGCTGTCAAAGTAAGACACGATTAATTTTTCATAATCAAGACCAAGTTCGTCAATTAATTCTTTTGATCGATGTCCCATCCAATGAGCATTAGCACCTTTTCCCTTCATCTCGTTTTCTAATCCATCAGGATGGACAGTTATCAAGAGTTTATGAAATTTATTTTCAAACTCTTTTTTAATAATCTCTGCTTTAGGATTAAAATCTTCAGACATCCGACCTTCACCACCCAAAATGACTATCATTTTTTCACTCGGATATGTTGCGTTTAGCAGACTGTTAAATGTTGTTCTTAAAACATCAACAGATTCCCCCGCTGTAGGTAGATAAATAATATGATAATAATCCTCCCAGTTATCAAACGTTTGAACTTTTGCAAACCAATCAGTTTGTTGAGTTCTTCTATATTTAATAAACGAAAAGAAAATATAGAATACAAAATAGATAATTCTAAGCAACCATAAAAAGTAATAAACAATAATAAAATAGATTACCCAAAGTGGTCTATAAAATGATAAAACTATTGAAAAAATAAAAGTCATCCAAATGAGTGAACCTGGAATCATCTCTAATAATCTATAAAAGATTGTTCTTTTTTGCATATTTAATTAATTACAGAATAACAAATTAAATTAATTAATTCAAGCTACTGCCTCGTTTTTTTATCCAATTTTAGGCAAAATTGTAAATTATTTTAAAAAGAAAGTGCGACGAAACGTGTGTTCCGTCGCGGGTTGTCATTTTCGGCTTGGGAGCTTTCCTGTCCCGTCCTTAAATTAAGGATATCAAATTCTTTTACTAAATGCAAACTTTTTCCACAGCGTTAATAATAGGGGTTATTTAAAAAAATTTACGGGAGCACTCCGTTGAGTGTCCCGTAGAAACGATGCGTCAAAATTGTCGAATGCGAACTACTTGATGCATTACGGACAATTCATGTTCTGGGCGACGCCGGTGAAATTCCGGATACAGGCATCTGCGAGGGCCTGCGGCTTCAGCTGCCCGGTTGCGACCAACGGCGAGGTCGACTTTGACGGCGAATTGGCGACAATCATCGGCATGGCTTTGCTCCTCTGTGAAAGTGATGGGATCGGCGACTCAGTAATCGTGCACAAAAATTATATCAAACTGTTTATTTTCATGCAAATAAATAACAATGATTTAAAAATAGAACGACGGGCACCCAGTTGAGTGTCCGTCGGTGAAAACAGAGTCATCCTTAGCGAGGATTGCTCAAGCTAAGTTCTGATGATCCCGATTTCGATGCTGGGCGAGTCCAGGAGTCGGGCCTGAGACTGCGCGTTGTTGATGATGTGCGGAAATTTTCCTTCGTGGTGATCCGCACAAGATTGGCCTTCAATTGGGCCAAACGGGTTCGACGATGTTTTACGACAAATGGGGGCCGATAACATGGCCACCTCCCTTCCTTAGTTAGAACTTTTACCTGCGACCGTTGCAGGTGGATCGAGCATCAATTCGCAAGTTCCCTACGGGGTGTGGGCTACCCGCTATGCTCCTCAATAATGAAATCCTCGCTGTCCGAATGTCCGGATCGCGTTTTGCTTTTCGCGATCGTGAGCAGAGACAGTGTCTGTTTTGCTGCAATCAAATCACACCTCATTTGGTTAAAGTGCCAGTAGTGACTTGAATAAATTATATAAAATATTCTATTATTTTACAACCTGACAATAATTTTAAAAAAATTGACGGTGGGCCTCTTGAAGACCCACCTAAACAAATTACCAGATCGGACGGTGCAAATGCCCGACCCCCGGACATTCGGTTTGATGAGGCACGAGATGCCTCGCCGAACGCCCTACGATGGACTGATTTGTTTACACCTTGAAACGCCTCAGACCGGTCGTCGCGCTGCGAGAAATGTCTATCCCGCGTTGATCCAAAGTTTCCGTAATTACCATGGGCAAGTTCCTCCTCGTAGTTAACGAAACGATATCGGCGGTAAATACATTATATAAAATATTTTATTATTTTGCAAATTAAAAACACTACTGTACATAGCGTTTTTTGTTATATGATACATGACTAATGACTCATGAATACTTCCCAAACCGAATAAACCAACCCCAAAATAAACATTCCCATCAACACCACACCAACCCCTCGAAAGTTCGGCAAACTAAACTCTGGATTCCTATCCCCCATCTTCTTCGATTTCCAGAACAGTAGCACCATTATCGAACCTGAAACTCCCATACTCAGACCTCCTACCAGACCTAGAGTAGCAATAAAATTATGTAATCCAAATATAAATAAAATTAACGGTGGTAATAGAATCAATAACCATGAATTAATTCGTGATAACTTGAAATCAAACATGAATAACTCTTTTAGTATTACTCCTTTGCTCAAAAAACTCGTTGCCATTGCAAAAATCGCAAATAGATTACCAAATAAGATCATGTAAGTACCTATTTTCTGACCAAGCCCAACAGTCGCAACATCACTTGTCTCAAGACCAGTTACGCCAACAACTGCAACGCTGAAAAGGATATATAAAACAATAGGAACAATTGAAGCAATAATAATCGCCTTTTTGATCTTCTTTTCACTTTTCCGCAGCACTTCACGCAAAGGAACTACGGCAGCAGCACCACTAAAAGCGAATAGAATCACACCGTAAGCTAAAAATGTTTTGCTAATATCAGTATGATAAAAGTTTGAATAATCAACACTGTAGCCACTTATTACTAAGATAATTGCCATGACAACAATAAAAATAAAAACCATCCATAGTTCGAAAACTTTCACGATCTTTAATCCAAAAAACAGGATGTATCCCATCACTGCTAGAAAGATAAGACCAAATATAAATGGACTTCCGCCAAACATGGCAGATAGAGCAATCCCAGACCCAATAACATACGCTAACAAAATACCATAACCATTAATCACCATTGAAAGTATTTCTAAAATCTTAACTTTATTACCTAAATACTTTTTCGCATACCCGGCAACCTGATGTTTTCCTTTTGTTCTTAATACAACCTCTGCAAACATTAGATTCAGAACTAATGCAGCTACACCAACTACGACTAAAAGGATTATCCCAGGTAAAACACCAACTTGCGCAATTACAAAAGGTAATCCAAGCACACCTGCTCCAATTATCATTCCGACTAAAGTTGAAACGCCCTCCCAAAATTTCATATACGTGATGCGGATATACAGATGCATACTAATGATACTGATAAGTGCTTAAAATAAATCCGTATTATTAGTATGCATCTGTATATCCGCATTATCTATTTGAACCTACAAACATGAATTATATTTTCGACATCTTCTAGATCTTCACCTGTAAAGACTTCCTCAACAAGTCCCCCCTTAATGATACAACCTGACTTATCAAACCAACCAGGTTCCTCATCAAAAACAATTACTGCCTCAGTTTTCATCGCATTATTAAATATAAAAAACATCGACAGAATAACAAGTATGAAGAAGGCTAGAATAATTAAATATCTTTTAGGATTAAACATAAACGCAAGGGGGCTATACGAGGCCTGCCCGCAGTGCTACAGCGTTGCCCGCCTGCTACGATATAGCATTTCGGGCAGGCAGGCGGGCTATATGAGGCTAATAACAAATTGTCTAATCGATAGTTCTGCGTTCCGCATCTGCGATCCGCGCTATACAATCTCGATTCTAATATCCTCAATCTTCTTATCAGCATTTTTCACCAACAGAACTTTACTCTGTTTTTTGATGACTTTATCTCTAATTAATTTCTTATAAAAACTTTCAACATCATTGGATTTTACAAAGTAAGGACTAACAGACCAGACTAAATTGAGTTGATTAACAAGCGCCTGATTATCAGAACAAACGTACAGAGCGACTTCTGGACGATAACGACTCACCAAGGTAGCGATCTCCAACTTTGACGCGTGAAGCACTACTGTTTGAATGTCTGATTCTTCACAAAGAGCTTTAATCGTTCTACTCAACTCTTCTTTCTTATTATTGATTTTTTTGGTTTTTTCTTGAATAACGTAATCATCGTAAACAGATTTTTCTGTATCTAGAGAAATTTTATTCAACATACTGACAGCTTGTTTTGGATAATTACCCAACGCGGTCTCACCTGATAACATAACCGCATCAGTATGATCAATAACTGCATTCGCAACATCACTCACCTCTGCTCGAGTTGGTCTTGGATTTTTCATCATTGATTCAAGCATCTGAGTTGCGACGATAACTGGTTTAGCAGCTTTTATACATTTATCAATTATCATTTTCTGCAAAATTGGCACCTCTGAAGCATTCAACTCAATACCAAGATCACCACGTGCAATCATTACAACATCTGTCACTTCTATTATCCTATCAAGATTGTGGATTGCATCCTTTCTTTCAATTTTCACAATCACTTTAGGTTGATAGTTCTCAAATTTGTATTTTTTTACAGTTTTATTTATTAGTGTTCTTAAATTATAAACATCATGTTCATCCCGAACAAAAGAGATAGCAATGAAATCAGCTTTATTTTTAATAGCAAAATCTAAATCAGTTTTATCTTTCTCAGTCAACGCCGATAGACTCACTTTTGAATCTGGTAGATTGAGACCTTTGTGAGAAAAGATAGTTCCACCTGTTTTAACTTTTGTTATAATTTTTTTACCCTTTACAGAGTTTACCGTTAACTCAATTAAACCATCAGCAATCAAAATCCGATCCCCTACTTGAACATCCTGATGCATTTTTTCATAAGTAACTGATATCTCATTTTTCAAAACTTTTTCCTCTGTTGAAATAACTAATTTCTGTCCTTTTTTCAGATTAACTCCCTTTTTCGGTAAATCACCCAATCGGATTCTTGGTCCTTGCATATCTGCCACAATCCCAATGGGTCTTTTCAGCTCTTTTGATAACAATCTAACTGTCTTAATAACCTTCAAATGATACTCATGTACATTATGAGAAAAATTAAGACGAGCAACGTTCATTCCGTTACTTATTAACTGTCTTAAAACTGTTTTACTGTCACTTGCAGGACCAATCGTACAAATAATTTTGGTTCTTTTCATAAATAACTATGGAGGTTATGTCTAAACAACGTCATTAAAGTTTAATCTTTCGAGCATACTCACCTAGAATCGGTAGTTCCCATGATTCGCCGTTCCAGGCTTTTAATAATCCGATAACTGAGATAATTAAAAAGACAATTGAAGCAAATAGCCAGACCAACTGCCCTAGAACCGGGATTATGTTGATAAAGAATAGAACAACTTCGGCGATGAACAGAACTAATCCTTGTTTACCATGAAACTGCGCATATGGACTGTCTTTTTTCAAAAGTAATGGAACAAAACAAAGAATACCTAAGTAACCTATCGCAGCAAACGCCTTGCTGTCATCAATATCCTTTTGTTCAAAAACTTCATGTTGCATATGTTACAGATGTACAGATTTATATACAGATTGTACAGATAGTTAAATCCGCATAATCCGTATTTATCAGTATATCAGCATTATTTATTCATATAGACAGACATTTTCAAATTGAATAAATTTCGGGACTAAGCCGAACAGTTCAACTGTTAAAATATCAAATCTTGGGAAATGTTTCTCAAACTGTATATTCTCAAGTAAGAATGTGTCAATAGTTTTACTAATCTTTTGTTTCTTTGTTCTTGTGACAGACTCTTCACCATAACCAAAAGCTTGGCTAGTCCTAGTTTTAACTTCAATAAAAACTAACTCTCCATCTTTTTCACAGATTAAATCAATTTCACCACACCTTTTCTGCCAGTTCTTATCTACAAATTGATACCCTTCTTTCAAATAAAAATCCTTTGCAAAATCTTCCCCCAATCGACCAATTTGTTTATTTTTACTCATAAATACTAACCTGGAACAATGAAATTAGCTATAGCTGCCAAAATATTATCATGAACACCTGTAACAACAGCAAATCCACCAAGAATCAATAGTACACCGATAACTTGAAACATAAAAGTACTGCCAGATGTGAAGAATTTCTCGGCAAAATTAAGACGACCAATTAGCTCATACGCTACAGTCGGTTTTTTAACCATTAAATAGCCAACCACCACCATGATGATTCCTATAATCAATCTATTTATAAACATAAGTTAACTAGATTATACCACAAAATCACATTTGTTTCTATTTTTATTAACAAAAAAACACGACTAAAAGTCATATTTTTCTATCAAAAAAATGACCGAGCCATTCGTCATTACAATTATAAATGGCCTGCCAGTCGTAGCTCTATAAAATAAGAGCGAAGACTGGTGCTCAGAGCGAGAGTTGAACTCGCACGGGCGTGAGCCCACAGCCCCCTCAAGGCTGCGTGTCTACCAATTCCACCACCTGAGCTTACAAAACTCTAAGCACTAATATCTAAATTCTAAACAAATTCCAAATCCAAATTTTAAATTATAACTTTTGAACTTTGAATTTGGTTATTTGAATTTCATTAGGATTTAGAGTTTAGAATTTAGGATTTTATTCAACCTCAATCGCCTGAGATGGACAAGCGTCTTTAGCTTGATTAATAGCATTTTCATTTTCATCAAAGTTTGCACCACCTTTTACAACAGCTTTCCCATCATCTGACATTTCAAAAACATCAGCACAGATAGCTGGGCATGTTCCACACCCAATACATTTTTCTTTATCAATTTTTAGCTTCATAATAATTCTATTTTTTGCTTATTTTAGTCCTTATTAAATACTTTCAACTTTAATTATTGACAATTCCTCCTTGTCGTGATAACATACATAGTCTGCACAGACTCTCTTAACGAAAATAAGAAAAAGGAAAAGGAGAAATCATGATAAGAGATCAAATTCTCACGGCGACCCAAACAGCCATAAAAGGCTCACGTAAGGTTAGAATCACCTTCATACCAGAGGGTATCGGCTATGTTTCTTACTTGCAGGTATTCGCCACAAATTTGGGTATGATCGAACTGGGTGAAGACGAATTGATAATCCTAGCAATCGTAGCATCTCAACAATGGGATGGTGATAATAATCGAACAGTTACAATCACGCTTACGGATGAATTCGACATTACTCAGTTTGCCAATCGTTTCCAACACGCCCTCGAAAAGATCGAAGTCGTCAGTTAAAGAGCTTGCTTACAGAAACCTTATCAAGAGCCTCATGTGAACAAAATCCTTGAGGCTCTTTTTTTATTCAATATTTAGGATACTCCACATTAACAAATATATAAATAAAAATTAATCATTTGCATAGCCAGATAATCATCTTTTTACCTGCAAATATGTAACCTATTCAATATGACTTAATCTATTTTTACCAGCAATAACTTTTAGTTTTTCTTTGGCAATTGATAACTTCAAAGGTGTTTTGATAACTTTATAATCATCAATTGTGGCTGGTAGATATTCAAAACTATTTATCTCAAAATAATCACTAGAAATAATTGTGTCGATCAATGTTTTTTCTTGTTTCTTCTTGAACCAGTTTTTCTTTTTCTTTTCCGTACGAATTAGCAACTCAATTTTATTATCTTGAGCACTATATTTATTCATCTTGCTGTTATAGGGTTCTTCTCCTCTTGGGAAATAGAAATTAGAAACAGAGACTTCCACACATTCAGGTTTAGGTAAAATTTTGTAACTATCTTTTACAATATTTAATCTACTTAAGTTTTTCACTAATTTTACATCACTAAAGAAATAAAAATCATTTACTTTTCCTAAATCAAAACTAATTATTTTTCTAGCAGCAATAATATCACAAGCTGTTTCAACATCAGAGATACCAAAAGATTCTGCGATGTTATTATCTGGACCAACAGGGATTATTCCTAAAGTTACCTTGTTTTTTGTCGCAACATCAACTACTTTTTGAAAAGTTTTATCATTACCAACCAAAATAACAGTAGAAGTTCCTCGTTTTACTTCATCATTAATAAGCTCATCAAGACTTTTCAATAAAGTTAGCTTTTCATGCTTACCTTGTATTTCCAAATCTAACAACCTTGTTTTAATTCGATCCAAAACACGCTCGTATTTCTTATCATTTAAAAATGTGTCGTATACATAATAATGCATAGCAAATAGAAATTGGTAATTGGTAGTTAGAAATTAGACAGCATCACATAAATCAAACTTGCCAATTACTAACAATAGTTACTCTTCTTCACCTTCTCCTTCTTTTTCCTCCGTTAAATTGCTATCTTTATTTTCCACCTTCTGAATCTCAGTCATTGAACATTTACCATTAAAAACTGCTCCTGAATTAATTTCTAGATCCGCAGCTTCAATGTCTCCATCAACATGAGCATTACTAGATAAAGAAAGTTTTCCCTTGACTTTAACATTTCCTTGAACAGTTCCTGAGATTGATGCATTATTTGCTGTAACATCAGCTACAACTTTTGATCTATCTCCAATCCGAAGATCTTGCTCTGTTGCAACAGTACCGCTAACTTCCCCCTCGATAACAATACTTCCATTACTTTTCAAGTCTCCTTCAATCTTTATTGAACTACCAATCACAGTGTCCTCCTGTCCCCCATTGTAATCATTAAAATCTTCTTCTCCATTTGATTTAAACATAGATTTCTTTTAATTATATCCCTCCGTATTTATATTGAAATTTTACATCTTCGTCACGCTTTCTATATTTAATAATTTCAATCCTTTTTCTAATGTCTCTTTTGCTTTGTCGAGTAAAGCTAATCTAACCTCTTTTAAATCATTTTCTGCGTCTAAAACAGGACATTTATGATAAAAATTATTAATCTTCTGAGCTAGCTCAATTAGATAAGTACATAAACTAATTGGAGCATACTCTTTTACCACTTTTTCAACAACCTCATCAAACTTCCCTATCTGCAAAACTAAATCTCTCTCAGATTTTTCTTTTAATAATTCGTAGTTTTGCTTTTTCGCTTTCTTGCTTTCTTGCTTTTTAGCTTTTTCAAATATCGAATTGATTCTCGCAACAGTATACAACAAATATGGCCCAGTATCACCATCAAACGCTAGCGCTTTTTTCGGATCAAAAACAATCACTTTATTATTATCATATTTCAACATCCAAAACTTAATTGCTGCTAATGAAATCTTTTCAGCTACATCATTCACTTGTTTCACATTCCAGTCAGTGTGCCGCTTTTGTGTTTCTTTTTGAGACAAGTTCAGAACCTCTGTATAAAAATCTTCAAAAGTAACTACGTTACCTGTTCTTGAAGCCATCGCGCCTTCTGGTAAAGTCACGAAATCGTACGCAACATGATATTTCTCTTTATTCTCATAGCCTAATAGATCTAACAGTTTAAATACCTGTTTCAAATATAATGACTGTCGATTATCAACGATATAAACTGATTTATCTATTTTGAATTTATCAAACTTTTTCTTACCAAGAGGTAAATCTTTTGTTCCGTATAAAACGTTACCATCAGATTTAATTAGAACTAAAACATCTAATCCATGTTCTTTCAAATCAGCAATGATAGCACCCTGACTTTCTTTTATCTCTTTAATCTTTTTATCTTTCAGAATTTTATCAATCAATTTTCTGCCAGACTTTTCCTCTTCACTTTCCCAGAAATATTCGTCAAACTTAATATTTAATAAATTATAAATATCATTAAATGAATCTAAACTCCATTGTTTTGTTTCTTTCCACAATTTAGTAATCTCCTTATCTCCCTGCTCTAGTTTTTTCTGTAAATCTGAAACTTCTGCTTGATAAACAGTATCTTCTTCTAATTTATTCACTGCTTCACTATAAATTTTCCCTAAATACTGTCCTTTATTCTCCGGTAACTCATCATCCTTATGAAATTTTTGATAGTTCCATAATGTTTTTGCAACATGAACACCTGTATCACCGAGATAGTTCGCAGCAATTACTTTATTTCCAACATAACGATTAGCCTCGACTAAAGAAGCTCCTAAACAAGCGTTTCTAAGGTGACCAACGTGAAATTCTTTATGAGTATTTGGTTGTGAATATTCGATCATTATCTTCGCAACCTTTGACCTTTTACATTTTACATTTAACAAAGCAAATAGTTCTATAATTGCAAACTTAAAGTTCAAATACGGTCCAGCAGTTTTAACGTCTTCTAAATAATCGAACTTACCCTTTAATTCATCCGCTAATTGAGTGGCTGCCTCTGCGGGATTTATCTTTTTCGTTTTTGCAATGTCGAAACATGGCAGGGCAAGATCCCCCATCTCGCTGTTTGGCGGATATGAAAAGTTCTCAGGATTAATTTCAATCCCAAGCAACTTTGATAGATCTTTTGATAATTTTAATTTTATTTGATTCATAATTTATACTAGGCTTCTGATTCCTCTTTCTCATCTTCAATTAACAGCTCTTCTGGATTATCATCCAAGATACTCAAACCTGCTCCAGCCTCGAGGATGATTGATTTCACCTTTGAGTCTGCACCGAGTCGTTCACTGACAGGTTTCTCCTTTCCTGAACTGTCTTTTGTTTCAATTAACACCGTTGGTTTGATATCTTCCACCATTTTGACAAAACTCATATCTCCCAATCGAGCATGAATATGTTCAGTGTTAAGACCGTTGCTTTTGCAAGAATCTTTTAATGCTTTTAGATCCATAAAACCATGTCTTTTTGTTAAATACTGAACATCAACACCGGCTTCAATCCAAGTATTTATTTTTCTAACAGCATTACCAATCGGTTTATTATTTGAGTCAAAGATAATATCACCGAGAAAAATTAGAACTTTCATAGGATAAGAAGAGGGCTATGGAAGGCTAAAGAAGGCCGTAAATAAGGCTTTCGTTAGCAAAAAATAACCAACTGATGGAATTAAGAATCAAGTTAAACTAATCGCGTTTCTGTCCTGCTAATTGAGACTGATATGGTTTCATTTCTATTACTGGGATATATTTCCAAATCTTTTCTTTGTCATTAATTATCTTAATACAAAATTTTCCTTGATGAACAGTGTAAGAATCAACTTCCCAACCTTCAAAATCAATTTTACCACTACTTCTTTTAGCGAACACTGTATCACCTGGACGAAAAAATGGTTTTGTTAATTGCATCTCCGCTAAGACTGAAACAGGAAGCGTCTTTTGAACAATCCGTCTTTCTTCATCTAGCATTTCAACTAGAACTTTATCTCCAAAGATCTCGCTTACGAACCAATTCTCCTCTAGGGTCCCGTCTGTACGAATAACTTTTACTTCTTGATCTTGTTCAAATAAAGGTTTTTTTTCTTGAGGTTGCACCTCTATGTTTGGTGTTTCCATAATTTTATTTTATTTTAATAAAGAATCTTTTACCCTTTTGAATCACATCACCTGATTTCACTTCGTAATCATATCCATCAATAGCTTCCTCGTTTACTTTGACACCTTTTTGATCAATGTTTCGTCTAGCTTCGCCTTTTGA
>JABHMO010000023.1 GCA_018693855.1 Candidatus Falkowiibacteriota bacterium
AATAAAGATGAGACTACTAAACAGATTAAAATCTAATTCAAATAGGAATCCGAATAAGACAAATATTGAAAGCACAAATGTTGCGGTATAGATTAGATTGAACACAAATCCTGCAGCCTTGCCCCTACTCTTAGGATTTTTCAGGATAAACTTCTTTGTTGTACAGCCGTGAGAAATAATTGACTTGACTTGAGCCATGATCTCTTGAGTATTTTCCTTTTTCGGCATGCTAATCATAATTGCAACCAAGAACATCAGAATCGGAGGAAATAGAATGTTGATTGAAACAGTTTGGTAGTTTATCTCACCTGCTAAATAGTAATCATACGGAAACTCTAAAACTAACGCCAAAAGCATTTTAGTGAAAAAGACATATATAATACTTCGTACAACTCCTCTATTCAATTTAACTCTTACGCCTTTATATCGTTTTTCACAAGCTTTTTTTATCTCTGATTCGAGCAGTTCGTTATCATTAACAATGTCATCAATGTTTTTCTGATTATTATCCCAAACATCATTTAATACATGGAAAACAATTGCTTTCTTATTCAAAATAGGAATTATTCGTTTTTTCCAAGGATGATTCAGGTGTTTATCTAGTTGGGCATTAACTTTGTCAATGTTATTTGCGATTTTTGTAATCAACTTTTCATCTGCGTTATGCCAATCTGGATAAAACAAAGTCAAAAGCAAATATCTAATCATGATATCGTCCCATTTGAATAGAACTCGATAAGTATTGATATAGAGTTGTAACTCTTTTTCTTTTTCGTCAATTTGATCATCTGCAAGTTCGATTTTCGGATTCATTACAGAAAACATTGAGGTTGCCAAAGATTTCTCTCGTTTTGGTGGAATCAATCTTTGCTCAATCTCAACTGCGGCCATCTCAAGTAATTTCTGAAAGTATTTTTTGTCTAGGTTGCCAGAAGTTTCCTTAACTTTTGTAATTAGATTATTGTATTTTGTAATGATTTCATCAATTTCCAAAATCATTGATTTTGGCACATCTTTTATGTATCGTCCTCGAATCAACTCCTGAAGAAGTTGTTCTGACATGTTCTCGGCGTGATATTTATCTAATAAATAATTTTCTAAAATAACTTTCTCTAGCATCAACTTTCTTTTCAGAATTCTATAAATAGCGTTTTTTCTAACTAAATGCTCTTCATTGTAATCAACTGCGTTCCTAATTTTTTCATACGCAAAAGAAGCAGTACTTATCACACTGTGGACTTTTATCTTATCTCCAGGTAACGTTTGAGGCGCTGAATTTGATAAATTTTTGAATAGTTTATTGATTACGTCGGAACTCATAGAATTTATAAAGGATATAAAGGATATTAAGGAAATTGAGGTTATTAAGGTTTAATAATGTGAGTATTGTAGCATAATAGCTATTAATTTTCAATCAAGTCGTTGTCGGTTGACGAACTGTCGTATTGGGGGAAGCAAGGAGCTTGATTAACGAAATTTATGTCATCGCACTCGCCTTTTTCTTCGTTGTAGACTTGGACAGGATACTCGCTGCCGTCTTGGCAGGAAATAATCTTCGGACAGATTGGACAACCCAATTCAACTGGATAATATCTTTCGATTTTTAGTTCATTAACAAAAACTCTGCATTTCAAATACTTCCCTACGTTTTCATTATTCATTGTCTCTTGAGCAATTTTTTTTATGACATCTGTCAAATCTTGTTCGTCTAGTTCTGACGATTTTTCTGAACTTAAATACGGAATAACATTAATACTCAAATCAATTGGTTGACCAATTCGTTTTTCTAATACACTTTTAATCGAAGCCAAGTCAGTTTGAGTTAACTCACTATCGTAATTAATGATAAGTTCAATCTTTACAGTTTCCTTGCTTTCGTAAAACTTCAGTTCGGTAATTTTCACATGATCAAAATTAGTTGTAATGACATCGCTAACAATTTTCTGATACTTTACTTGAGTTGCACTATGAATAGTACTTAAATAAAGTGGAATAACAATAACGATTAATAACATCACTGTCCAACTAAAACCAAGTTTTGTTTTCTTCTCAGCTTGTTTATTTCTATATCTAAAATCGGAAATTATAAATAATATTGCCGCAGCAAAAACAATCGCTATCAGTTGAGACAAAAACAGAAGCACGGCTCCACCTGCTGACGGCCAGTCCATTTTTGAGACTGAAATTCCAATTGTAGCAAGTGGCGGAACAATCGCCGCCGCGATAACAACCCCAGCAATAGCACTACCTACATTTGGATAAGCAATTATAAAAGCCCCAATGAATCCAGCTGTTAGACCAACTAGGAACTCAAGAAGTGTAGGTGAAGTTCTTGATAAAAACTGATTATTAGCAACAACTATTTCAGGTAAAATGATACTCATTAACAAAGAAATAATAACAATCAAAATTCCTGACACAAAGATTGTGAAAACCGCCTTTTTAATCAGCCCAGTTCGTCCCATAGTAATCCCAAGAGCAATCGCCAAGATTGGCCATACAAATGGAGCGACGAGCATTCCACCAATTACAACAGCACTTGAATCGATTAGAATTCCAAGTGTGATTATAATTCCGGAGAAAATTGTCAAAACATAGAAATCGAAATCAGGTTTTGCATTTTCCCGAATTTGATTGTAAACCTTATCTTGTCGTTTGAATGTCTGCCGAAACGAACTTTTCAACTTCCGAAAGACATTTGTTTCATCCTCAGAAGCAATTGAAGGTTTGTTTTTCATGACAACATTATACCATTTTTTATAATTTTTTAATAGAAAAACCGCTCAGTTGCTGAGCGGTTACCAATTAACGAATAAACATAGAAGCAAAGTTGACATCATTCTTCAAAACATTGTCTTGGCCAAAGATGATCGTGAGTAATGCCATTCGAATCCAAAGACCATTTTTAGTCTGCCTCCAGATTTTGATTCTTGGGTCCTTATCACATTTTACATCAAGCTCACTTCGTCTTGGTAAAGGGTGCATTATTATGGCATCGTGTCTCAGCCATTCAAGTTGAGTTGGCCCAAAAACAAATCCCTCAATTACTCTGCTAGCACGATCCGGATCATCGCTGTCGTAATCGTTTTGCAACCTTGTCATGTAAATAACGTCAGAGCATGTGATTTCCGGTCTACCAAATTGATTACATATTCTGTACTTTATTTCATGCTTTTCCAAAAATGAGATTATGTCTTTTTCAATTTGATGATTTTCAGGTGCACAGAACTGAAATGTTATTCCAGGAAAATTGCGCGATAGATAGACATTGCTTCGAACTGTTCGACTTCTTAAGTCGCCAACGAATGTTATCGTTTTCCCAGCAAATCCACCATACTGCTGGAAATGCTCAAACATAGTAAATGCATCGAGCAAAGCTTGCGTTGGATGCTGATCCTGACTTGAGCCAGCATTGATTACGGGTATTTTTTCTCCAGTTTGTGCCAGGTGCCAAGCAGCTTCCTCGACAAATCCTGGCTCTGGATGCCTTAAAATCATCAAATCAGAGTATATTCCAAGAGTATGAGCCATATCAAGCTCTGATTCGCCTTTTGCAGTTGACTCAGTTGCTTCGTCTCCATTCAGCACAATTTGCATTCCGAGTTTCAAACATGCAACCTGGAATGAATTTCTAGTTCTGGTTGACGATTGACGAAAGAACAGTTCTGCAACTCTATCGCTGCACAAAGTCCTTAAATGATCTCGTCCTCGTTTAGTTATTGATATTTCTCTTATAACAGCAGCCAATTTAAAAATGTATCTTAAAAAATCTGTGTTAAACTGTTGGGCAAAGATCACACTCAAAAGTTTCCCTGAGTCTGAACCAAAAAAATCACCTCTTTCTTTCTTTGAAAGTTTTTTAAATTCCTCAAATGTTTTGGTTGCACAGTTCGACATGTCGCATCCTCCCGTGTGTTGTCAAAGTTCATAAAAAATAGCCCTTAACGGACTATTTTTTGGCTGTATTTGATTCAATTTTTGAAATTATTATAATCATACTTTCTATAGTTTACTACGCTTGTTATAATTTTCAAGTTTTGTGTGGATAACTTACATATATAACGAAAATTCTACTTAAATTTAAAATATTTCTCTAATAATCTAAAGACTGTTGCAGCCCCAACAGCAATAAAAATGGCCAAAATAACCCTCAGAACAAAGAACTGCCAACCGAAGTAGTCTACTTCAAGAAAAACACGTGCTGGTCCAACTAGGGCTTGTCCAGTTATAAAGGCAACAACTAGGCTCGGCGCCATCCCCTTTTTATGGAGATTGCTCACTGTTGGTAAATAAGCGATTAGTGGTCCAGGTGAAAGCATTCCCAAAATTGTTGCTTTGGAGATATTTGCTTCGTTTTCTTTCAATTGCTTTCCCATCTTCTTGTGAGAAGCGTAGTAACTTACTATTTGAGAAATTATGATCGCGAATACTAAGACTGGCAACACGTTGAGGAAGCCGGTTATTGTTTTGATTAGTATTTCGTAAAGCATAAGATGTGAGAAAGAGAAAGGATATAAAGTTGAAATTGAGGGTATAAAGGATATTAAGGGTAGAAAAGTTTAAGATCATTAGACAAACCACAACAGATAAGCACCCTACTTACAAAACTACAGCAACAATATAGCCGCCGATTGTTATGAAGACGATTGAGATGAATAGTCGGGAGGTGAAAAATCGCCAGCCGAAGTATTTTACCTCCATAACATCTCTTACGATTGATTCGACAATGACTTCTCCGCAGATTAGGGCGAAAATGACGCCCATACTTGCGCCCTTTTCGAAAAGAGTGAACGCTATTGGATAGGTTGCGTATCTTGGGATTGGTAAGATAGCTCCGAGGATGGCTGCCACTGGAACTGCGATCCAAAAGTTCTTTCCTAGGAATAACTGGATAATACTATCTGGAATAAACTGATCAATCAAAACACTCAGCAAAACCGAAATAAAAAAGATCGGCAAGATAAATCTCATCGATTTAAGTGAATTAATCAAAATTTCTTTAAGTGACTTCTTCATTTTATGAGAAAAAACTGATATATACTAGGTAGAAACCAACAATCATCATAACTATACTTGCAGGAAGAATGTACTTTTCATTTGTGAACCATTTCAACTGTTTGTAGAACTGTTTTGGGAAAATAATCATGAATAGTCCTTTTAACAAAGACATCCAACCGAAGATTGTTATTAAAACATACCAATCAAATCCCCAGTAGTTGTGATAATTTACCAATAGCAAACCAATCAAAGTTGAAATAAAACCGACTACAAAAAGTGATTCTTCATCTTTGATCAAATTTCTTGTAACTTTTCTGTAATGTTTTACATTCAAAATAATACCAATAGCAAAAATGATAAAAAGTAAACCAAAGATTTTTGCTAAATAAAGTGAGACAAACATAAGATTATTAATTTAGTATTTAAAATATATAGTAATGAAAAGTGGAAATCACTTTATGATTATATTATACAACATTTTCTAACTTTAGAAAATATTTACAAAAGTTTATTTTTATTATAATATTCATATTACGATCTTAACGATCTAATCGATAGGGAGGGAACCTTGTCTAAAAATGGGAATAAATGCAATTTTCACTTCTGGGAAAAAGACGGCCACGTGGCAACGATCAGGGATACAGGAAGGAGTAACGGAGAGATAAAAATGATCGCTGTTACCGTGAGAAAATGCGTATTTTGTGATGCGACTATTATAATCCCAAATGATGCCAATGATGATATCTTTGTCAGAACTCATCCTGAACCAGGAGCAATTATTCTAGGTAAGGATTTCAGTCAGGACCATTTCTTACACAAACTCTGCTATCAAGACAGAGAAAAACTAACACCAAGCTGATCATCAATGATCGGCTTTTTACTTTACACTTTTCACTATAACCTATACAGTATTAATACCGGTACGCAAAACAAAATTGAACGAGGAGGGAAAGATGGATCCTGTAATCGGCCAATGTGTTGAAGCAAAACCCGCATACTTCACTCTACCCTTGTATGGCATTGTCATAAAAGTCATGAAGGGATCATTTATCATCCAAGACGAAAATTCGGTCACGATGTGCTTTCGAATAATTCGTGTAATTTCTGATGACAAGATACCACTTGTCTTACAAAAAATCGCACATTGCGTAAGAATCTGCCAATTCGCCGAAGCAACATAAAGAGCCAACACAACGATTGGCTCTTTTATAATAAATTCTATTATTCTGTTCTCTCTACTCTCTTTTAAACAGATTTAACTTCATAATAAGCTTGCGGATGATCACATGACGGACATTCTTGAGGAGGAGTTTTACCTGTATGAACGTATCCACATTCTCGACATACCCAGACAGTCTCTTCAGCATCTCTTGCAAAAACAGTCCCCTTTTCTAAATGATCTATAAAATTCTTATATCGTTCTTCGTGATGTTGTTCTGCTTTTGCAATAGATCGCATTCTCGCTGCAATCTTTACATAACCTTCCTCCTCTGCAATATTCGCAAACTCGGGATACATGGTTGTATATTCATAGTTCTCCCCTGCTGCTGCAGCCTTTAAATTTGCTTTTGTATCCGAATAGATAGTTGGCGCACCAGCTTCTACTGTGATTTCATTTAAATCTTCACTTGGCTCTGCTTGTTTCAATTCTTGAATATGTTCAAACAGTCTTTTAGCATGAACTTTCTCCTGTTCAGCTGTTTCCATAAATGCAGCCGCAATCTGTTCGTAACCTTCCTTCTTTGCAGCTTTTGCATAATAAGTATATCGATTCCTAGCCTGGCTTTCGCCAATGAATGCTTTAGTTAAACACTCTAACGTTCGTTTCATAAGAATTTGGAGGTTTATTAAATTAGAAGCTAAGTAAAGCCTTATACTAGCCTCATTTAGCCCCGTTTAGCCTCGTTTAGCCCGCCAGCAACGCTATGCGTAGACATTGCGGGCTGGCCTCATTAATTATCTAAATTGTATCAAAATTAAGAAGTAATGCAAAGTATTGACATTTTCAATCAAAACTGTTAATATTTATTAATTAGTTCATTCCCCCCAACTCATGAAACCTGGAGGTTAACCATGAGATTCGCGCAATTGATGATCATTCTCTGTCTGATTTCCTTCTCCGGTAACATCGCCGCTGAGACCTACGACCAACCGCCCTTCTGGACCGGTGAACGCGTCACCGCGGAACGTAAGCTCTTTCAGGGACGTTATCAAGCAACCATGGACAGCGGGACTAAGGTCGAGAATTCGATATCAAAAGAGATGCGTCCCTGCGACAAAGAGTTGTGGAACAACATTGGAGTCATGTTCGCCAACTACAACATCTTTCAGCATAGATTGGGACAGCTCCTTGCGGATGATCCCATTTGGGAACGAGAGAAACAGTACCTCGATACGTTACTGATTGCAATGACGGTCAAGGTTGATCACGTAAAAGCAATACTCAAAGAGTACACCGATCGCTCTGATCTGCTCGGCGTCATAAACCTTTGCGGAGACAATGACGAAAGCATGGTTGTCGAACGCCCCAAGGCTGAACTCGAGCATCCGATCGAGACATTCCTGAAACCGAACAACCAAGAGCTCGTACCGCCCAAGGTTCCGCTTCGAGCAATCGAACGGTGAATTCAACAACGCAAACCCACAAACCGAGGGATCAGATCCTCGGTTTTATAATTGACAAAAAGTTTAATCTCTGATAAAGTTTTATAACTTTGTCCTTTCCAATCCCTTCAACTAAGGAGCTTTACTGTGAAACCTACAAAAATCGCGATTCTCTTTGTTCTTTTGACATGCTTCAGCATTAATTCTGCCTCTGCAGGGATTTGCTTTGAAGGCGTTTGCCCGAGGCTCGTAGGACCATCACGAGTAACAACGATACAATCGATAGAATACCTTGAAAAACTCGATGTAACATATGTGCCGTTAATGAAACTTCTTAGGTACGAGATCTTTTCGTTAAGAAAAGAATTTACGGCTTGCGACAACGAACAAAGAAAAAGGGTTCGCAAAATATTTGCGTTAAATGATAAGTTAGTCGAAGAGCTAAAAGTTCTTCCAGTGGTCGGCGAGAAAGAACTAAGAGGTCTTAAAAGCATCCTTTATGACGCTAATCAGGATTTAGAAAATCGCATGGTGCGTTTCAAACAACTCCTAGAAGAACGCACAGGAGAAGACACCCTCCAAGGGATTATCAAGATGTGTGATCAATATCAACAAATGCAATCCGCTCCAAGCAGCATTCAACCGAGGAACTAGTCCTCGGTTTTATAATTGCGTTTTATTTGAAATCCGCTCGAAATGTGCCGTCGAAATCTTGGGGCGGATTTTTTATGTAAGTTTTTAGTCTTTCAAGATAGATATCAACTAATTTATTTTCAGGGTATCGTTCTTTTAAGTATTCGAATTTAATTAAGGCGCTTTGCCACTTTTGATGTTGATAAAGTTCTATTGCTTGATCGAAATCCTGCAGTTCTTGATCATATTCTGAAGCATTTTCAACAAAGTCTTTCACTTCGTAAATTTTAACTCCATCTTTCTTTCCTTTTACAGCGACTTGATCTAAATATTTAACAACAAATTTATCTTGAAGTTGATCTTTTGTCTTTTCAGAAATAATGATTCTAACTCCGTAATATTTCGTCAATCCTTCCAATCTAGAAGCTAAATTAACAGGATCACCGATCACGGTATAATCAAATCTCTGATTTGAACCAAGATTTCCAACTACAACTTCACCAGTATTCAAACCAATTCCAATATTTATTTGATTTAATCCTTTTACTTCCATCTTCTTATTAAACTCTTCTAACTTATCAAACATCTTCAAAGCTGTTGTCACTCCATCAATTGCATGATTTTCATTCTCAAGAGGAGCTCCCCATAACGCCATGACAGCATCGCCAATAAATTTATCAACCACGCCCTTGTGTTCCAAAATAACATCAGTTGTTTCAGTTAAATACTCATTTAGAAATTCAACCAACTCATGCGGAGTCATTCCTTCGCTTAAAGCAGTAAAACTTCTAATATCAGAAAAAAGAATCGTCATCTCTTTACTTTCCCCACCAAGTTTAAGCTTATCTGGATTTTTTACGATCTCATCAACAACTTCTTTGGCAACATACTGAGAGAATCCAGCCCGAAGTTTCTTCTTTTCATTTATTTCAAGAAAGTATTTTGTAAAATAGACAGAGATAAAAGAAAGGAAAATGAGTAAAACTGGATACAGAATTGAAATAAGAGTTCCAAAAGAGAACAGAATTATCACAAAAAGGTAGTATGTAATAATTAACAAAAACAATAAAGGAACTGAGTAAAATATTCTTCGATACGCAAACAAGCCGGAAATCGTTGCTAAAATCAGGAACAATAAACCGTACAAAATTTTATTATCAAATTCAAGTAAAGATTTATTCTGAATAAATGATTCTATCAAATTAGCTTGAATTTCAACGCCTGAAATTGCTTTGCTCATTGATGACGGAGTAAAATACTCATCATGCAAATCCGGTGCAACTGCACCAACTAAGACAATCTTGTCCTTCACTCTTTGATCATCGAAATCATCTGACAGCAGTTCGTGAAATGAATAGTGCGCAAAAGTGTTAGCTGGTCCAAAATAGTTAATCCTAAACAGATCATACTTATCTACCTGAAAAAGGCGTTCAATGTCAAATTTATTATTAAGATAGCCAGATTTTTGCAGAATTTGAGAGAAAAAAGGTGCTCTACTCTCTGTGCCGTCCTTTACATAGAGAGGAGCTCGTCTAATCTTGCCATCTTTATCAGGAACAAGTGTTGTATGTCCAATTGAATTATTGTCAGTAATCTCTGCAATCGGCAGCAAAGTTGATTGAAAAACTGCTTTCTCATTGTTTTGCAATCGCAACTCACCTTCTAACGGAAAAACTAAATTATCATATTTCTTAACTGCTTCTAGAAATGCTCTGTCATCAATCCCCTTCTCACTAAAAGTAACATCGTACCCAATCGCCTTCACACCAATTTTTTGCAATTTCTCTATCATTTCAGAGTGAAGATCTCTCCCCCACGGCCAAACGCCAAACTCTTCAATTGATTCATTGTCAATTCCAACAATGACAATTTCATTACTGACGGTTTCTTTAATAAAGAGTTTGTCCTGCAACTGCATGTCAAAAATTCCAAAGTATTGAAAATTAAACAAAATAAAAACAAGCAGCGAACTTCCCAGTACCGCCGCAAACCAACTTAGAACTCTTGTCTTTCTTTTGATCATAATTAATTTTCCAAGACTAAAACTGTTATAACCACCATATCTTGATACATTTTTTGTGAATCAGAATACATGTGTCCAGTGATATATGCTTTACCTCCGTTTTTATTTGCAATAAATACATTCCCATCTATTTTACCTACAGTTTTCCCAGTTAAATCGTCAGAAGCAAGTGTCCAACGAGTTCGATCAGTTGTATTAACAGATTCTCCGTTTGAATAGTACAGACCTGCAGATAAAACCGATCGACCTCCAGCAACTAAATTAGTTTTTGATGCAGAAACTCGAAAATTCTCAGTAACAGGAGCATCTTGCCTTGTTGAACTAGTTGAATCATCTTGAGTCGTCTTCTCATCAGTCGAATCAGTTCCCCCTGAACTATCTGAATCTTGCCCTCTTGAACTGTCATCATTAACAGGTTCATCTTTCTGAGTAGAGGTGTCTGTCACAGGCTCGTCAACAACTGGAGGTTTTACATTATTATCTTCTTGCTTATTCGCTTGTTCTTCTTGCTTTTTTATAATTAACTTATCAAGCTCAGATAATTCATCTTTGTCAGATAAACTACTTTCATCACCAAGTTGTTGGAAATCAATCATCTCTTTTAATTTATTTAGAATAAACTCTTTTTCTCGATCGTTTACATGATTCAAAAAATGGTCTCTGAATCGAGTGTCTTTCTTTAATTTTTGAAGTAGTTCTGGATCAGAAGATCGTAGTCTAACCATTTTATCCATCTGAGTTTTCTGTAAACCTTCTTTTTCAATTAGAGCCCGAGCTTCTTGAAACTTCTTTTGTTTAATTAGAGCTTGAGCTTCCAGAGCTCTTTTTACTTTGAAGGATTTTGTAAGTTCATCTTTTTTATCTTGATCAAAAGTCGCAGCCATCTTGATTCTTTCTGCAAAGGATTTAAGTGCGTATCCATTTTCACCGGGCAATGGACCTGAGTTTTTAATTTTATTATCAAATCTTTTCTTTATTTCCTTTTTGTATGAACTATTTTCTTTCAAATTTGATTCGATCCAATCATTTTGTTTTTCAGACTCTTCCATCTTTCTTAAAACTAACTGTTTCGTACTAAAATCTTTCAATTCAACAATTTGATCAACTTGAACTGTTTGTTTTGAACTTGGATCTGACTTACCGTAAACTTCAACTTTATTCTCAAAAACTGAAACTGATTCCACTTCATCATCTGCCTTCATGTTAAATGATGTTCCTCGAACAGTTGCCACTACGTTCGCGCTCTCAACTTCAAATGCAGCATCTGGATTCATCAATTCCAAAAGTCTAGACCAGATCTGTCCTTTTTCTAAAGTTGTTTTCACTTTTGTATATAGCGGAGCATTCTCGTCAACAAAAGCCTGATTCACAATAATTTCCGTCTGTTCATCCAAAACAAGTTCCTGAGTATCAAAAAATACAACTTTTGCTTTTGAATCTGCCTCTGTTTTTATAGCAGTTCCCTGCTCAATTTCCACCTCATCAATCAAAGCTTGCCAATCATTGCCTGAAACAGCATAAAACGTGCTTCCTTCAAGTGGGATTAATTTTACTGCTGGATCATCAATTTCCACTGTATCAGCATAAGATGCTACCAGTCCCCACGTTCCACCCAGAATAATAGCTAAAATTAGTAAAATAACTGTAAGTATTTTTTTCATAATGTTGTTTAATTTACCTACATTTTACAGTAAATATTACAAAAACACAACTTATTATTGACAATTTCTCATATTTAGTGTAGAATAAAAAGTCCTCATTCTTTTAGAGGATTTTGCCAACCTAGACAAGGAGAGTTGAACATGATCGGATTCGGAGGCGGAGGCCGCCCTTTCCCCAACCCCAAAGCCCGTCACATTCAAGCAATTCAGGTTCGTATCGGTGAAAGGCTGAATGTCGGTGGCTTTCAGGCAAGAATGGAACGCAAAAACGCCACAGGCACTCACTGCGTCGTTCGGCTAATCTCAGACGGCTCGCGAATGGAAGTTCCTCACAGTCGTCGCGTAACCATCCGCGGCCGCAATCAGCGATAACGAAAGGACAATCGAAATGGCTCACAGCTGCGCAGATTTCACGAAAGCTCCAAGAAGAGAGCTTGGCACATTCCGAGTTCGAGAGACCTTTCTCCTGGGTGGCGTGCGTCACAAAATCACAAAGAAGCCAAAGGGCAGTGATTATGTGACCACCCTTTGCTTGTGGAATGGATCCGTACAGGACATTCCAAAGAAAAAGGTTGTCACGCCCTACGTCGGTGCGGCGGCCTAAAACTATTTGGCCGCAAAAACAAAACCAGCTCGCAACATTGCGGGCCGGTTTTCTTTTTAAATTAATTTAAGATAACAATTGCCAAATTCAAAACCAAAGCAAAGGTAACCCACAATAAGTATGGGATATTAAGAAGGGCTGACCATCGATTAACTTTGTAAAATTGAATGATCATTAACAGAATTGAAATCCACAACAAGACAATTCCAATAAAAGCAGCGAAAGGATTTTGCAGTCCGAAAAAGAGGAATGACCACAAAATATTTAAGAAAAGCTGCAATCCGAAAATCTTCATTGCAAAGAAATGATGTTTATTCGTCCAAATCAGGTACAATGAAATCCCCATCAAAATAAAAAGAATGGTCCAAACTGGACCAAAAATCCAGTTAGGCGGATTAAACACTGGCTTGGCAATAGTTGTATACCAACCATCAATCGAATTAAGATTGAAGATTGCGCCCATCAATCCAGCTAATTGACAGATCAAAATAGCGAACACAAATTTTACTATTTTCATATAAGTTTTAATGATAACAAAACTATTTTAAGTAATTTAAACCTTTCACAACCTGAGATTCAATCTTTTTCTTGTTTTTATCAGTTAGTTTGTTTCCGTTTCCGACAGCAAAGGCTTTTGACTTTATTCCACAGAATTTTAGAGTGTCATCTTTAAGCACTTTTATAGATCGACTTCTCCCTACTAATCTTGAATAAATTCTAGGTGCACCTGAAGTTGTAAAAATAACAGCTTTATTTTGAAGTAATGGTGTTGGGATTTTGCCTGTATACTTGAATGCAAAGCCTCCAGTAAAGACTTTATCTAGAAAACCTTTTAAGATTGCAGGAAGACTGTTCCACCAAGTGGGATAGATGAATATAAGCTTATCATTTTGTTTAATTTTTTCTTGAATTTGCAGATTTACGTCATCAATATTCTTTTTACCTGAAGTATAATGTTCTTCGTTTTTCAAAACTGGATCATAATTCATTTCATATAAGTCTAGAATTTCAAAATCAACTTCATTCTTTTGAAGCTGTTTTTTTGTTTGTTCTAGAAAGTAGCCGCAGTGGCCTTCTTTGTTTGGATGAGCGTAGATTATTAGCATAGATTTAGAGTGCGGTCGCAGGTGAATACAAGTGAATACATGTAAAGATTTGTAAATACAAGTAAGTCGAAAATAAATAAATAAATAAAAAACAGTACAATTTGATTGTACCATTTTTCAACGTCTATTTACAACAAGATGTGCTGTACTCTTTTCTGTCTTTAAATTCTGCGGATTTCCCTTTGTTCCATCGTGAAGTTGGACTCAAGTAGCCTACAATTCTTGAATAAACTTCACATTTCTGACGTTTTTCGTTTGACATAATTCGATCAAATTATTTATTAACACCAACCTATTTGATTGGTGTTTAAATTATAACACATACATTACTACGTGCAACTGTGGATAAGTTTAATTGGAACAACATTTATGAGCGATAACTTGACAAAATTTTAATAATAGTGTATACCGAAGGTAGTTTCTAGAGGTCGCAACCCCACTCTCAAAGGAGTCATCTGATGAAAAACGCGACAACACACATGATCTTTTCAGTTCTGATCATCGTTTTTTCGCTCAACGCTTGCAACGACTGCGAGCAAGTCGTTCTGTGTCCTGAAGGGATGCATCTCGTCGGAGATGCTTGTGAGCTCGATGAAGCTCAGATTTGCAGCTGTCCTGAGGGGACTCATTCAGAAAATAGTACTTGCGTACTAGATGAGATTCCCACAGTTACGTGCCCTGAGGGCATGCATCTCGAGAACGAAGTTTGCGAATTTGACGAACCTCAAATCGTCGAGACGACAATCATCTGCTGGGACGAGGGTAAGTACTGTGAAAATCAAACAGATTACCCAATCATCAATTGCATTTCACCTGATCCCTGGATTTTTAAGCAAGACGAGCGGAACGCAACGTGTATTGACAAGGTTGCCTCACCTCCAGGAGAATCTCCCATCTGTCCTTTCCTGCCACTCAACGTAACTTGTTGCAGTGTTGACAACAGCGAGTACGTTGAAGGTGAAGCCATCGATTGTACTGGACCGAAATTCACCCCAAAACAAGATTGCACCACGGTCGCCCCCTGCGTAACAGACAATCCATGCGCACGATCAATGTGCAATCACGAAACAGGTTTATGTGAACATGAACGAGTTCGTGATAATGATCGATGCGTTGAAGGTATAATTGATTTCATAGGCAAGGAATACACTGATAGACATTGTATTTGCATGAAAGGACAACCAGTTTACGACATCGAAGCTGAACTAGTCTGCTCATATTTCAACGAGAAATGGGACGGAACACTTGAGGACGTTTGCACAGAAAACCGGGAAGAAGATGTTCCTCTCGACTGTCACAGTCCAGATCCAGTAAACTGGGTTTTCGACGAAGACGTCAATCCCCTATGCACTTGCGATGACGGCACATCTCACTTGCCGAGATATCAACATTGCTGTTACAAAGAAGTAAACAACCTTGACGGTCCATGTCTGAGTCATCAAGGATCATACGAACAAAACGATGAAGACAACGGAGAGCAATTCTATTACAAAATTGTCTGTCAAGACTGGCGCAATCATTGTGAAAAAGTTTCAGCAAATGTATGTGTTTCTCCGCCACAATGGAGTTACAACGAAAACACTTTGCCGATCTGCCTATGCCCCGACGGAATTAACTACGCACCAAAACCTGCGTGCAACATCATCCCAAACAGTACCAGCTACAGTCGCGAGATCAATCCCTATCGTGATTGTTGGGAAGATGGCCAATGTTTCCAATTTTATCCATGTCTTTCAGCATTTTGTAATGAAGACAATCATTGCGAAGTCGATGAATTAAGGAACACGGACTACTGTCTCGGCGAGACACCAGAAGAGATAGATGAAAACTGTTCCTGCGACGAACACTCAGAACCAATCTACGATTAATTCTACACCCCCTGCCAGTGCAGGGGGTTTTCCATTTCACCTAAAACTGCTACAATCAAGCTAATATAATTAACTCAAAAACTTATGAAAAAAACTATTGCCATAATGGCGATTATGCTGTTTATTCCAACAGTGGTTTTTGGTGCTACATTTGGGTCTGGAGAGGATTACACTATTCCAGCCTCTGAAGTAGTCGAAGGGAATCATTACGCAGCAGGTGCGAATGTGAACGTTGACGCAGAGATCAAAGGCGATCTAATTGCAGCAGGTGGAAACATATATATTAACAACGCTGTAAAAAAAGATGCTATCCTAGCTGGTGGAAATCTATTTATTTATAATGAAATTGGAGAGGATCTTCGAATTGGTGGTGGAAATATAAATATTTTTTCAACAATTAAAGGTGAGCTTCTAGCTGGTGGTGGATTAATTAAGATTGGTTCAAAGGCTATTATAGAAAAAGATGTTCACGTTGGAGGTGGTCAAGTTTATGTTGACGGTCAACTAAAAGGAAATCTTACTCTAGGTGCTGACGAAGCATATATTAATGGAACAATTGACGGTGATGTGTTTATTGATGCTCCTGTAATTAAATTTGGAGAAAAAGCTAAGATCGCTGGTGATCTGCATTATAGAAACGCTGCTAGATTAGAGAATTTATCAGCAGTAGTTGCTGGTGAAGTTACATTTGAAGAAGTTGTTAGAAACTACGAAAAGAAACATAAAGACATTTTACCAGGACTAATTGGTGGAATGATGTTTTATAGATTTTTGACAATGCTAGTTCTTGCATTTGTAATTTTTGCAATATTTAGAAAATACACAAAACACACTGTTGAACAGTCAATCGAGAAGTTCGGTATGTCTCTACTGTTGGGACTAGTTGTAGTTATTGTAACTCCAATCATTTCAGTTTTATTACTAATAACGCTCATAGGTCTTCCATTCACAATAATTGCAATTGCTTATGCAGTTATTCTTTCAGTACTTGGAAAGACATTAGCTGCAATGATACTTGGAACACTTGTTTTCAAAATTTTCAAACGGAAAAATATTGTTAACTGGTGGACAATCCTAGTTGGTGTTATTTTAATGAATATCGTAATACTAATTCCGTTCCTAGGCTGGATCTTTGCACTTGTACTATTCCTAGTAGCAATTGGTGTAATGTTCACACAAACAGTGGATGCGTTAAAACGACTTAGATAAGTTCAATACAAAAAACAGTCAGTTTATTCTGGCTGTTTTTTATTTGATTTATAATTCAAATTGCACTATGATTACAGTACAAAAATGAATTATATTCTATATGAGAATGGCAATAAGAAAATCAGAAGACAAAAGACCAAAGAGCTTTGATCCAAAGATAACATTAGCAAAGCTAAAAGAACTTCAAGCAAACCTTGATAGAATGCTTAATATAGTTAGACCGAAATTAATTAAAGAAGTTGAAAGATTAGGACAGATGGGAGATTTCAGTGAGAACGCCGAGTATCAAATTGCGAAAGGTAAGCTAAGAGGGTTAAATAATCGAATTGATATAATTAAACACAGAATAGACCACTCAGAGGTCATAAAGCCCAGCAAAGACATTTCAACGGTCAAATTAGGCCACTCTGTCACACTGCAAAGCAATGGCAAACAAAAGACTTATCAAATTTTAGGTTCATTTGAAACTGATCCCGAATCTGGATCTATTTCAGATAGCTCCCCTCTTGGTTCTGCATTAATTGGTAAAAAGGTTGGAGATTTTGTTGAGTTTGAGGTCAGAAATAAAACCGTGGAACATAAAATAATAAAGATAAAATAAAAAGAGCTTATAAAAAGCTCTTTTGTAATTCATGAGAATTATCCCATTGATAGCGCTGTGAATTTGCAAGCATTAATACAAGCTCCGCAATCAATACATTTTTCGACATCAATTTTTATCACGTCTTCTCTTGTTATTGCTTGGACGGGGCAAACCTCAGCACAACCAGTACATTCTCCTTCACAGCTACACTGTTGGCAAGCACCGTCTTTCCAGCAACATTTTTCAAAATTTACTTTTATCATAAGAGTACATTTTTTAATTAATTTTCGCTCCGGATAAACTTTTATTGATAGTACTAAGCGCTGGCAGGTCCTTCCATTCTTTTCGGTGAATATACTTCACCTTTTTCATATCTGCTCGCAATGGTAAAACCATTTTATCTGCCCACTTAGAAAACCAAGCCCTTGTTGGCCTTTCTGCTAACTTGCGATCAATCGTATCAAGCCTTGCATCTACCTGTCCTTGATACTCAAAAAACACATTAGCAACCCTAGTCATCATTCTTTCCTCTGTTTTACTAAGATCATCTTTAGTTGCATATTTACTGAGCTCCTGTTTCAAATCCTTCTTCGTTGCAAAACCAGCTAGTTCCTTTCTAACCATACCAATAATAACTTCCTGATTAGTTTTCAGCTTCTGATCTAATAAAGTATTTAGTTTTTGATCGAATAACGTGCTGGTAAACAAAGTATTTAACTTTTGATCAAACAACGTACTTAATTGTTGTAAATCGTTTTTTGTCATATATACATTTTATCTTAATTAATTCATATCGTCAAAAAGAAGTTATTTGTTATAACTTAGTATAAAGAAATCAAAAAGCAAATCAACGAAAATGTTATCCACACTCGTCACTATTTGGATTTTTTCAAAAATCGCAAGGGAAATCAAAGCAAATTTTGTCGAGCATGGTCGTCATATGAAAGAAACAAAAACAACGAATGTAATATTCGCTGTTTTCTTTTAATCAATTTACTTTCGATTGAGGCCTATTACGCAAGGAACTCAAAAAGCATTTGAATTAAAAAAACTGGCCAAACAATCGCCTTTAAAAAACCTAGTACGCCAGCCCAGAAGGTTGTTGCTTTCCCGATAAAGAAGATAGCTGCTCCGATTAGACCAAGAAAGTAAAAACCGCCTGATCCCCCACATTTTGAAACATCACATTTCATAGTATTGTTGTTAATTATTTATTTAATTACAGTAAAAGAGTACCATCCAATTATTTTGTTAAATAGTTTTGAGCTTCCTTCATTACTTTATTGAAATCATCTTCTGTATTATATAATTTAAGATTCATTTTTTTTGTTTCTCGTTTAATGTACAGACTTTTCTCTCTTACCATTTCAGCAGCCTTAGCAAGTCTCTTAGCATCATTCTTAATAAATGGATACATCCAATCAAAGACGTCCTTATTCATTGAAAAACCAGACGCAATGTTGTCCAAATTTTCCTTTATTAAATATACAACCCTGAGATTCTTCCAATACTTTGTTTTTTTGAGTTGATTCACTAATCCAGGAAACAAGTGCACACCTTCAATAACATAGTCCTGCTCTCGATAAATTAAACTTTCAATAAAGGCCGTAACAGAAGGCCACATTGTTTTTGACTCTACAAGTTGAGCTTTGAGCAACTCTTTAGAAGAATAAACATCAAACCTAAATTTATTTTTAGGTGTAGGCATGTTCGTTTGAGGAAACTTCTTTTTGAGTTCTGATTTTGGGACCATCGGCAAAACCATTTTTCGCAATGCGTCAGTAGAAACAACTGAAATTTTCATTTTCCGACCTACCTTTTTTGACAGAATCGTTTTTCCACATCGAGGTGAACCACCTATTAAATAAATCATATTTTTATTAATTATTTACTAAATTATAGCAAAAACAATCTAATCAATCAAAAAAGCACAACTTCGTTGTGATTTTTTGATGGCTCTGCGAGCCGGACTCGAACCGGCGACCTACTGGTTAACAGCCAGTTGCTCTACCAACTGAGCTATCGCAGAACAATTACAGCTGCGTGTCCACCGTAGCTTTAGCGAAGGTGGAAGCTATCGCAGAATAATTTCTGTAATAAAATACTATCATAAATATAAAATTTAAGCAAGCAGTTTATTTGCAAAAACGCTAAAATATATCAATAAAACGTGATGACAACTGGATTGTTTCAAGCAAATAAGCCTATTGACAGAATCTGATAACTTTGCTATAATAGCATTAATTGTAATTTCTCAAGCAGGTTTGGTACTTAAAGTGTTTTGCTTTAATGCTATCTTATGCTAAAAAGTGATTTTTAGTCTTTATACCCTGCACCTACGAGAACAGGTCGCTTACAATTTTTAGAAAACATAAAGACTATTATTACTTTACTATGAGTATTAAATTATTTGTCGGAAGTATTTCTTGGGACACAACTGATGAAGCATTGAAAGAACATTTTTCACAAGCTGGAGAAGTTATTTCTGCTAACGTTGTTACTGACCGAGAAACTGGCCGATCAAGAGGTTTTGGTTTCGTAGAATTTGCTAATGATGAAGATGGAAAAAAAGCTATCGACATGTTCAATGAAAAAGAACTTGACGGTAGAAAAATCTTCGTTAACGAAGCTAGAGCTAAAGAAGAAAACTAAATTCTTCTATAAAAAAGACTCCGAGCAATCGGAGTTTTTTTGTTGCTATAAAACAAATAAAAATAACCGAGAACACACATTCTCGGTTATTTTTTTATTTCAAAGTTTTTAATAATCACGTAGTTTCTCAATACCCGGGAATTGCTGTATTTTTTCCAAGGCTTTCGCCTCAATCTGACGAATACGCTCACGAGTAACATCAAACTCTTGTCCAACCTCTTCAAGCGTATGAGCAACACCGTCTGTTAACCCAAATCTCATCTCAAGAATTTTCTGTTCTCTAGGTGACAAATCTTTGATTATTTGAAAAACATAATCTTTTAGCAGTCTCAAAGCAGCACTTCTGTCAGGACTAACGTTCTTCACGTCTTCAATGAAATCTTCAAGAGTACTATCTTCATCATCATCCCCAACTGAAGTTTCAAGTGAAATGGTTTCCTGAGAAATTTTCATTATGTAACGAACCTTGTCCAACTCTTCACTCATCTCAGCTGAAATCTCTTCAGCCATTGGTTCTCGTCCAAGATCTTGAATAAGTCGTCTCTCAATCTGATGAAACTTATTAATAGTCTCAACCATGTGAACCGGAATTCTAATAGTTCTAGACTGATCAGCTAACGCACGAGTAATTGCCTGTCTGATCCACCAAGTCGCATAAGTTGAGAACTTGTACCCTTTTCGATACTCAAATTTCTCTACCGCTCGAAACAGTCCTATATTTCCTTCTTGTATTAAATCAAGTAAAGATAAACTTTTTCCGACAAACTTTTTGGCAATTGAAACAACTAAACGTAAATTCGCGCTTATCAGCATCATTTCCGCTTCTCGGTCACCTCTTTCTTTTCTTTTCGCTAATGATAACTCTTCATCACCAGTTAACAATGGAACCTTACCAATCTCTCGAAGATACATCTGAATTGAATCAGCTGAAAGATCTGGGATTTCCATCTTTCCGTCACCTGAAGAGATACCCACTTTTGATAAAACTTTTTGTCGTTCTTCTCTTTTTCCGAGAATTCCACCCTTTACTTCAACAACCTGAATACCAAGTGAATCAAGATCATCTAAAAAATCTTCATAAAGTTCAACATAGTCTTCCACGTTCGGAAAGACCATCATCACTTCTTGTTCATTAATAAAACCACGCAATTTACCTTTATTTATTAGGCCAATAACGTCTGAACTTTCTGGTGGTTGTTCTTTTTTCTTTTTTTCGAATTTCTTAACTTTTTTGATTGGAGCTCGTTTTTTCGTAGCTCGCTTAACGATTTTCTTCTTGGTTGAAGTTTTTTTACTTTTTGAAGCAGGTTTTTTGACTGCTTTCTTTGGAGTCTTTTTAGTTGTTGTTGCCTTGGTTCTTGGCATATTTAAGTAAGTGTAAGATATTTCAATTGTTACAGACTTCTCAAATTATTCTTTTGCTCTAACAAGTTTTGAATCTCTAAAGTTGCTTTATCTTGATCAGCACTGTCGCCACCTTGAGTAAGTTGCAACTTTATTTGAGTTATTTTTTGATCTAGACTTTTAATTTTCAAACTGTTAATTAGAGCTTTCAGTTCGTCTCGAATAGACTCATCTGAAAAATCGTCGTAATCCTTTGAGAAATAAATAATCAAGCTATCTAAATAGCCCTTATCAATTGATAAGTTTTTTGTTTCCAAACATTTGATTAATGCCTGAGAAGATTTATCTTCGAGTTCATTGTAACATAGAAGGATATTTTTGTACAATTCATGATTTAGCTCATCTAATATGTCTTCTTTTACAAGATTCTCCTGAGCAAAGCTAATATTTTCCGGTTTATTTAGCAAAATTGTAAGAATTTGCTTAATTTCAGAAAAAACTTCTGAGACAGGTTCAGTTTTTACCTCTTCTTTTCTCACAACCTTTGTCGGTGAGACAGATTCTCGAAGTAAATCAATACTAACATCCATTTTTTCTGATAGAATTTTCAACCAGTGCTCCTGCTCAATTTTATTCGAAATTTTTGATAACTCAGTTAGAACAATCTTCGCTGACTCCTTTTTCTTAAAAACATCTTGCAAGATTTCGTCTGTTAAAAATTTATCAATATAAAACTGCAACGGATGCTTAGCTTTTTGTAAAGATTTTTTCCAGTTCTCTGGATCATCTTTTATACATTCATCTGGATCCTTTCCACTTATCAATTTATTGATTTTAATATTTGCATCAACCTTATACAGAAGATCGATCGTTCTCCTAGTTGCAGTCTGACCAGCGTCGTCTTGATCCAATGATAATATAAAATTATTAGTATATCTTTGGATTAACTTGATTTGATCTGGAGTCAGAGCTGTTCCAGAACAAGCAATTACATTTACAAACCCAGCTTGATGACAAGTAATTACATCCATATTACCTTCCACAACGACAACGTAATCCTGTTTTCGAAGTTCAAGTTTAGCTTTATCCAAACCGTACAAGACTCTCCCTTTATAGTAAATAGGCGTTTCTGGCGTATTAATATACTTAGCACCTTCCTCTTCCTTCATCGCTCTAGCCGTGAATCCAATTACATTACCATGAATATCCTGGATCGGAAAAATAACTCTATCTCGAAATCTATCATAGTAACCAAATCCACCTTTATCTTTTTTCACAGTCAAACCTGCTTCAAATATTTCGTTTTCATTAAAACCTTTCTGTTTTAATAGATTTAAAACCGTATCCCAACTGTCATCAGCATAACCTATTTTAAAATCAAGGATAGTTTTATCACTCAGACCTCTTTTTTTAATATAATCAAACGCTTTCTGACCTGAATTACTTTTCAGATTATTCTGCCAGTACTCGCATGTAATTTTACAGATATCTGACAATCTATTTTTTATACTAGTAGCGCGAGGGTCATGTCTTTCTAATTGTACCCCGGCTTTATCGGCCAACAACCTCAAAGCTTCTGGAAAATCCAATCCCTCCATCTTTTGTACAAAAGTAAAGATATCACCTCCTTCAGAGCAACCAAAACAGTGAAAAGTCTGTCTTTCCGGCGAAACAAAAAAAGAAGGAGTTTTCTCGTTATGAAACGGGCAGTTCGCCTTGAAATTCACTCCTGCATTTTTCAATTGCAAATATTCTCCAATAACACTTACAATATCTAGTTTTTGTTTTATTTCTTCGACATTATCCATTTGGTTGATTGGCCCGCCTGCCTGCCCGAAATGCTATATCGTAGCAGGCGGGCAACGCTGTAGCACTGCGGGCAGGTTGATTGGTTTATTGGTTGATTATCTAAAAAGCTAACACAACCAACTTCATCGTTAGTTAATTATATGTTATAATATATTCAATAAAAATACAAATGACCAAAAGTGATAGAAGAGCTAAAGATACTTCACATTCAACACTCCTAAGACCTCTTCCACTTCTAATTCTATGAAAAATAACGAGCTACCGAAAAATTTCAAGGAATTGATACAGACAGCCAAAAGTAGTAAAAACTTACGGGAGATCCCAAAGGAAAAAGGGACTTTTGGTCAAAGGACTGCCGACAAAGTGACTAATATTGCGGGAAGTTGGACTTTTATAATTGTATTACTTGTAATTATTGCTGGATGGATTACATTGAACATGGTTGGTATTTGGTTGATCTGGGATCCATGGCCATTTATAATGCTTAACCTCTGCTTATCATGTATTGCCGCGTTGCAAGCTCCTGTTATTCTAATGAGTCAGAACAGACAAGCAGAACGAGATCGATTGAGTCAAAGATATGATTACCTCGTAGATAGAAAGACTAGTCGAGATGTTCAAGAATTGCAAAAACAGTTAAGTTCTATAAAATACAAACTAGATAAAATTGACGATAAGATCCCAAACACAAACAGAAAATTTCGATAAACTATTTAGAAAACAGCCAATCGGCTGTTTTTTATTTACTTGAAATACTCTTTTAGTCCCCTAGAAAAGTTACAACCAATTATCCTACAGTATTTTGGACATTTTTTTATCTGTAATCTTTCGTCTTTCGCTTTAGTTAGCAGATCCTTTAAATCAGAATCAACCAAGTTTCCAATCGACTTTCTTTTAAAACAAAAAGAACTATCTCCGTTTGGATAAACGATAAGGTTCCTCTGTCCGGCAAAACATCTATAGTTCAAAACTCTTTCAGGATTTAAATAATATTCATGAATAGCGTTCAAGTTGGTTGGTGAATTTTTTATTGATTTGCTATTCGCAGTTAGCCAGTCGAAAAAGAACGAGACGTCATCTTCACTTGGCCAGAGCTCTGACTGAACTGAATTAGTTGTCATGTCTTTTGATTCATCTGATTCAACCTTCTCGTCAAGTGGTTGGATTATAATGGACGTATTCGATAACGATTGTAAATATTGAATTAAATCAGGTGCTTGCCTAATGTTTTTCGAAGTCAGCAGCAAACCAATCTCCAACTCAAGTCCTGCCTCATTGATAGTTTTAACTGCGGTTTCAGCGCACTTAAACGCCTCATCATGACCTCTTAAGTGATTATGAATAGCAGAATCAAGGCTGTACAGAGAAAGCTTTACAGCGTCCAAACCTGAGTTCTTTAGCTCGTTAACAGTTTGTTTGTCTAGCAATAACCCGTTTGAGTTAAGAGAGACTTTATTGAAGGTCTTTTTCAAGTTTTTAATCAAATCAAAAACCAAATCTTTTCTTAGCAACGGCTCTCCCCCACTAATTTCAATAAACGTATCTTTATTCAAAACGGTTTTCAATTTTTCTACAATTTGCTTCCAATCAGAAGAAGACAACTCATCGATATGCTCTTTCTGCCAAAAAGAACACATTCTGCATTTAAAATTGCATTTGTTAGTAATAATCAAACTACAAAATTCAGGCGACATCTTATATGCGCCTGATCTGTAACTACCTTCCTGTAATATTTTTTTTACTATTTTTATCATTAAATATAGATGGGCCTTGTTTAGCCTCGTTTAGCCTTGTTTGACCTTGTTTGGCCTCGTATAGCCTCGTATAGCCTCCTTACTCACATCCCGTAAACCTTCTTTATAGCCCCTGTAATCCTCTGAGCCTCAGCTAAGACAGTGTCACCATCATACTCACCGCTATGAGCATGCCCAACACCGTAAGATTCCTGTTTTTGGTCTAAGTGTAAATCAACCTCGAACGAATTTTCAAAATCAGTTAAGTAAACATGGAAACGAGGATAATTATTATTAGCAAGTTTACGAGTAAAGCTAATCTTATCAAACTTAACATCATGCCATTTACCGTAACCGCATTTTTTTATCAAATTTTCAGGGTTATGCCCCATTTTTATAGGAAATTTAAACTTCATATTTTATAATTTTTTTAATAATCGTAACGTAACTTCCATTTGCCTAATTGTATACATTAATTCTTCTTCTGGTCGCCCTTTCTTGATATCTTTTTCGTACGATTGAACCAAATCCAAAAAATATGTGATCATAGTATCAACTCTTTTATTAGGCTCGGTTTTTAGTGTTTTTCTCATTTCCACGTCATCTGCATGATCCTCGCCCCACTGCTTCACCGTTTTTTCAAACAATGCAATCTTCCTCTCTGCTTTCCTTTGATCCAACCATAAGCCACTAGAGTCTACATCCTTTTTATCTTCTTTTTGTAATACTTCATGTTCAAATTTGAGAAAATATTTATCAAATATCTCAGTCATAAGCACAGAATACTCGATAGCATCATAAAATTCCAAAATTGTTCCTAATGAATGAAACCACTGTCGTTCTTGAATTCTTCTAGACTCAAGGTTTCGTTTATTTTTAAATCCATCAGGAGTATTACCATGATTGCTTTTTAGCATCCGAACATCCCACAAACGTTCATGAGCTATCTCTTCCAATTCCTTCAACTCTTCCTCTTTTCTAGCCGTAAGTCTTCTTTGCTTTCTTGTTTTTTGAATACTCTTCTTCATCTTTTCAACTGCTTCATTGGCGGCCTCTAATTTAGCGGTAGCTTCTTTTATCAAATCATAATATTTATTATATCTCACTTCATTATAAATGATTGTATTTTCTAGATTTTTCCCTCTATTTTCCCAAAACAAATTAATAAGACTAGTTATGGTTACTTTATCATGTTCTTTTTCTACGTCCCGAGCAATACGAAACTTCGTCATTAGTTCATCAAAACAATCAAAAGCAACTATTTCACGATTTTCAGCCGTTGAAACCTCTATTAAATTACCCAGTCCATCCAAAGTTGTAACTGGAATTTCTGTAGCATAGATTTGATTTCGTCTATCTACATTCAAACGTCCAAAAAGCTCTTGTACTTTTGCAGGCAGCGCTTTCACCTCTTCAGGTAAAATAACTGTCCCTGGCTCTTCTTTTTGCAAAGCTTCAACAGGTATAATGTTTTTCATATTGTATTGTTAATTATATCCTATCTGGATAATCAGTAATTATCCCATCAACATTTCTCTTTTTAAGCAATTTAAGTACATACCGACTTCTAGCTCCCCATACATTTACTTTGTAACCTTTGTCCTGCATCTTTTTTACAAAACTTTTCGTTGCTAAATGGAAAGCAGGATGAACGCAGTCAGCTTTACATCTTTTTGCTTGATAAAGTATGACATGTCTATGAAACGGAAAGAACAAAACGGAGAAGAAAGCAAAAAGCGCTGCTAAGAACTTATTGCTAATAGCTCTATGTAATAGTCCAGTCTCAATCTCTGGTATCTTTTTCTTCATCCGCAATAAAACACCAACGTGATTTGAACTTATCATAACTTCCCGTTGCATCTTTCTAGACTTTATCAATCGACACAGTTTTTCTACACCTCTTTTTGATTTTACTTCAATGTTAAATTTAACTTGTCTTCTAAATTGATCTAAAACTTCTGAAAGATGAGGAATTGGTTCGTCATTTTCCTTAATTCTAACTTGATTAATCTCATCAACAGTCATCTTTCTTATCTTCCCACACCCAAAGGCTGTTCGTCCAAACTTATAGTCATGGTGAACAACTAAATGATGGTCTCTTGTTAAATGCACATCAAGCTCAATATAATCCACACCTAAGTCGATTGCTTTCTTGAATGATTCAATTGTATTTTCAGGTGCGTAGCCTTTTGCGCCACGATGACCCATTTTTACGACCATAGTTTGCAAAATTACAAATAACAAGCACCAAACTTCAAACAAATCTCAAATATCAAATTCAAAAGTTAAATTCAAAATCAATAACCTATTTCACTATAATTTTTTTTGTTATCTATTTGCTCAAGGACCTTTTTGTTGTATGGGATAATGTTGTCTGGTAATTTATCAACATCAAACCATTCAAGGCCGGCGCATTTTTCAGGTTCCATGTTTTTTATTTCACCTTGCCATTTAGAGGCTTCGAAAAAAACGTCAACACGTTCTTTTAGTGGAACTGGGTTTAGATTCTCAGATCTATTAGCAACGTGAATGACATTCAGATCGGCTGCTTGAATATCAATCCCAGCCTCTTCTTTTGCTTCTCGGATCATGCATTGAGTGAAAGATTCGTTTCCATCAAGATGACCTGAGACAAAACCGTAATAACCATCCATAAATCCTGAATTTTGACGTAAATGTAAAAGCATCTTATTTTCTTTGCGAATAATAAGATAAGAAGCACAAACTAGTCTAAATCGATCTTTCATACATTTATTAATAAGATTATACCTAATTTTTCAGAAAATATCCAGTTTTGGAAAAATCAAAGAAAGTTGACCAAATAGCCAACTTCCTTATCAATATTTCAGATAATCTTATTAATAACCAGAAATAACACAAGTACCGTCTTCTAAATAAGTCTGTAGTGGGTTTTCAACGACTTCATCGTCGATAGTACTACCGACTTCTGTCTCACCAGTGCCAAGATCAATTTTCACATTTCCTCCAGCTGACGTACCTGCTGCTGCGGCTGTATAAAAATTTGAAGCAGCTATACGTTGAGATTCAGTATAATTACATTCCATCTGTCCATTATTTGGCATCTGTTCAACATACTTACATTTACCTGCAACTATTCCAACAACTTCCTTTTCCATGGTTGATCCTGTAAATGGATGCACAAACTGACATTTGTGTTGTGCGCAAACAGATAGCTTGCTTGGGAAATTATTACAGTTTGCAGCAATAGACACAGTTGCGGGTTCATCTACAACTGGAGTCACGGAATCCGGTTCTGGAGTCGGCACTGATTCAGGAATAATCTCTACCGGTTGTTCTGTAACGACTGGATCAGGTGTCGCAGCTACGGGGTCATTAACAGGCAGATTAGCCTCAGGAGTTGAAACGTCAACCGCGTCATCAGTTGTATCAATCAATGTACATCCTACTCCGATTAACAAAAATACCATCACAACACCAAAAATCAAATAATAGTTTTTGTTCATAATTTTTGATTAATAATTTTAACTAAGAAAAAATCTCTTCACAAACGGGTTTGTCAGAATCTGGTTTTCTATGACAATTTGAATTTGGAGTCTCGTTGTCTGTTCTATATTCATCACAAACACCTTTAACCGCGTTTGTATTTTCATAGACACACCGATTTTTGTCGCATTCATTATCAAAAACACAAATTTTTCCTGCATCCTTAGCAGGAAGTTCGCACGTCTCGCCGACACCATGCATAACAATCTTTCCATCTCTGAGTACACATTGACGACAATCCATTCTATCTGACGTTTCATCAGAACAATTTTTACCGAGATGCTTCATTTTCTCTGCTAGCTCTTCTTCAGAAAGATCTAACAACGGTTCTTTTTCGAGCAAAGTGCAACCAGGCAGTGTTGCAACGAAAATAGCTACTAAAATCAATATTGAAATTTTTTTCATTTTCATAAAATTTAATAATGGTTGAGTAAGCGAAAGCGAGCGAAACCGCCTGCCTGCCTATGGAAGGGCCGGCCGCCAGGCCAATATTAGGGCGGGCGGGTGGGCCTTATTCTAAATTATTTTATTCTTCACAAACTTTTATACACAATCCACTTCGACAAACTTCTCCTTCACCGCATTTTGCAGTTGGGTGGCAACCAAACGCGTCAGGAGCATCAATTGCATTCACACAAACCCCTTTTCTGCATTCTTGTCCTTTGTCACACATCATACTAGGATGACAACCATACTCATTTGGAGCATCAGCTTCTTCAACACACAATCCCTCTCTGCAAACTTCCCCATCCCCACAAGTCATACCAGGATTACAACCGTACTTATTAATTAAATCAGCTGGTTTAGTACAGTTAGTTGTTGTAACTGTTTCTTGATCATCATTAATAGATATAATCGCAAATGTATCTATGATTTCTTCCCATTCTTCAATTAAATCAGTCTCAACACCAAGAGCAGAATAACTTTTTACAACTTTTTTGCCATCAGCGTTGTTATGAGAATAGTATCTCATCGCACTGTAAACAGTTGAAGCTCGATAATCGTCTAAATTATCCCAAATGCTCACAGTTGCGCGGTAAGCTTGTGGACTTCCCGAATTTTCAATAAAGTGAACAACTGAATTTGGCCAACCAGAATCACCGGCCACAGTTTTGTACGTTGCTGGATACATCAGTTTGAAACCGTATTCTGAGTTCGAATAAGTTTGCCAATCAGCATGTTCCGCTTGATCATTGCCATTATCGTCAGTCACCTCAGCAGCTTGGTTTGCAACACCACTTCCAAGATCATTATTAACCTCATCCTTTGTACAAGCAGCACCAACAATCAAAAACGCAAAAATCAATACTCCCACAAGATACTTTTTGTTCATAAGTTTATTTGTTAATTATTTGTTGAATATTACTTCTTTATTTTAGCATAAAGCAAACCATCATAATACCTTTTACCATTTCTAATAGCCGACTTCATTATCCCTTCTTTATTATATCCAGCCTTAATAGCCACCTTTTCACTACCAATATGTCGAGTATCCATGATAGCTTCGATTCTTTTGAGTTTAAGTTTCGTAAAGCCGATCTTTTCCAATAACTTAACAGCCTTTGTCGCAATCCCCTTCCCCCAAGACTCTTCAGCAATAAAATATCCGATTTCACCGATAAAATCATTCTCTTGCCGAATTTTCATACCAGCTCCACCGACAACTTTTCCGTCACAAAGGATTGTAAAATTGTGTTCAATATTTTCTTTTCTTCTCTTGGCGTTTCCTTTCAAATAATCAATCTCATCTTGCAATGTTTTTGG
>JABHMO010000024.1 GCA_018693855.1 Candidatus Falkowiibacteriota bacterium
AGACGGACTCGTTTTTCTACGCCGTTTTCGTTGACGAAGGAAATTTTGAGTCGTTCTTGAGGTCGTCCCGTCAGGATGACCTTGTAACCTCGTGTCAGTTGCTTTAAGTCAATGTTCGGCCGGATGGCGCTCATTCCTTCGAGGTTGAAGAGAATAAACAACGTTTTTTGCGCAGTTGCTCCGGAAACATGAGCCACGTTGCCGCTGAAATCTACTCCTGTCTTCGTCGGATCCTGACCCTTCAACTGAAAGATTTGGTCGAAGAACCAGAACGGGAAGGAGGCCAGTGTCACATTGACACAAATCTTTTCCGGTGCTTGCCGAATCTTCACTCCTGCGCAGTTCATGGTGATGAGGCAGAGAGCGAGGATCATCAAGAAACATGGAATGCTTTTTTTCATGGACTTTCTCCCAATGGGTTAATCAAACGATCAATACCCAATTATACACCATTTTTTACGTTTTGTCAATGAGTTGAAGGACTTGATTTGCAGTCTTTTTCCAATTGAAAAATTTGGCTTGTTTTAGCCCTTTTTCTCTGTAATAGTTAGCTACTTTATGATCAGTCATTTGAATAATTGCGTTTTTGAGATCATTAATATCATGTGAATTGATAAGGATAGCAGCGTTATCGCAGATCTCGCTTAATGAAGAATTGTTTGATGTGATTACTGGACATCCGCACGCCATTGCTTCAAGAATTGGGAAACCAAATCCTTCATAGTGGGACGGGAAGATGAACATTTGAGCAAGATTGTAGAAGTAGCGTTTTTCGTTTTCGGGAATGTAGTTTATCCAGATTGTAGACCGTAGATCTAAGATCGTAGATGTTGACCACCCTTTTGCTCCTACTATAACCAGTTTAAAGTTAGAATTCGTTTCTTGTCTGAAAAGCTCAAAAGCTCTGACAAGAGAGTCAATGTTTTTTCTAGGTTCTTTTGTTCCAAGAAAAAAGATGAACTTTTCTGGCAACTTATATTTTTGTTTTATTTTTTTTAGTTTAGGATTATCTTTTGGAATGATTTTGTAATGAGGAGAAATTCCTGAGTAAATCATCTTTGTATTTTTTATTATCCCCCCTTTGTCATTTCGACCGTAGTTATACGGAGGGGAGAAATCTGTTAAATCCCTCTCAGTGTTTTTTGAAACAGCAATAACTTGCTTAGCGTTTTTAAGTTTTATTTCAGGCTTCATTATCTTATGCCATATCTTTCGTTTCCAATTCAAAAATTCAGGAAAATATTTATAACTCAAATCATGACAGGTTATTATGTAGGGACAGTCAACTGAGAAGAATGAAATGTTTGGAAAGAAGAATAGATCAATGGTTGCAACATTTAACATTTGACATTTGACCTTTGACTTTTTCACAAGTGCTGGATGGTTAACTCGATTAACTTGGTTAACTTGATTAACTTTTCTTTCGATTAATCTATCTAACCTCGGACGTTTAAAAAGTACCAAACATAGATTTAACAACTTATTCGGCCAATTAAATTTAACGTAGTGAACATTGTCATGTTTGAAAATTGGAACGGTAACTTTTCTGTGTGAATTATAAAAAAGATAGTACTGATTTTTATCATCTATCTCGAAAAGGTCTTTTAATAGATTGTGCGTATACTCGCCAACGCCAGTGATTTCCTTATCCATTAAACAGCGAATATCAATTGCTATATTCATATCTTTTCATTAATAAATTGCTGCATTTTGTCTTTGAAAATTGAAACATCGAACTGTCGAGCATGTTCTTGAATTAGTCTTGGTTCAAAGAGTCTATGATCAAAACGAATTATTTTGTCAGCCAGAGATTCCCAAGTTTGATCTTCGAAAAAAAGACCAGTTTTATTTTCAATGACGGTTTCAAGTGCTCCGCCTTTTTTATATGCAATAACCGGTCGGCCAGAAGCCATCGCTTCAATGGCTGTTATTCCGAAATCTTCGATTTGCGGATTCAAATATGCTAAACATTGACTGTAAAGTTTGATCTTTTCATCCTCAGTAATTTTTCCAAGAAATTCTATGTTCGGTTTTGCCATTTTTTCTAATCGACTCCGCAACGGACCGTCACCGAAAATTTTGAGCGGCATATTTAATCGATTGAAAGCTTTTACGAGTAGATCAAATCTTTTGTAACCAACAAGTCGTCCGCCTGCTAGAAAATAGTCTCCTAATTCGTTAGAAATTTTATATTTATTTGTTTCAACCGGAGGATAGATGACTTCACTTTCTTGATTGTAATATTTTTTTATTCTCTTTTTCACTTCGTATGAGTTTGCGATAAAATGATCAACCCTTTCAGCAGCAATCCTGTCCCAAAGTCTTAGCCTTGGTAAAATGAAAGGTAAGAATTTTTTAATTAAAAAATTGTATTTGAGTTCATTCAAATAGTTGTGACTGTCTGTCCATAAAAATCGAGTAGGGGTGTGACAGTAACAGATATGTTTTGCATCTGGTGGGGAAATTACTCCTTTAGCTGAGAATGAAGTGCTTGAAATAATTAGGTCGTAATTATTTAAATTAAAATGTTCAGTCGCTGTTGGCATTAGCATAATGAACCATTCGTATGCTCTAACACCAAGCGGTAGTTTTTGAATGAATGAAGTATGGATTTTTTTATTTTCAAAATCTGGGTGAGAGTTCTTTTTATTGTAAACCAAAGTATAGGTTGGACTGTCTGGGTACAACTCTTGCAATGTTTTTGCAACTCGCTCAGCTCCTCCATCTTGAGCTAGATGATCGTGAATGATTGCTGTTTTCATAGTAACGAAATTGGAAATTAGAAATTAGAAATTGGGGTTTACTGAAATATCTAGTCACTTAATGATTTATTTGTCGAAGTTACCCGAATTTCGGATTTCTAATTTCCAATTTCTTTCATATTTCCATCTTACTAAAGATCTATACAAAATACAAAGATATGCTACAGTGTTATACACTGATATATTAATTAATGAATTTTACAATAATATGCGAAAATTAGTTTTTTTAGCTATCTTTACGATGATTCTTGGTGGTTTCGTTTCTGTGGCGCACGCTGATTCATTCACTGAGAGATTAAAAGGTAGAATACTCCTAAGAGTCGAATTTTGGGGTGAATCTTGGTATATTAACCCATTGGATAATTTGAGATATTATATGGGACGACCGGCTGACTCTTTTTTGTTAATGAAGAGTTTGGGGATTGGTATTTCTAATGAAGATCTGACAAAGATTCAGTTAGCTGAATCTAATTTTCACGGTTTAGACAGTGATGCTGATGGTTTGCCAAACATTATCGAACAGGGGCTTGGAACGGATCCAAATCTAATGGATAGTGATAATGATGGATACAGTGACTTCGATGAAATTCTAAGTGGACACAGTCCGTTGTCAACTTGGACAGGATCCATTGTTGATGAAAGTTTTTCTGCTAAACATGCGGGCAAAATTTTTTTACAAATTGGTTCAGTTGGGGAGGCATGGTACGTTAATCCATTAGATAATAAAAGATATTATTTAGGGCGACCAGCTGATGCTTTTAATTTAATGCAAGAGTTGGGGCTTGGTATTACTAATGTTGATTTGGAAAAAGTAACAATCGGAAATATTATTTACCCTGAATTTTTCGAAGAAGTTTCAGTTGAGGAAGCTGACGATGAATCTTCACAAGACTTAGATGATGAGGTTAGTGATGATGTATCTGATAATGATGATGACGAATTTTTAACAGATGATTCTTCAAGTAGTACTCTTTCAATCCCACCTGTCTCTGGTGGAGGATCATCTGGATCCAGCAGCTCAAGTCCTCCGGTTGTAAATGAAGTAGTTGACGATGATTTACCTGTTGAAGATGAAGTTGAAGAAGATGTTCCAGGTGAAGTTGTCGATGATCCGATAGTTGAAGATGAAGACGACGGTATTGATCATGCATACTATTTGCAACTTGCAAGAGATGAGGCTGATTGGGTTGTCAGTTGTGTGCAAGATTCTGGTGCAACAAGTACTACTCCGTCTGGAGCGCACGTTGATCCGTACTATGCGAATCTTGGTTTGATTGGTGTGTTAGAACTAGAAGATTCATCTTACTATTCTGATGTGAAGAAGTGGCTTGATTGGTATTTTGCTAATTATAATGAAGAAGGAGATAATCTCGGCGTTGTCGGTACAATTTATGATTACATCTTAGTTGATGGTGAGTATATCCCTGAATACATAAATGATTCATCTAAGAAAAATTATGATTCTTCTGACGCTTATGCTGGAACTTTCCTTTCTCTTGTTTGGAAATACTATCAATTAACAGGTGATACTGCTTACATTAATGAACATTTAGACGATTTGAAAAATATTGCCGGTGCTATTGATGCGACTTTTAATGAAACCAATCTAACTTCTGCGAAACCTGATTATAGTACTGAGTATTTAATGGATAATACAGAAGTTTATCGAGGTTACGCTGATTTTGGAGAGTTGTTAAGTTTAATAGGGGACGATCAGTCTACTTTTTATTCAGAAAGAGCAATCGCTGTGGCGGACGCAATTGAAGATACAATGTGGGCTCCGGAAGATGATGGATATATTTATTGGAGAGATCATGAAGGAGGTATTGATTGGACAGATTTTTATCCAGACGCCAAGGCATCTTTTTGGCCAGTCATTTTTCACATGCCAATTCCATCAGATCGTGCTGCAACTATTTATAATAGATTAAAAATAGAACAACCAGGTTGGGTCGATTTCTCAATCAATGATTCACCAAACGCTTCAACTTCATACATCGCTGTCTTAGCAGGTGACACTGATACAGCAGAACTTTATATCGAAAATGCTCGTGAAAAATTTCCAGACAGACGATGGCCGTGGAAAATTTCAGAGGGTGGTTGGTTGATTAAGACGTTGCTTGAATTATCAGAATAAAAAATTTGACAAGGTTTTTGAAGAACGGTATGCTTTTATTAGTGGCACGAACGTCATGTTCTTGACTAAAGGGTTCAAACCCAGACCGGATGGTAAGGAGGTCATTATCTCCGATACACCGGGTGTGCGCTTTTGCGTATGCGGTAGTGCTGCTCATATAGAAAGGCTCGCGATCAGTTGCGAGTTTTTTTATTTTAAGTAGATTTCGTGCTATTATAGAATTAATAAATAAAATAATCTATAAAGTATGAAGAAAATTTTTATTAGCATGATTATTGCGGTAGTTGCTTTGTCTACCTTGATCATTTTCCCGGCAAAGGCAGAGTCCCTGTCTGATCAATTGAAAGGCAGAATCCTCTTGCAAGTGGAAGAGAACGGTGAAGCTTGGTATGTGAACCCGAGTGACGCGCAACGTTATTACATGGGTAGACCAAATGACGCTTTTTCTTTGATGAGAGCGCTTGGCGTTGGTATTACAAATGACGATTTGTCCAAAATTCAATTAGCTGATTCTAATCTGAATGGCGTTGATACTGATGGAGACGGATTACCTGATATTATTGAGCAAGGTCTTGGTACAGATATAAATTCACAGGATAGTGATGGCGACGGCTATAGTGATAAGACAGAAATTGTTAATGGATACAGTCCATTGTCACTTGAAACATCATTGATCATTGATAATACTTTTGCTTCAAAACATAAAGGAAGGATCTTCTTGCAAGTAGGTTCAGCTGGTGAAGCTTGGTATGTTAATCCGTTAGACAGTAAAAGATATTATTTAGGACGACCGGCAGATGCTTTTAATGTTATGAGAAGTCTTGGGACGGGAATCACAACTACTGATTTAGAAAAAATTACGTCAATTGGAATCTATGAATATCTTGAAGGTGGAAGTTGTGAATTACCAAAAGATAAGTATGGTTGCAATCCTCTTATGACTTGTGATGCTGGAACTGTTTGTCGGGAAGGCGCGTGTGTAGACGAAGTAGAAGCTTCGGATGAGTATGGATGTCATCCAGATTCTATTTGTGGTGACGATGAAGTTTGCCGAGAAGGACTTTGTGTGGACGAATTATATGCTTCAGATTCATATGGCTGTCTTCCTGGATCAACTTGTGAGGACGATAAAGTCTGTCGAGATGGAGTTTGTGTAGATGAATGTGGTTTTGATGATCTATTAGCGAATGATGCACAAAAGTATAGCAATCTATCAACTCTTTCTTCTGCTTTGAAGCTGGATCAAATTGATAATGGTGGTACATATATGGATTCTGTTGAAAACGGTATAGCTGATAATGTTTATTATAAGATAGGTACTTGCGTAGTTGGAGGTAATGCTGGATGCAATGTTAAGTCAACTGCAACTAGTTGTGTTGATCTTTCTGACTTAGTGACTGATGGATATATTCCAAATACATTATTTGAATCTTTCTCAAATGCTGGCTATTATTTAATGAAGAAGGATAGCCAGGTTACCTTTGGTTCCTGTAATCCTGACACAGAAGACTTCATTGAAATTACAAGGTAAGCTTAGTTTGTTAATTATTTAAAATATAAAAAGCCCCTCATCTCGAGGGTGCTTTTTTATATCTAGCGCTTAAACTTTTGACTTCCTTTTCAAAATTATCCAAGGCGTCTTCAACATTATCCAAAAGTCTTGTTTCAGTGACCAGTTTTCTATGTAGTATGTATCAAGTTTAACTTCTTCATCAAAATCAAGGTCAGATCGTCCAGAGATTTGAGCTAATCCAGAAACTCCAGGTTTTATATCAAGTACTCGTTTGTGATGTTTCTCGTATTTTTCAACCTCTCGAGGTTGATGAGGTCGAGGTCCGACTAAACTTAAACTGCCTGTCCAGACATTAAATAATTGAGGAAGTTCATCAAGAGAAGTTCGTTCAATGAATCGTCCAACTTTCGTTCGTCTTGGATCGTTTAAGATTTTGTAGACAGGACCTTTCCTTTCAGACTGTTTCTTTGCAAGTTCTTCTTCGTATTTTAGGACAGCTTTTTGATCAGAGTATTTAGCAAACTGTTTGCCGGTGCAAAACTTCTTGTACATTGATCTGAATTTTAAAACATTGAAAGTTCCTTTTTTATGGACTCTTTCGTTTTTGTAAATAGCTGGTCCAAAATCTTCTAGTCTAATTGCGATTGCTATTAAAAACATTATTGGTGAAAAGATGATTATTAAAATAGAACTGAAAACAAAATCTATTAATCGTTTGATAATTCTACCCCAACCGTCAAGTTTAGTTTTTTTTATTTCAACTATTGGTAGTCCTGCGATCATGTGAACTTCAACATTGGTTGTTCTGGCTTCGAACTGACCGGCTGTGAACTTGAATGTCAGATTGTTTTCATTAGCAAAGTCAGCTAGTAGTGTTGATTTGTTTCTAGCTAGAGAAGAGTCGGTTTGGATGATCTCATCAAGAATTTTATTTTTATTAAGTTTAAGCATTTCATTTTTAACTTCATCGTTCCAGTCAGTAAATCGTTTGATAACTCGGTAACCTAGGTTTGGATTTTTTTTGAAATAGCTGATTATTAAATCAGTGTTTTCATTTTTTCCGATAACAACAATGTTGTGTGCTCCGTAGCCATGAGATAGTGCTGTGTTTTGAAATTTTCGAATTATAGCTCTGGTAATTATGACAAACAGTATACTCAAAATCCAAGCTATTAAAACAATGAAACGAGAATTGAAAAGTTCACGTACGAAAAACATGTACAAAATGACAGCTGTCATGCCGGTGCTGCAAGCTAAAATTATTTTCCCAATTTCGTCAGTGATTTTTCTTTTTTCAAATTTATAAAGTCCTGACCAGGTAAAGAAAATCAACCAGACAAACGCAAGTGGAATAACAATTGATAAGTATTTATTAAAATTTAAATCAAAAATAACAGGACGGATATCCTGTACTGTTTGTTCAAAACGAATATAGTATGCCACTATCGCAGCTAAAATAATTGCCGCATAATCAAACGGAATTTTTAGAAAAGTGAATGTTAGTTCGGAGCTTTTACGCATAGTGAACACAAATTACAAATAAGTTACAAATTTACAAATGGATTTCGATAAGCTTTTAAAATCCATTCGTAAATTTGTATGAGATTTGTATTTTTGTGTTCCTTTATTATATCAAAAAAGCTCTAAACATGCGAGTAAGCCGGATTCTGTTTACCCTTCGAAGCTTTATGCGAAGAAGGGTTAATCATCATCTGTCTAGGCTTAAGATTACTCTTAAGCTCAAGCGGGCTACCTAATTTGCCCTTGCACTCAGACAAGTATTTAGCCGTTTCACCCTCTAAGTTTCCTTAGAGATTAACCCCGAAGGGTTTCTTGAAAATTGCTTTTCAAGACGTCACTGCTCGCAACTCTACCTCACGGTCGAAGGGGGTTACCCTCTGTCCATGTTAATCAAATAACCAAGTGTCCGGACTTTTCTCCATCCCGCGTGCTTGCCTGCAATATTCAACTGATCCCAAATCTTAAAGTTTGAATTTTGTTTTTTAGAATTTGCCTGCCAGTCGACCTGTCCGTCGTAGCTTTCTAAGCGAAGACGGAAACCTTGTGTTGACTGGTTTGTCATTTGTTATTTGAAATTTGGAAATTTCATCCTTTTATCAAAAAGAAATATTACAACCAAACAGGCGGGATGGCGATGATTCTGCTTGTTTAGAGCTTATGTAATTATAGCAAATAAACAAGAATTTGTCAATGATTATGTTAAATGACTGAAATTAAAAAAGAGGGCTTGATTCAAGTCCTCTTTATTGCGTTGCGACTAGCTGGAAATTCTTGACCCGCATTTTTATCGCGTGTCCGAGAATTTCACCAACCTGTTTATGACCAAGTCGAGTGTAGTGAAGGTCGTATTTGTAAGTATAGCTTCCGTGCAACTTTCCACTAGTTTGAATGAACTGATAGCCATGGATTTGTGCATGTCTCGTCATTCTTGTAATGGGCAGGTGTGGATCGTTCTCGATTCCTGCTTCTGTTAGTGCTTTGCTGTGTGATTGCAGAATCGGATGTCCTAGCTCGAGGTAAACGAACTCTGCGTTGTGAGTCTCGCACCAATCGATGATTTTTTCCACATTTTGAAAATGATTTTGCCACGCGATTGCCACGTCGAGCGTTTCGTCTGTGGCAATGGTGAGTGCTTCAGTGAAATATGGCGTTTCTCCCCATGGTTTTGGCGGAGAGATTCTTCTTCTTAGTCCGTTGAATGCGAGTTCATAGCTCTTTAACATGAAGGGCACCCAGAACCTTTGTTTGTCAATTGACCAGGTCTCTTTGCCTTGTTGGGTTTTCCATGGGACGAAATCATCAATCAGGTCATTGTAGTAGAACGCGTAGATGACAATCTCTGGTTTTATGGTGTCACCGTATCTCTCTAAGCTTTTTAATCCGAAAAGGGGACCAGTACCAGATCGACCGAAATTGTAGAAATATCCACCAGCGATGCTTTCCGCAATTGCTACAAAGTTCTCGCCGTCAGGCACGTGGATTGCTTGAGTGAATGAGTCTCCAATCACCATGATTCGAGGAGATGCGACTTTGCTTGGTTCAGCTGGAATGTCTCGGCCATGAAAACCGAGTTGGTTCCATTTTGAACATACATTGAATTCGATGGGACGTCTCGGTCTACCAGTGTAGCAGAACTCCGTATTGGGTCTGTACATATGAATGTTTCGAAGACTTTCTTCAGCACTTGTCTCGGTCGTGAAAAAAGCGCGAACAATGACTTCTAGGAAGAAGCCACTACAAATGATCAAGAAAATAGGGTAGCGTAGTCTTTTCACTGGAAGCTCCTTTTCTTTCCGTTGTGGCTAGATTATTCTTCTTGGTAGAATTTTATAATGAGTGCTTTATTTTGTCAATGCGTGAGTATTTGACAATCGGCGGTATTTATTGGAAAAAAAACTGTAAAAGTTGCTAAATTATTAGTTTGTGGATAATGTAAATATCTTATTTCTTAAAAATATGGTATAATTTATTAAACAAAATAGAATTATTGTTTTGTTTAAATTATAATTATAATAAAAAATAACAATTATGAAATTATTGAATAAAAAAGTTCTTGTTATGGTGCTTTGTTTACTATTAATTATTGGTACTGGAGTAATGGTTGGTGGGCCTTTTTTGTCTATTAACAGTGTTTCCGCGGGATCTGTTTCAATTGGATATGGTTCTAGTGGTACAACAGTACAATTCTGGGAGAAAGATAATGGTGGCTATGCTGTATGGCAAGCCGTAAGCTATGCAAATGCAAGTGGTAATGACTATATTATTGATTTAGTTAGGATTCGTAATGGTGCTGAAGGAAATGTAACTGCTAGATTATATTCAGCCCCAGATAACGGCGGAGTTCCAGACTGGGACAATAAAGTTGACCAAGGGACTGCGTATGCTGTCGTGAATGGACAATTTGAATGGAGCGGATTAAGTGTCGCTCTTAATGATGGTTCAACTACTTGGTTTATTGTTGGTGTGGTTTCAACAAATTTCCCTCTTTTAGATGGTAATTGTAGATTACCAAGCAATTATAGTGGTAGTCCTGTACTGGCAAGTGGTATTACGACAACATCATATTATTCAAAAAGCGTGGCAAGTCCTGGTGCGAGTTGGACAACTAACTCATTTACTAATCAAGCTTGGGAGTTAGTTTCTGGAGAACTAGCAAACACAGCTCCTACAGTAAGTATCGACAGCGTCGAAGCCATGGCAAGCTCAAGTAGTGTTGGCATGGATCTAATATTTGATGATGCAGACGATGATGATACAGTACAAGGTAAAATAGAATATAAATTAGGAACAGACTGTAGTAGTGGAACAAGTGATCCAACAATGGACGAGACAGATGGAAGTACAACTGCTACTTATGGCGATCCAAGTATGGAAAATGATAATGAATATCAGATAGGTGCTGCTGCAGCATACATTACAACTTCATCCGGCGCGAATACTGTAAGTACAGACTGGTTAGGTGGAACAGATAGTCTGTCACCAAATGTACAGTACTGTATTAAGGTAACTCCATATGATGGAACAATTGCTGGGACAGCGGTAACAGACGATTTCTATTCATCAGCGAACGCTCCTGGAACACCGACGACAAGTAGTATGACAACAGTTGGTGGTGATGTGACAATTGCAGAAAACAGTAATCCATCATCAACGGAATATTTGATTAATCTTGACGGAACAGCTCTGTACGTACAAGCAAACGGAATTCCCGGAGGAAGTGAGGTCTGGCAGACGAACGCTACTTGGGGAGCTGTGACAGTAACAGGAGCAAGTGCTAATACTCAGTACATATTTAACGTAAAAGCCAGAAACGCAGAAGATGTAACAACAGCATATACTCCTAGTGCAGCAGTGTATACATTAG
>JABHMO010000025.1 GCA_018693855.1 Candidatus Falkowiibacteriota bacterium
AACCTGCAATTATGGTGAAAGGGAAATATCTGTACGTTGGCAAAGCATTCACGCGCAGACTCATCTAGACGTTATCAACTTTTTCATGTCGTTCTTGACTGTTGACGAAATGACGTGTTTGGAATTCATTGATGTGTCGAAAAAGAAAGAAGTTGTTGAAAGCGTGATGCCGCATTTGGCTGAACTTGTCAAAGCGTATCTGCAAATAACAAAGTTTAGAGATTTTGTCTTCCGAAAAGGGTTTGTTGTGACAGATGAGATGCTGCCTCTGTACTCGCAGTTTTTTATGGATGTTCTCAACAGACTTTTGTCGCGAGTTGATGAATTTGAATCATCAAACACTTCGATTACCTTGGAAAATATTCAATTGTTGTTCAGGGATGAAATTGTGTTTGAACAGACTCGAAACACTGCTGAAAACCGTTTTGAATTGGTTAAACCGCTTAAGGCCGGTGATAGGCCTCTGTCGGTTAATGCCATTGTTAAATTGGAAAATGTACTTGAAATCTTGAGACATTTGAGCAATTTCTCTACTTGGAAACCGTCTCAACAACAACAGCTTGTAGATCGCTTTGCTTGGCAGCGTTTTCTTGAAAAATTGTCACATAATCAAGCGTTGGTAATGTTATACTCCTTTATTCATGGAAAGCAGGGAAACAGCGCTGGAAGTTCAACTCTTCCGACGAGGCAAGATACTGGTGCTGTGTATTGGCATCAGATTATTGGAAAGCTGGATTTTTCAAGGCGAGAAGTTGATCTTGATCAATTGCATGCTTCGTGGCATAAGGCAAATGGTACTGGACTCAATGATCTTTGTCGTTTGATCGAGAATCATCTTGGGGAAGTCTACCTGACTCGTCAGCGTTTTCAGGATTTGACGAGATTTCCTCATAATGATCATTCTCTTTCAATGGATGAGCAAAAGGCTAAGTATCCATTTGAATCACTGCTGTTCGCTCGCCTAGGAGATGAAGGAATTATTGATTGGGATAAACAAAGAGATGATCCCTTGAAAAACTGGATTAGGAGTAGACAGGACAGCGTTCTGTATTGGCTGGTACTCGAAGTTGTGTCAGCTAAACATGCTGCTAAGGTTTTAATGAACTCTGTTCCTGCCAAGGAGCTTTGTCCACATGAGAATCGAGTATTTCCCAATTGGGCAGAGATTGTCTGGGAGATCGATCGTCTTTGTCTGAAAAAGCCTAATCCTGTACCTGTACGGGAGGACGCAATCGATTTTGTTGATAGAACCAGCTGTGCATGGTATCTGCAAACAAAACGAGCATCGGCAACAAACGCCGAACTCATCATGCGCAAATTTCTACAACAACAAGGCCTTTCTTCATAGAGAGGTCTTTTATAATTGCGAAAATTATTGATTTATGATAAATTGATGAATAATCTATCAGTTCTTTTCATCAAGCACATTTGGAGGTTTGAGATGGATACGAGACATGACCTGTTTCCAGTTTCTGCTAGAAGAAAAAGAGTAAATATTAATCGCAGAGTAATTCGACCGACCATCACTGATTATTTCAGATTCAAAAAATTTCTTTTCGACATGGAAGGATTTAAAAGGAGAAGTACTAAGTGGGTGGTCACTTTGACTATTCTTTCTTGGACTTGTCTTTTTAGCGCGGCTCTTCTCGGTTGGTCAATTGATCCAGCAAGAATTTGGCCGTTCACTCCCAAATGGATGGTAATTATTTATCTGATTGGCACGATCTTTCTTGGTTGGGTCTTGAAGGAAGGTTTGCGGAGATACAAGCAAACAACTCAAGATCTTTTGCGAAGTTATCGTACGAAATTTAACCGTCCTATTCTTAATCAAACACTACTAGACAGCTGATTTTATCGGCTGTTTTTGAATTTAAAAGATAAATATGGTAACGTAGAAAGAGTAAGTAGTTTCTTCATACGTAATAAACTTCAAATAGTGAAAATATGTCGATAAAAATTTTAAACCAAGACCTAATTAACCAAATAGCTGCCGGTGAAGTTGTTGAGCGGCCAGCTAGTGTTGTGAAAGAATTAGTTGAGAATTCGATTGATGCTGGTGCGCAAAATATTTCTATTGAAATAAAAAATGGCGGAATTAATCTAATAAAAGTGTCTGACGACGGAGCAGGTATGAATCGTGAGGACGCTGAACTTAGTATTAAACAACATGCTACTAGTAAACTTGCAACAACTGAAGATCTGTATCGGATTAATACAATGGGATTTCGAGGTGAAGCTCTAGCTAGTATTTCGTCAGTTAGTCAGTTTAAGTTAATCACAAAAGACAACGAGTCTGTAGCAGGAACAATTGTTGAAATAGTTCACAATGACTGTAATATTCGTGAGATTGGTTCACCTGTTGGTACTTCTATTGAGGTAGCTGATCTTTTTTATAATGTTCCAGCACGACAGAAGTATCTGAAAACAGCTGTGACTGAATTTAACCATGTTGTTGATCTGTTTCTTAATTTCTGTTTAGCTTACCCTGAAATTAACTGGAAACTGATTCATAATGATAAACCAGTCTACCAGTTCCCTGTGACAGATATTAAAACTAGAATTGCTGATGTGCTTGGAGAGGAAGTTTCTAAGAATTTAATTGAAGTAAATTTCCATATTAACGAGATGACAGTGAAAGGTGTGATCGGGAAACCTCAGATTGCTAGGCACAATCGAAATTTACAGTTTTTGTTTGTTAATAAACGACCAGTTAACGAATATATCGTTGCGAAAAAGATAAAGGACGCTTATAGTACTTTGATCTCAAAGGATCTTTTTCCTGTTTATATTCTGAATTTAAGTGTTAATACTGATAAGGTTGATGTAAATGTTCATCCTCGAAAATTGGAAGTTCGCTTTAGCGAACCACAAATTGTTTATCGAACTGTTTACAGTGCTGTTAGTAGTTCACTGGACGAGCATGATTTAGTTAAGAATATTTCACCGACTGATAAGAACTTCATGCCACTGGGGAAAGTTATGCAACAGAAGTTTTCTCCAACGGCGGAGGATAAGTCAAAACAAAACCATTTTAGTTCGTCTTCGGGTAACGCTTTGAGTAATCAAATAATGCAGTTTAGTAAAAAGATTTTAGACCACGACGCAGTTTCGCAAGGAGGTCTGTCTGATTCTCCTGCTGCACCTGGTAATATTCATAGTCCCTTTGATTCACCAACTCCTAGTCCTTCGCTTCAGCAAACAGTTGAAACAGGAATGACTGAAAATCAAGAGATTATAGATTTTAATATTTTAGGTCAAATACAGAATTCATATATTCTAGTTGAAGTTTGGAATGGTATCCGTATTTACGATCAACATGCAGTTAGTGAACGATTACAGTACGAGAAGATTAAAAGACAGTGGCGGATTGGGAAACTATCAAGTCAAAAATTGCTTTTACCAAATAATATTGAGTTGACAGTTGCAGAAGCAAGAGCTTTATCTGATAATAAGATAGTTTTAGAACGTCTAGGTTTTGAGATCTCTGAATTGAGTGGTAACACATTTGCTATTTCTGCTGTTCCTCAGTTTTTAATCAATAGCGATATAAAAGAAGTTGTCTTAGAAATTACGGGCGGTTTTACCGAAGATTTTGTTGCTGATGATACGATTAGTGAACCGTTAAATAAGATTTTCAATATGATGTCTTGTCGTAGTGCTATAAAGTTTGGCGATGAATTAAGTGAGGACGGTATGAGAGCTTTAATTAATGATATTGAAAGAGTTGAAGATAATAAGGCAAAATATACTTGTGTTCATGGAAGACCATGTGTGATTGAGCACACTTTTGACGATTTGAGAAAGATGTTTCATCGCTAGTTATTAGATTTTAGCTATTAGCGGTTAGAAAAATTGACAAATACCAAGAATAAGTTAATATAAAAATAGCTCGTTGACAAGACCGCTGGATTCGTCTGAATGAGTGGACGATAGTAAGCGGCAAATCACAGAAAGATTTCGGACTGGTCAATCTAATTTGGCGTATTCGAAATCAAAAGGAGAAAATCATGTCGAGGAAAAGAGGAATTGAAGACTTCAGGAATGTACCTCTTAAAGATGTGCCTCATGGAGACGTGCAAACGACTTGGGAAATTCTTTCAAGGATAGGATTTGATGCTGAGATCATGTTTCGTTTGCGATCAAGCAAGGAGTTTCAGAAGAGAC
>JABHMO010000026.1 GCA_018693855.1 Candidatus Falkowiibacteriota bacterium
GGTGTGGCTTTGAAAAATATCAAGATTGCAGAATCTCCAGAATGGTTGAAGAAATTCTTGCAATCAGTTGGTCAACGTCCTATTAATAATATTGTTGATATTACGAACTATATAATGCATGATTTAGGGCAACCTTTGCATGCTTTTTCTGCTGATAAAATTAAAAATGAAAAGATAGTTGTCCGAACAGCCAAACCTGGAGAAAAGTTTACTACGTTAGACGGTTCTGAACATGAATTAGTTGAAGATGATCTAGTTATTGCTGATAGTGATAAAGCAGTTGCCTTGGCTGGCGTGATGGGTGGAGAAAACTCTCAAATAGGTGAGGATACAGAATTAGTTATTATTGAGTCAGCAAATTTTGACCCAACTACAATCAGAAAAACTGCTAATCGACTAGATCTGCGAACTGATAGTTCTACTCGGTTTGAAAAAAGTCTTGATCCGAATATGGCAGAGTTGGCCTTGCGTCGAGCTGTTAATTTAATTCAAGAACTGATTCCAGAGGCAGAAGTTGTGAGTGAGGTCGTTGATGTTGCGAACTTTGAATTGGATTTAGGTCCGATTGATATTAGTTATGACTTTATTAATAGTAGAATAGGGGAGGAGCTGAAAAAAGAAGAGATCAAAACAACTCTAACTAACTTAGGATTCGGTTTAAAAGAATCAAAACAGTCATTAAAAGTTTCTATACCAAGTTGGCGTGCAACAAAAGATATTTCAGTTAAAGAAGACATTATCGAAGAGATAGCTCGAATATATGGTTATGATAATATTACTCCAAAAATGCCGACTGTTGATCTGCAATTACCAGAAGAGAATATGCTAAGAACTTTTGAGCGAGCAGTTAAAAATATTTTAACTTTGAATACTGGTGCAAACGAACTGTTTACTTACTCGTTTCTTGAAAAAGATCTTCTAGATAAGGTTGGTCAACCAATTGATCATGTGGAAGTTGAGAATCCAATTACCGAGACTCATAAGTACATGAGAAAGAGTTTGATTCCAGGGCTTCTTGGCGCAGTTGTTAATAACTTGCGTTTTGAAGAAAAGTTCAATCTGTTTGAAGTTGGAAAAGTCTTTATCAACGATAACGATGGAGAGACTATTTATCCAGATAGCAGCGTGAATTTACCAAGTCAACCATTATTTGCTTCTGGTGCTATTGTTTGTTGTGATAAAGAATCATTATTTAATAAAACAAAAGGTATAATCGAAACTTTATTAAAGAAACTTGATATAGTAGCTGATTTTGAAATAGGTGAGATCGTTGACTACTGGGCTCACCCAAAACAGTCTCTAAAGATCATGATAGGTAAAGAGTTGATTGGTTACATTGCGAATGTTCATCCCGAGGTGATTGAAAACCTTGAAATTAGTAAACATGTTTGCGTTTGGACAATGGATCTAACAAAACTAATAGATCATTGGCAAAAACCAAAGAAATACGAACAGATCTCAAAATATCCTTCAATTGAGTTAGATGTTTCAATGCTTATTAACGATGATGTGCCATGGAACAGTATCAAAGAGTTGGTTTTATCAACAAACCCTAAATTAATCAAGCAAGTTGATTTGTTTGATATCTATAAAAGTGATAAAATAGAAGTAGGAAAGAAAAGTCTAGCGTTCCGAATAACCTATCATAGTGATGACAAAACACTTGAGATGAAAGAAGTCGAAAAAGTCCACAAAGGTATTCTAAAACAACTTGAAAAAGCCGTAGGCGCAGCGTTGCGAAAATAGCGCGATGCTAATCCGCTAATGACACACGAATGACACGAAAGCTTCGCCACACAAATTGACGAATTATACGAATAGTCCTATTCGCGTAATTCGCATATTAGCATAGCGAAGCATTAGCTGCATTCGCATAATTCGTATATTAGCATCGGTTTCATAAAAATAAAAACTAAAATAAAAAATATCTATGCTCGATTCCACCAAGGACATCTTCTATTTGGTCTTAGCTTTTTGTGTATTATGGTTCACAGTATTCTTATGCTGGGGCCTTTATTATTTTGCGAAAATATTGCGTCAAACAAATGATTCAATAGCTAGTCTTCGTAATAGTTTCAGTAAAGCAACTAGTATCTTTAGTTTTGCTAAGAACAAAGTTGTATCAGAAAGTATTAAAGGGATTATGTCTCTCATTAATAAAAAAGCAGGGAAGAAGAAATAGGACAAAGTCGAAATTCGAAATTATGATTGGACGACCTAGTTATTAACCTCTTCGAGGCCTTCTTTAGCCATCTATAGCCCTCTTTGTCTTCTATGTCAATCGAAGTTGATTATTCATTTGCGGAACTGATTTTTGGCAGCTTGATCTTTCAGGTCTTGGTGTATTTTTTGATTGCGATTTTTGTTCTAGTTGTGGCATTGTTAATTGTTCGGGCATACGTGCAGAAGAAGGGGAGAGTGCCTGATTCAAGTAAACGGATTATTCTCTGGGTAACTTTGCCAAAAGAAAAAGAAGATGAAAAAGGTTCAAACGTTTTGACTATTCAACAAGTTCAAGAGAAGATTGGGGTTGCTGAAACA
>JABHMO010000027.1 GCA_018693855.1 Candidatus Falkowiibacteriota bacterium
AGTCAGTTGCTCCTGAAAAGGGAAAATCGTTAATCTTAGTTGCGGAAAATTATGAACAAACTGAAGTTGTAACAAAAGGTGGTCAAAATATTCTTCAACAGACACAACCTTTAGACGAGGAACCTGTTGAGCAAGAAGAACCAGTTGAACCTATTGTTTCTGAAGAATCTCCAGAACCAACAACTGTGTTACCGGCAGAAACGCAGGAGGAAGTTCTTGAAGAGGTTGTTGAGCAAGTAGAGGAAATTATTTCTTATCAATACAGCGAACAGATTAGAATAAATGAGTTACTTCCGAATCCGGAAGGTTCTGATGATGCTGAGTGGATTGAGCTTTTTAATTATGGAATAGAGCCACTTGATCTACGAGGTTGGAGTTTGGAAGACGCGTCCGGCACAAACTATTTGATTCATGAATCTTTAGTTGTCAGTCAAAGTGGGTATGTCGTGCTGCAACGTGAGACAACGGCTCTTTCTCTTAATAATTCAAATGAGACAGTCTATCTAAAAGATCCTGACGGGCAGGTGATTGATGAGTTTGATTATGAGAAAAGTAAAGAGTCTCAAAGTTGGTCATTTTTTGAAGATGGATGGCAGATGACGGAGAAATTGACTCAGAATGCGGAAAATGAGTTGCCTGAATTAACAATTGCGAGTTTAGTATCTTCAAGTAAGACGGTTGTTGATTATTATCAAAAAGCTAATTTAACCGAGACGAAAACATTAGAAAAAAACACAAAAGTTAAAGTTGAAGGTCAAGTTGTGGTTTTGCCAGGTGTTTTTAGTAAAACATATTTATATTTGAACGGTTCTCAAGTCTACTGTTCTAAGTCAGATTTTCCAGATTTGCATGAAGGTGATGTTGTTGAGGTGACTGGAAAAATTTCTGAAAGTAGGGGAGAGAGACGGGTTAATATTAGTTCAAAGGGGGATATTCGAATTATCAATAATCAAGAGTTACCTGAATCTCAAAAGATCGTCTCTACTGATTTGACAGAGGCTCTGGAAGGGCAATTTGTCCAGTTAGAGGGCGAATTAATTGAAAAGGATGGTTATAAGTTCTTTTTGTCAGATGAGGCAGGTGAGGCGCTTGTTTATTTGAAAAAGGGGGCTCAAATTGATTCAAGTTTACATAAGGTAGGAGATCGGTTACGAGTTAGTGGCATTGTGTCTCAATCAGACGAAGAGTATCGATTGATGCCACGTTCGAATGACGATATTGAGAATTTGAATTGGCAGTTGAATCCTGTTCTAGGGCAAGTTGCCGAGTCTGATCAGATTCAGTCTACTGCTAGTGGTTTTGTAGCAGTTTCTGTTTTAGTAGGTTTCTTGTTTGTGTTGATAGGGGGTTTTATTTATCTGTTTAAAGAACGGGTTAAGGCGTTTGTTGCGGGTTTGATTAAGATTAGAAAACTTCTTAGATAGTAGTGATTTTATGAATTATTTGAACACATTCTCCACAAAGTCACTCCGGGCTTGCCTGCCCACCGTAGTTTTATAAACGAAGGTGGGATCCGGAGTTTGGCCAATGTGAAGGTTCCCAATTCTATGAAACAATTCAGCACCTACATTCTCTCAAATCGTCCTTGGGGACGATTGTATGTTGGCGTTACTTCAAATTTGCTAGGCAGACTGTATAAACATAAGAACAAGGTCTATCCTAAGTCGTATACTGCTAGTTGTGGAATTGATAAATTAGTTTGGTATGAGTTACATGATAATATTTGGAGTGCTATTCAGAGGGAAAAACAGATCAAGAACTGGAATCGGGATTGGAAGATTAATCTAATTGAAGAAGAGAATCCGGAATGGAAAGATTTATCTGCTGAATGGTTTGATTAATCGCAGTGTTTAACTTTTTGACCTGGCCAAACTCCTATTTTCACTGGAGTGACTTAATTGTGTAGGGGCGTTAAACACTGCTAGTACTCTAAGTCATTTTGGAGTACTACTAGTCGAAACCCCATCCTATAAAAGTCAGTCCGGACACTGATCCGGAGTTTGGCCAGATAGGTTCACTTCGCGATTAGTTTATCAATCGCAGTGTTTAACTCCCTAAACTTGCCAAACTCCTATTTGCACTGGAGTGACTTAATTGTGTAGGGGCGTTAAACACTGCTCCCGCATTAAGTCACTCCGGACACCGATCCGGAGTTTGGCCAGGTAAATCCAACCCACAATCAGCCCTACCAATCGCAGTGTTTAACTATAAGCCCTAAACTGTGTATAAACTTTGTTCAGAATCGATTTTTGTGGTATAATTTTATTGAAATAAACAAAATAAAATGGCCACTAATTTACAGAAAATAGGGTCTTGTTTTAGAAGTAGACTAAGAAGGTTTATTTGTTTTGGTTTGAAACGAAAAAAGATTAATCTGGGATTGATTGTTGGAGCTGTTTTTCTGTTTGGATTTATTCTTTTCCTTCCAACAAAGTCACACGCTTTCATGGAAAGTTTACAGGAGGTGTCAGATGGAATTGTGTTTGTTGTTAACTGGCTTCTGTTTTATTTCGTACAAGCTATTGGTTGGCTTGTAATGAAAGTGTTTGGCTTGATCATTATGGTTGCTGGTTACAATGAATTTGTTAGTCATCCTGCAATTGCAAAGGGTTGGTACCTGATGAGAGATCTCTGTAACATGTTTTTTATTCTGATTTTATTAGTGATTGCTTTCTCTACAATTCTGCGAGTTGAAAAATACGAGATCAAGAAGATGCTACCAACATTAGTTATTTCAGCTGTTTTAGTTAATTTCAGTAAGTTAATCTGCTCACTTATTATAGATTTTGGTCAGGTCGTGATGATGACTTTTGTTAATGGTTTTACTGCAACGGCTGGTGGGAATTTGATGGTTGGACTTGGAATTGAAAATATTTTTGCTCTTCAATCTGGTGCGAACAGTGTTGGAGTTGATCAAATAACGTATTTTGTAACTCTTATTCTTGGTGCTGTAATGATGCTTGTAACTCTTTGGGTCGTTGTTTCAATGTTAGTTCTTCTAGTTATTCGAATAGTTACATTATGGTTTTTGGTTGTTACTTCACCCTTAGCGTTTTTATTGAAAATAATGCCATTCACAAGTAAACATTATAATGAATGGTGGCAGAAATTTGGTTGGAACGTCGCTATTGGTCCGGTTTTTGCTTTTTTCTTATGGCTATCACTTCTCATAATGTCTAATCCGACAGCTATGTTTGATTTTCCTATGGATTCAGGAACTGTCGGTGGGCCAGTTCAGCCCAAAGCTGGCTTATATGGTAATTTAGGTCAGTTTGTGATTGCTATTGGTTTGTTATGGGCCGTCTTTACAGCTAGTAAAGAGGCTGGTGGTGCGATCTCAAGTATTGGAGGCAAATTAGCTTCAACTGGTATGGGTATTGGTAAAAGTGCCGTTATGCGACGTTTAGGTGGTAATTATTTGAAAGGTGCTGTTGATAAATTCACCGAACGAGGCAAAGCTAAAGATAAAAAACAGCAAAATAGTGGTGCTTTATTAGGTGATAGAGCTTATCAGGGAACAGAACTTATGAGTGCAGGTCTTAAGAAAGCTCCCGCTCTTCTCACTGGTGTTGCACGAAATCTGACAATAGGGCTACCTGGAGCGATACAACGATCTGCGGATAAAGGATCATTAATTTACGATAAATCAAGAAAAGAAGGTAAGAATATGGTTGTTTCAAGAATTAAGGGGATTGGAGCTGAACTCCGAGAATTTGTTCGACCTACCGTTGAAGAAGTTAGAGAAACTGGTAGGGGAAATTTGAATTCAAAACGAATGATAGGTGGTGAAATTCAAGCTGCTAAGAATAAAGAGGCAGTTGAATCGCTAAATAACTCTGGTTATGATCTTGAAAATAAAGATGATTTGAGATCAATATTGGATGATAAAACCAGAACAAGAGAAGAAAAAGGAATTGCTTATCAGAAACTTGCAGAAGAAGGCGGTATGGGGAATCATACTCAGGTAAAAGCTGGTAGAAAAACTTTAGCAAATAACAAGGAAGCTTTGAAAGCGTTCAATGAAGCAGTTGAAAAGAAACAGTTGCACATGGCTTATGATTTTACTGATGATGCTGATATTAAAAAATATCAAGGAAAAGTTAAAGCAGATAAAATTGATGTTACAAAAATTTCGGATAAAACAGCAGAAGATGCAAATTGGCAAAAAGCAACACTTGGCGCACTTGGTGCTGACACTTACGCGAAGAAAATGAGTAAAGTTCGTGATAGAAGTGAGTCGCATGCGAAAGCCGTAGATAGCGGAGCAAAAGCAATGATGAAAACGCAGATGAAGAACTTGAAAAAAGAACATGATGCAGCGTCACCTGCCGATCAGCCTGCTGTAGAAACAAAGATGGACGAACTTCGTAACGCAATGGCTACAATTACTTTGGATATGTCAGAAGCTTATTCTGATCGTAATAGTAATGGTGAAATTGTTACAACCGCTAGTGGTGCCCCAAGCTATACGGGTACTGGTCCAACCGGCGGGAAGCTTGATTTGGCTGTGAAGTTTATTAATAAGGCCTCAGGTAAACAACTTGGAGATTCTAAAATCGATGCTTCATTATTATCCGAGAGGGGATATGAAATTCAAGAAGCGGCAATTCATCGAATGGCTTCATCTACTGGTAAGCATGGGGCAGAGAATGCAAATGCTGTTGCAAAGAAATTATATGCTATACATAGTGGAGCCGCTGCACCTCCTGGTGGAGTTATGTCGCCGGCTTTTGCGGCTGATCTTAAGGCTAAAATAAAAGATTTGGTTCAAAACAATAGAACAGTTGCTGAATTCGAAGATGATGTAAAGAAGGATTTAAAATCAGTGTAGTTATTTAATTATGCCAAAACAAAAAACAACCAAAATTCCAGCGAATGTGGATTTCATTTGGGGATCTAACGTAGGCGCCAATGTACAGGGGGAGATCTCTGAGAGTTTTAAGTTTGATTTGGGGAACCTGATGAAAATGGTGGAGCTTGTGACAGATGTTTTTAGAAAAGAGGTGAGAGTCGTTGATCTTGATAAGGAATTAAAAGTTAGATTGAAATTGGATGCGAAAACTCAAAAAGAATTAGCTTTGCAGATATTAGGTAAACGGTTGTTGATTCTTGATGAAGAATGGTTTGAGGGGGAAGTTTCTAAAAAGATAAAAGCACTTGGGGGAAAAGTTGCTGATTTTGAAAACTATAATAGAGAGAAAGAGATTGAACTTAAAACTGAAAAAGTTGTTTGGGATAAAGAGAGAGCAGAAGATGCTGCTGAACCTGGCGATGTGAAAAGTGTAGAAGAGATTAAACCAATTATTCTAAAAGATCCTGAAGGTGAGAAGAAATCAATTGAAGAGGTTTTTCAGACTATGATCGGTGACGTTTTGAGATTGAAAAGTTATGCTGCGAAAAAGGAACTGAATGCTAGAATAATTACTTTAAGTCTAATGGAAGGCGGTGACCAGTTTCACGCCAAGTTATTAAAAGAACTGTATGAAAATAAAGAAAAATTAACAAAAACTAAGATACAATTGAAAAAAAGTAAGGTGGATGGAACAGTTAGTAACTGGTTGAAAGATTATATCCATTTTGCTGGGATTGATGAAGTTGTGAATACTATTAAGAAAACTAAATACTACGTTGATTCTCCAAATGTAAAAAATCTGAAAGATGATCAGAAGAAAATGCTGGATGGACTACTGGATCTGTATATTAATTTGAAAAACTTCTATGAGATAGCTCAGAAAACAGATCTGTCTGATATTGAAATCTTTTCAATTAGTGAAGAAGAGATAGAGGAATATGTTAAACAAGTTGAGCAAGCGGCTAAAAAGAATCAGGCACAAACAAATGAAGGGAATCAAGAACCTCAATTGAAAGAAGTTGATATTCAAAAATTGTATATAGGTGATCCTGAAGAAAGAAATTCGATTGATCTAGCAAAATCTAAACTATCAGATCAAACTCGTAATGAATTGAATAAATTGGCTGATTATCTGGAAGAACAACTGCTTAGACGACGAAAGATCGAGATAGTCAGCGGTATCGAGTTGATCGCTGAGATCGGTGCTCTTGATAATTTATTAGCGAAAGATCGTCGATATACCGAATATTTGATTGAGTATTTCAAACGAAATAATTTACAAGATGAGATTGATAATTATAAAAAAGACCCTTATCAAGCTAAATATATTGAACATTTCTTGAAATTTGTATTCCTTGAACGACTTGGAATGAAAGAAGATCAAGGTGCTCGATACGCTGCAAATATTTCTAGAACACTACTTGAAAATGGTTCACCACAATATGGACAGCTAGCTTATTTAGATTTGGTGACTGGTGAATTTAAGTGGAATTAAGACACGTAACACGTAGCACATAGCACGTAACAGTTGCAAATAGTATAATAGTCGCACGTAATACATTGCTTATGAATAATGGTGCTTATCATGAAAAGTTGAAAAAGAAAATAAAGGAATATGTTCATTTAGTTTTTGAGATTACCAGAGATTACCCTAAAGATGAGTCATATTGCTTGACAAGTCAAACGAAGAGGTCTGCTTTGTCGGTACTATTGAATTACGTTGAAGGGTTTGCACGATTTAGACCAAAGGTTAATCTTAATTTTTTAGAGATAGCTTACGGTTAACTAAAGGAATCAATTGTTTCACTTGAGTTCGGTGATGAAGAAGATTATATGAAAAAACAAGATGCTTATGAAAAAGCACAAAAATTAGCAGACGAAATAGGCGCAATGCTCTGGCAAACTATTAAGGGAAAAAGAAAAGATTAAAATATTCTTATTTTTTATGTGGTTTTGTTATGTGTTAAGAGTTACGTGATACGTGCTACGTGTTACGTGCTACGTGAGTTTTATGAATAATGGTTACGTATTAGTAAAAGATAAAGATGGTCAGCTTAAATATTATAAGGATGGCAAATTTTTTGATTTGGATGAAGTGAAGTTTAGTGAAAAAATAGAAAAAGAGATTGCTGTTAGTCAACCTCCAGTACCAGTTGTCCCACCAAAACCAGCTGTTAACGAAGCTGTGAAAGAGGAAAAGAAATTAGAAAAGGTTGATTTTGAGTTGGAAGAACTAAAACCTAGCGATGATTTAGTAAAAAAACGTGAAAGTGATAAATTGATCGTTGAAACACAAGTTCAAGCAGTTGTTAATAAATTGAAAATTAGTTTTAGTAACCCGAAAATAAAAGAAAGATTCACAACTATACTGCGAACTTATTTTCGTGGAATAAGAAGAAAAAAAGAGATAGAGTATATTTTGGGTGTTAAGAAAATTGATGGGGGACTTGAACTTCCAAAGGAGAAGACTAGATTGATTCTGAACGTTATTGATCAGGTTCAGGTTGAACTTGATAATGAAAGACGAAAAGTAGTTTATCAAGCACCTGTTAAAAAAGTGGTCGAAGAGAAGGATGATCTAGTGCCAATTGTTGATAAGGATCATCGACTTGCACCTCCGCCACCAGCTATTAAATCAAAGAAAAGCAATGCTTTTGATAAAATGATGTCAACGATTGAAAAAGAAGCTGCTGGTCAAGCTTATAGTTTAGAGTCTTCATTGAAAAAACCTGTTACTAAAAAGATAAAACGAAAAGTTAAGACTGAAAGTAAAAAACCAAATTTAGAAAAAATGGTAGATATAAAACCAACTAGTCGGATGAGAGGACCTTTGGAAGAGTTGGCGTATATGGATTTGAAAAATTTTAAATTACTTGATACTGATCCTAAAAAAGCTGCAGAAGATGTTTATGAAAAAATTGCGCTTTTGGCTGATCAAGGATTCCCTAAAAAGGTAGAAGGCATAACAGCTTGGCAACAATGCCCAGTTGTACGACTTTATAAAGAGATGAGTGTTCAAGGTATACGTGAAGCAATGCCAATCCAAAAAGTTATTGAAAAAAGACAACGTGAAAATAAAGAAGTACTATCATTAACTGAATTCGAAACAATTTCAGATATTAATAAGCACCTTACTTACTAGAGTCAGAATGTTGATCGGCCTTTCGTCTGGCCAGACTCCGCCTTTTGGCGGAGTGACTTAGTATGGCTTTAGCCTCATTGCGATTCTATGGAACAGTTTCCAGTACCACAATTTATTGATGTAGAAGATACAATAATGGGACCAATTACGGTTCGCCAGTTTGTTTTATTGTTGGTTGGTGCTCTGATTGCTTTCGTTTTTTATAGATTATTTACATTCGTTGTATTTTTAGGGACAGGATTGCTTGATATTGGTATCGTTGCTACTCTAGCTTTTGCAAAAATCAATGGTAGACCAATTCACTTTTTCTTCCTTAATCTGCTGCAAACAGTTAGAAGACCAAATGTCAGAGTTTGGAATAGAAACGTTTGCGTTGATCAAATGACATTTGTAAAAGATAAAAAAGAAGAAATTATCGAAAAACCTAAAGTTAAGAAGCGATTAGTGACTGGTTCACGATTAGATGATCTTTCGTTGGTTGTTAACACCGGAGGTGTTTATAAAGAAGATTAACAGTAATACTATTTTAAAATACTATTTCTTAATATTATGCAAAGTAAAAAGCTTGCGAAAAATAAAATTGAACAGTCGACTCAGGTTTTTCTTGATATTGCTGAGATTAAAAATGACGCAGTTATCTTAAAAGACGGTAGTATGCGAGCTGTAATGATGGCATCGAGTATTAATTTTGCGTTAAAAAGTGATGATGAACAAAAAGCGTTGGTTGGTTCTTATATTACATTTTTGAACTATTTAGATTTTCCAGTTCAGATTGTAATTCAGTCACGTCAACTTGATATTAGAAAATATCTGAAAAATATTGATGAAGCGGAGAGAGATTTGACTAATGATCTATTAAAAAAACAACTTGTTAACTATAAAAACTATATTTCTGAGATGGTTGAGCTGGGTGACATTATGACAAAAAGATTTTTTGTGGTTGTTCCGTACAGTCCGATTGAAGATAAGAAAAGAAGCTTTTTCTCTCGACTGGGAAGTGTGTTTACTCCAGCGAAAGTGATAAAATTAAATCAAACTAAATTTGAAAAATATTTAAATGAACTAAACCAAAGGATTGAGCATGTCTCAATGAATATCTCATCAATGGGCGTAACAACTGTCCGACTCGATACTCAAGGTCTGATTGAACTGTATTATAATGTTTATAACCCAACAGTTAGCGCTAAACAAAAATTAAACGATATAGAAAAATTAAGAGTGGAAAGCTCGTCTATGTAAAAACATGATTTACTGATATCCACTGATACAACATGATAGTCTCTATCAGTTGTATCATGTCTCAATCATGTTGATCATGTTTCTGCCTCCTATGTTTAAACCGAACGATTTAGAGAAAAAACAAAAGATAAAAGTTCCAGAATTACAAAAAGGAAAACCAGAAGAAAAAACTGTCAAAGCTATTTCAAAGAAATCTGAAAAACAGGTTGCGGTTTTAGAACAAGAAAAAACTTTTCAAAAAGGTGTAACCACTATTCTGGATATTATCGCTCCAGAGTCTTTTGAGATTAAACCAAGTTTTGTTCGATTAGGAGATCAGTTTGTTAGAACACTGTTTATAATGACGTATCCTCGATATATTAGCGTTGGTTGGTTTGCTCCGATTTTGAATTATAATGCTACGTTAGACGTTAGTATGTTCTTCTATCCAATGGATGCGCCTGTTGTTTTGAAACAGTTGAAAAAGAAAGTAGGTATTCTGTCTGCGCAACTTTCTTCTGATGCAGAAAAGGGTGTACCTCGTGATCCTCTTAGAGAAACAGCGTTGCGTGACATTGAGAAATTAAGAAACGATCTAACTCAGGGAATTGAAAAATTCTTCCAATTTGGTTTGTATATTTCTCTGTATGCAAAAAGCGAGAAAGAACTTGAAAAATTAACAGAAGATATTGAAGCTCTTTTATCATCAAGATTAGTTTATTCAAAACGAGTGTACTACCAAGCAGAACAAGGTTTCACTTCAACCGTTCCAATGGGAAATGATGAATTGATGATTACTGCAAATCTGAACTCATCACCAGTTGCTTCTTCTTTCCCTTTTATTTCGTCAGAGTTAACAAGTGATGAAGGAATTTTATTTGGAGTTAATCGACATAACAATAGTTTAATTATCTTTGATAGATTCTCACTACAGAATGCAAACGCTTGTGTGTTTGCGACCTCTGGTGCTGGTAAGAGTTATACGATTAAATTAGAGGTTCTAAGAACTATGATGCTTGGAACGGACGTGATTATTATTGATCCGGAAAAAGAATATAAAAATCTATCAGACGCTGTAGGTGGTACGTATGTCAATATCTCTCTTAATTCTGAAAGTAAAATTAATCCATTTGATTTGCCTCGTAAAGTGGGGGATATGGATACGGAAGACATTATTCGAAGTTCAGTTATTACATTAAAAGGATTGCTTCGTATTATGCTTGGAGAGATGACTCATCAAGAAGATACGATCTTAGATAGAGCTTTGATTGAAGCGTATGCGAAAAAAGATATTACAGCTGAAACAGATTTAACAAAAGTGGAACCGCCAATTATGCAAGATCTTTACGAAGTGCTTGATGGTATGGAAGGTGGAAATGATTTGGCTTTGCGATTGAAGAAGTATGTTAATGGTACATTTTCAGGTTTGTTTAATGCACCAACTAATGTTGAGATGAACAATCAGTTAGTAGTTTTCTCAGTGCGTGACCTTGAGGACGAGCTTCGTCCAATGGCAATTTATACAATTGTTAATTATATCTGGAACGTGGTAAGATCTGAGTTGAAGAAACGAATCTTGGTTATTGATGAGGGATGGTGGCTTATGCAACATGAAGATTCTGCTAAGTTTATTCACGCACTTGTTAAAAGATGTCGAAAATACTATTTAGGAGTAACAACAATTTCTCAAGATGTTAATGATTTCCTATTATCTCAATACGGTCAAGCAATTGTTACAAATTCAGCTTTGAAAATCCTGTTACGACAGTCAAACGCTTCAATTGATCTGATCCAAAAAACTTTTCAGTTAACTGAAGGTGAAAAATACTTATTACTAGAAGGCAACGTTGGTGAAGGAATCTTTTTCGCAGGAAACAAGCATGTAGCTATTAAAGTAGTCGCATCACCCCTTGAAGATCAATTAATCACATCTGATCCGCGTCAACTTCTCGCAATTGAAAAAGATCAGAAAAAAGATTCTGATGAGGAAGCGGAGGCTAAAGGTGAGAAATAATTATTACGAATAAAGGATATAAAGTTGAAATTGAGGGTATTAAGTTAAAATTGAGGAGAGAAAAGTTTAATTATCATGATTCACTTCGATTCACTTGTATTTACTTGTATTCACTTATATTTACCTATATTTACTTATATTTACTTTCTAACCTATGACAAGAAATCAGAAAATTATAATAATAGCAGCTGTTCTCGTTGTGATTTTTGCTGCTGTGGCGATCTATCTTTTTGTTTTTAATAATAAGGAAGTTGCCCCAGATCCTAATGAAAAAGTGATTTTAACTCCAAGTGAAAATATTCAAGCAGGTGATATTGAGATCCCAAAGTTTGATCGAGAACCGCCGAGTAAAAAAGAAGTTCAAACAGCAACTGCTCAAGTAACATCGAAGATGTTTGTTGAGCGATTTGGCACTTTTACGAATCAGAGTGAGTTTAACAGTTTGGAAGATCTTTATGTTATGATGACACCCTTGATGTCTGGTTGGGTGAAAACAGATTATTTACCGGGATTAAGATCTGATTATCCTGCTGATGGTGAGTTTTATCGGATGGTTACTCTTGCTTTGACAGCTGAGATTGTTAATGAAACAGTCGCTCAAACAGATGTTATGGTTTCAACTCAACGAACAAAAACTGTTGGGAAAAATGATCCTGAAAAATTTAACCAAGATATAAAAATAGAGTTAATTAAACAAGGTGATAATTGGTTGGTTGATGGTGCGTTCTGGCAGTAGGCTACGAATAACGAATTTGCTACGAATCTACGAATCGATTGTGAATATCATATCTTGATTGCTGCTGTTAAATATAAAAGTCACATGCAAATGTTTAGAAGGTTATGGCACAAAGTCTTAGACTATGTGTTTCCGAAAAATTGTTTAGGATGTGAGCGAGAGGGGGAGTATTTATGCTCTTCCTGTTTTGATAAAATGGAGTATTTAGATAGGTTTAGTTGTTTTATCTGTAATAGTGGTGCGTTTGAATCTGGTATTTGTCCAGATTGTCAGGATAAAACAGGTATTGATCAGATTATTGTTGCAACTAAGTATAGTGATAATTTAGCTGGAAAATTAGTTGAAGAGCTGAAATATAGTTATCTTGAAGATATTGCTGATAGTTTAGGGACAGTTCTTGTTAATCAAATTGAGAAAAAGGGATTGAGAACGACAATTGAAAATAAAACGATTGTTCCAGTTCCACTGCATAAGAAAAGATTTGCTGAACGAGGTTTTAATCAGTCAGAAATTATTTTGAAAAATTTAATAAATAGATATAGCCTTAAATTAAGAAAAGATTTACTGATTAGACAAAAATCAACTGCTCAACAAGCGAAGCTTGAACGTGCAGAAAGATTTTCTAATTTAAAGGACGCTTTTTCAGCCAACGATAAGAACTCTATCCCAAAAGAAATAATCCTTTTTGACGATGTTCTCACTACTGGCGCTACTTTTACCGAAGCAGTTTCAGCGTTAAAGAAGAGTGGGGTTGAGAGAGTTGTTTGTTTGACGGTTTGCCATGGGTAAAAAGTTGATTTGTTGACTGGTTGATTAGTTGATAATTAAAAGTTTCAAGACTATCAACTAATAAACTAATAAACCAATCAACCAAATTATGAGAATTATTTTAACAGGAGGCGGTACAATGGGGGCGGTTTATCCGTTATTAGCGATCAAAGAGACAATGCAGGAAAAGGGGATTCAGGCAGAGTTTTTGTTTGTTGGGACGAGGAATGGGATTGAAAAAGAGATTATTGAGAGAGAAAATATACTATATAAAGGTATTTCTGCTGGAAAGTTTAGAAGATATTTTAGTTTGGAAACATTAATAGCTCCTTTCCAAGTTGTGAAAGGACTGTTTCAAAGTTTATCAATTATAAAAGAGTTTGAACCTGATTTGATAATTTCAGTCGGTGGTTTTGTTAGTGTACCTGTTATTTGGGCAGCTTCTTTTAGGAATAAAAAGATTATTATTCATCAACAAGATATTAAAACAGGTTTGTCTAATTTGTTAACAGCGAAAATGGCAAACAAGATTACTTGTACATTTAAAAAATCTTTGAAATCCTTCCCAAAAGAAAAGAGTGTGTTGATTGGTAATCCTGTGAGAACTTCAATGTTAAAAAATGAAAAGATTCAAGCAAAAAAAAATTTGGGTCTTGATTTGAAATTGCCAACTCTATTTATACTGGGTGGAAGTACAGGGTCAGAGTATATAAATCATTTAATGACAGAGTCAATCACTCGTTTAGTCGACTTCTGTCAAATTATTCATATTACAGGTAAAGGGAACTCTTTCGATTGGCAAGATAAAGAAAATTTTGGTGATAAAGCTTATCGATATCAACAGTATGAATATCTCTATGATGAGATGGCAGATGCATACGCAGCCGCTGATTTAGTTGTTGGTCGAGCTGGCTTATCAACTCTGACAGAGCTGTCATACTTAAAGAAAGCTTCAGTAATTATTCCTATCCCAGGTCATCAACAAGTTGAAAACGCAAACTATTTTGAAAGAAAAAACTCTATTATAAGATTAGACCAAAATAAAACAAGTGCTGATGATTTCGTCTTATTAATACAAGATCTTTTTGAGAATAAAAACTCACTTGAAAGGTTGGGATTAAATATGGGGCAGATGATGGATCAATCTGCCAATGAAAAGTTTATTGATCTGATTAATTTAACAGTCAAAAACTAGAATAATTGATTTGAAATTATGAAGAAAAAGGATAATTCAATAGTACTTTTTCACGAAAAACAAGTTCGTCGTCATTGGGATGAAGAAAACGAACTTTGGTTTTTTTCAATTGTCGACGTTCTTGAAATTTTAACGGAAAGTGAAAATCCTCAAGTTTATTGGAGAGTTCTTAAAAAAAGACTTCTTGATGAAGGTTCAAATGAAACCGTTACAAAATGTAACGGTTTGAAAATGAGAGCCAAAGACGGAAAAATGAGAATGACAGATGTAGCTGATACTCAAACACTTTTAAGACTTATTCAATCAGTTCCTTCTCCAAAAGCAGAACCTTTGAAACTTTGGTTAGCTAAGGTTGGTTATGAAAGAATAGAAGAAACAGAAGATCCTGAATTGGCAATAGATAGGGCTATGCAAACATATCTTAAAAAGGGTTATTCTGAGGATTGGATTAATCAACGACTGAAAACAATTGAAGTTAGAAAAGACTTAACGGATGAATGGTCGGAAAGGGGCGTAAAAAGAGGTTTGGAATTTGCTATTTTAACAGACGAAATTACTAAAGCGTGGTCTGGCAAATCTGTGAAACAATACAAACAGTTTAAGAATCTCAAAAAACAAAATTTGAGAGATAATATGACGAATATTGAACTTATCTTGAATATGCTGGCAGAAGCAACTACGACTGAAATATCAAAAGAGAAAAAGCCAAAGACTTTATTGGATAGTAAACGTATAGCAAAAAAAGGTGGTGAAACAGCCGGTGATGCGAGGAAAGATATTGAAAAAAAAGTTGGTAAAAAGGTTATTTCTTCTAAAAATGCAGATGATTTACAAAAAAATATTAGAAAACTAAAATAACGATTACAGATTTGTATTACACTAAATATGAATAATAATCAAACGACTTGGCATAGTCTGAAACTGAATGAAATTTACAGTAAACTTGAAACAACTGAAAAAGGATTAAAAAACAGTCAGGCGAAGTCACGAATACAGAAATACGGATACAATGAAATTGTAGAGAAACGGAAACAATCAATTTTTAAACTAATTTTAAGTCAGTTTAATAATTTTTTAATTTACATCTTATTTTTTGCTGTGATTATCTCTATTGCAATTGGTGAAGTTGTAGATAGTGTAGTGATTCTGATAATTCTAATTCTAATTGGAGTGATCGGTTTTGTTCAAGAGTATAGAGCGGAAAAAGCTATAGAAGCACTTAAAAAGTTGGCTTCACTTGAAGCACGAGTTTTGCGAGATGGTAAAGAGACAACAGTTGATGTGAAAAATTTAGTGCCTGGTGACATCATTCTTCTCGAAACGGGGGATAAGGTTCCGGCTGACGCAAGAATTGTTGAGTGTCACAACTTTTTTACAGCAGAAGCAGCTTTGACCGGTGAATCATTGCCAGTTGAAAAGAATATCGAGATTGTTCAAGAAAAGAGTGCGGTTGCTGACAGAAAAAATATTATTTTTTCAAACACTATTATTACAAGTGGAAAAGCAACAGCTGTTGTTGTTCAAACAGGAATGCATACTCAGATTGGACAAATCGCGAAGCTGTTGCAGCAAACAGAAAAAGAGATTACTCCTTTACAGAAAAAACTATCTAAATTAGGAAAAAGAATAGGTTATTTAGTCCTAATTATATGTGGTCTTGTTTTTGTAACAGGTTTATTGAAAGGAATGCACTTTTTAGAAATATTAGAAACGTCTGTTTCTCTGGCTGTTGCTGCTGTTCCTGAAGGACTACCCGCAGTTGTGATCGTTACTTTAGCTATTGGTGCAAAGAAGATGGTCAAGAGAAATGCTTTAGTACGACGATTACCCTCAGTGGAAAGTCTTGGTGAAACAACTGTGATTTGTACTGATAAGACAGGTACATTGACGCGGAATGAGATGACAGTAAAACATATCTATACTGATAATAAAATTTTCGATGTAACAGGGGCAGGTTATAATAATGATGGACATTTTGAACGAGATCTAAAAAAGATAGACCCAAAGGATAATCATGAACTACAATTAATTCTTGAGATTGGTTTATTAAACAATAATGCCGCTTTAGACAAAGGTAGCGTGATAGGTGATCCGACTGAAGCAGCTTTGTTAATTAGTGCGGAAAAGGCTGGTTTAAATAAGGGGAAATTAGAGAAGGCAAAACCTCGTTTTGATGAAATTGAGTTTACTTCAGCTAGAAAGATAATGACAACAGCTCACAAGTTCGGTGACGAGAACGTGGCTTATTTGAAAGGCGCGCCTGAAATTGTGTTGGAGCATTGTACGAAGATTCTCGAGAATGGACAGGTGCAGAAACTAACAAGAGCAAAAAAAGATCAAATAGTTCAAATTAATAAAAAGTTTGCTAGTCAAGCACTGCGAGTTCTCGGTTTTGCTTATAGAAAGATTAATGGAGTGACTCGCGAAGACGAAATGATTTTCGTTGGTTTACAAGCAATGATTGATCCACCGAGAAAAGCAGTTAAAAGATCAATTGAAAAGTGTCGCAAAGCTGGAATTAGAGTTATAATGATTACAGGAGACTATGAACTAACTGCTTGTGCGATTGGTAAACAGATTGGTATTGAGGGCAAGTCGTTAACAGGCACAGAATTGGACAAATTAAATGGTTTTAATAAAGTAATTGATGATGTCGATATTTATTCACGTGTGAATCCAGAACATAAGATTAAGTTAGTTGAGACATTGAAGAAAAAGGGAAACATTGTCGCGATGACAGGTGACGGTGTGAATGACGCTCCAGCCCTCAAAATGGCTGATATAGGGATTGCAATGGGAATTGTGGGCACTGATGTTTCGAAAGAATCTGCGGAGATTATATTAACAGATGATAATTTTACTTCCATTGTAAATGCTATTGAAGAGGGACGTGGAATTTATGATAATATTAAAAAGTTTGTGACATATTTATTGTCATCGAATATTGGTGAACTTCTAATAATATTTTTAGCTATACTACTTTTATCAAACAGTCACGGAGAAGCTTTGTTGCCACTAGTGGCAATTCAAATCCTGTGGATTAATTTAGTCACAGACGGTCTGCCAGCTCTCGCTCTAAGTGTTGATCCGTTCTCTCCTAATATAATGAAAGAAAAACCGCGTAAACCCGGTGAAAGTATTCTGACAAAAAGGGTGGTTGCTAAAATGTTTATGATTGGAGTAGTTATGACTATCGGGACTTTGGCTGTATTTATGTTGTATCAACCAAACAGTAATTTGATTTATGCTCAGACAATGGCTTTCACAACCCTTATGTTCTTCCAGATGTTCAATGTTTTGAACTGCCGAAGTCAAACTAGGTCTGTCTTCTCTGTTGGTTTTTTCTCTAATAAGTTCCTAGTAATGGCTATTGCTGCTTCTATTATCCTGCATTTGATAATTATCTATTCACCGTTAAATACTTTATTCAATTCAACTGCGTTATCTTGGTCTGATCTGTTAATATCTGCTGCGGTTGCAAGTTCTGTCCTGTTGTTTATGGAAATTTATAAAATATTTTCTAGAATAAATCTAAAAAGATATGGACAAAAAAAATAAATTCAAATTAAAAGAAAATGAAAAAGTAATAAAAGAGATTCATCACTCTCTTGTGATTGTTGCACCTCATTTCTTCATTTCGTTCCTAATTCTAATTTTTGATTTTTTCTTAATGTATTTTCTTTTTCAACGTGGTTGGTGGGGAATGATTCTGTTTTTCGCTGTAATTCTAGTTGTACTGTTTTATTCTTTGCGATTACTGTTTTTGTTTTATAAGAACAAATTAATAGTCACAAATCAACGATTGATTGATTTCGAACAAGTTAACTTTTTTGAGCAGTATACAAATGAGTTTAAATTTAGTGATATCAAAGATATTAAAGCAGATCAACGAGGTGTCTGGGCGCATCTGTTCCGATTTGGAACGATAAAAATCGTGGTTGATCATGATGTCGCACCATACGAACTGTATAAAATATCTAAAGTAAAGGCACTTAGAGAAGAGTTAGTTAGGATAGTCTTTGTCCAAAAGGAAAAGGAACAAAAACAGGCAACTGATCCAGTAAATCTAATAATGGCTGAGGTTACAATGTTACCCCGAGAGTATAAGATTAAGTTGTATAAAAGGTTAAAACAAGAGTTGATTGCAACAAAGAAGACTGCCCCTCCTAGGGACGGATTAACACCGTTAAAGGATAATCCGGAAGAGTAGAATTGGCCAATTAAAGTGAGATTTATATAATAAAATATATTGTGCTATAATATCTTTATGACCAGATCGAGAAAACAAAATCTGACAGGTAATTTTTTTAGTAAATTTCTCGTGATTTTTTTGATAATCATCTTTTTACTGTTTTTGATAGGTATTGTAAGAGAGTATTTTAATAAAAAGGGGTTAAATAATGATATTAATGAGTTGAGTCAAGAACTGGAAAATTTGAAGCTGAATCAAGATAAATTTCTAAGTTCGATCGATAGTTATCAAAATGATTTTTTCACAGAACAAGAAGCTCGAGAGAAGTTTAACATGCAAAAACCTGGGGAACAGGTGGTTGTTATTCCAATTGAAAATAAACAACTAGTTTTGCACGAGAATCAAGAATTAATAAATAATCAAGAAGAATTTAATAATACTAAATCATCAAATCTAGTAGCATGGTGGGACTATTTCTTTGATGAGAGATCATAACTATGGAAAAAGTTAAAAAATTTGCAAAGAACTGTCTTATGGTAATTAAAAAAACAAACAAAAATATATTAATAATGACTCTTTTAGTCATAGTAGTTTTAATTTGTGCATTTGGTATGGTTGGGTTAGCTTCTTATAAATACGATTGGGATAATAAGTTCTCAAATGCAGTTTTGAAAGTCTTACCAATACCAGCTGGATACGTAGAGGGCAAAATTATTAAGATGTCAGATTTTAAGGAGGAAGTAAAAGGCGTGACTCAGTTTGCAGTAGCAAATGATTTTGATGTTACTCGTGAGCAGGTTGAAAAAGACGTAATAGATAAATTAATTCTGCAAAAAGCAATGGAAAAACTAGCAAAGGAATTTGATGTAACCGTCACTCCAGAAGATTTAGACGCAGCAGTCCAAAGTCAAATAGATCAGTTGGAAAATGCTGATGAGTACGCTGAGAACGTTGAGAAGTATTTTGGATGGGACGTTGAAACTTTCAAACAGAACATTATCTATATTGAGGTGTTAAGAGATAACTTAATCGAAGCTGGAATCCCTAAGAAGGTTGCTGAAGAAAAAGCACAAAAAGTTTTAGCTAAAGTTAATAAAGGTAAGCAAAGTTTTGAAGAGCTAGCAAAAGAGTTCAGTGATGATCCAGGTTCATCTGAGAATGGGGGAGACTTAGGCTTTTTTGGTAAAGGTGTTATGGTTGAAGCTTTTGAAAATGCTGTGTTTGCATTAGAAGTTGGACAGATCAGTGATTTAGTTGAAACTGAATTTGGTTACCACATTATCAAAGTTGAAGATAGGCGAGTTGATGGAGAAAATGAACAAGTACAGGCTAGTCATATTTTGATTGCTTCTGAAAATGATTTTGCAGTGTTTTTTGAAGACTACAAAAATGAACTAAAAATAAAGAATTTTATTAGTAAATAATATCTTTGTTAAGATATGATTAAATTTCGAAACGTTACAAAATATTATCAACCAGATACTTACGCGTTAAAGGGCGTTAATCTTCATATTAAACCAGGTGAGTTTTTATCAATCATTGGTCAGAGTGGTAGTGGTAAAACAACTATGGTTAAACTTTTAACAGCGGAGGAAAATTTGACTGAAGGTAATATCATGATCGGAGGATGGGACGTTTCTGGTATTAGACAAAGAGAAATTCCAATTTTACGAAGACAGATTGGCGTAATCTTTCAGGATTTTAAATTATTACCTCAAAAAACTATTTTTGAAAATATTGCGTTTGCTCTCCAGGTTTGTGGTGCAACTAATAAGCGAATAAGAAAAATTGTCCCTCAAATTCTTAAAGTCGTAAATTTATCACAAAAAGCAAGCAAGTATCCTCGTCAGTTATCAGGAGGAGAACAGCAACGTGTCAGTATCGCTCGAGCCCTTATCCACAGACCTAAATTGTTAGTAGCTGATGAACCAACCGGAAATCTTGACGTTGCGAATGCTCGAGATATTATTGAACTTCTATTAAAAATAAATAAACTAGGAACAACCGTAATGCTCGTAACTCATGATCGAGATGTTGTGAACATGTTAAAGAAACGTGTTGTCCTACTCGAAAAAGGCGAGATAGTTAGTGATCAAAAGGTTGGTAAGTATGTGATTTAATCGCAAATGAGGCTAAACGGGGCTAAACGAGGCTCTTAAGGAGGCTGGTTTCTGACTTAGCTTTCTGAAATTTACTTGTATTTACCTGTCTTTACCTATATTTACTTATATTCACTTCGTGTTTTATGAAATTTACATTCCATCGAGCTCTAAAATTTGCTTTTCAAGATTTTGCTAGAAATATTTGGTTGTCACTCGTAACAATCACGGTTTTAGTTTTGGCATTATTGTCAGTTAATATTTTAGTCTCACTAGATGCTATTTCAGATTCAGTTGTTCAATCAGTGGAAGACAAAGTTGATGTTAGTGTTTTCTTTAATCAAGATGTTGAACCAGAAACAATCAATAATTTTACTCAAAAAATCAATAACATGAGTGAAGTTGAGGAGGCAATTTTCATTTCTAAAGAAGATGCACTTGTTTCGTTTAAAGAAAAACATAAAGATGATCCTAAAATATTGGAAGCGATTGATGAAGTTGAAAAAAATCCATTGCTTGACGCTTTAATTATCAGAGCAAAAGATGTGAATGACTATAATCAGATTTTGGGTGTGTTGAAATTAGAAGAAAATCAGGAAATAATCAAATATCAAAACTACACTGATCATGAGAAAATAATTGCAGGTGTTGAAATGATCAGTAATAAAGTTGAAAAGATAAGTATTGCGTTAACGATGATTTTTGTCTTCATTGCAATACTGATTGTTTATAATGCAATTCGAGTTACAATTTACACACACAAAGAAGAGATAGCGGTAATGAAGTTAGTTGGAGCAAGTAATTCTTTTGTTAAATGGCCGTTTTTACTCGAGGGTGTCATTTATTCAGTTTTCTCAACAGTCTTCGCCTTTTTATTGCTTTATATTATTTTCGGCGCAGTTGGTCCATATCTTTCAGACTTTTTAGAAGCTTATAACTTTGATTTAATTAAGTATTATAATAGTCATTTTGCGTTTATATTTTTGTCACAGTTGATTGGCGTGATTATTCTCAATGTTATCAGTAGCGCTGTCGCAGTAGGCAAATATTTACGTGTATAAAATAGTTAATTAGGAGGCTTTACAAGTTAATATAATTTTGCTAAAATAGCATTTGTAGAATCAAAGTGAAGATAGATTCTATCTTTTGTTTTTTTATTATGGATTGGTTTATCTAACTTCTACGTTACTATATACCAATCTCTAATCACGGAGAGGTGCCTGAGCTGGTCCCGCCGTGGCGGGATGAATTGAAAGGGGCAAAAAATGAGTATGAAGGGAATTGTTTACATTCTAAAAAGTATAAAAAATCAAAAACATTATATAGGTTCTACTACCGATTTAGAAAGGCGAATTTCTGAACATAATAAAGGAATAGGTGGGAAATTTACGAAAATGAATGGACCATGGAAAGTGATTTGTTATAAGGAATTATTAACAATAGACGACGCAAGGAAAGAAGAAAAATTGATTAAATCATATAAAGGTGGTAATGCGTTCAAAAAAATTATATACGGAGAGGTGCCTGAGTGGTTGAAAGGGGCACCCTGCTAAGGTGTTAGCCTCGAAAGGGGCTCGAGGGTTCGAATCCCTCCCTCTCCGCCAAGAGAATTACAATTTACATATTTCGGAGAGGTGGCTGAGTGGTCGAAAGCGACAGTCTTGAAAACTGTTGTCCGTTTGCGCGGACCGTGGGTTCGAATCCCACCCTCTCCGCCAGAGGTAGATGCAAAATTAATTTTGCATCTACTTTTGTTTATTTCAATAAAATATTGTATAATATTAACAGACATAAATAATATATATGAAAATATTAAATGATTTTTTTTCTCCACAGTTACCAGACAATATTGGTGACGTGCATTTAGAATGGAATTTCAAAGAATACGAACATGAGGCTGTGAATCGGACTTGGTACATTGTCGGCGCGATCGTTTTAGCTGGATTACTAGCTTACTCTGTATTCACTGCAAATTTCTTATTTGCAATAATTTTGTTACTATCTGTTTTTGTAATTATTTATCAATTTTTTCAAGCACCTCGAGAGATTAATGTTCAGATAGGGGAGGATGGTGTGATTATTGATAAAAGGTATTATCCATACAAAGAGTTGAAAAACTTTTGGATAATCTATGAACCACCTGTTTACAAGTATTTATACATTGATTTCAAAAGTGATATAAAGGGAGTCTATCCAGTGCCTTTATCCGATGAGAATCCATTGAAAGTCAGAGAGTTTTTACTAAAATACATTGATGAAGATATTGAGAAAGAAGAAGCTGGTTTTGATGAAGCTTTTTCAAAATTGATTAAATTTAGATAAAATATATAAAAAAATGCCACTTATTTATTAAGATAGGCATTTTTTGTTGTAAATTTAGCAATAGCTATTGACGCGAGTAGGGAAATGTGTTATACTGTTGTATTAATTTGAGCTTTGCTTTTGGTTACATATTTCAATGTAATCAAGCTGGAGGGCTCGAGATGCCCATCCTTGATAGCGCATTTCGCGTTGTCAAACTCTTGTATAAGGAGACTCGAGATGTCTCAGAAAAAAGTGCGTGTTCCGACGACGATCATTTCCGCCTTGCAGCAGTTCAACGGTTTGACTTGTAAGGTCTTTGGGAGTGATGTGCCCATGGAGATGATTCTGAAGGACCAGGAAAGTGAAGAACCTGATTTTGATGCTACTGAGTATCGACAGATCGTTGATGTTCGGTGGTTGAGCGGAATTCAGGTTCGGTTGTACGGAGCTTCGCGAGGCACGATGAATGGGAGTCGGTACTTCCACTTGATCGGCGCGAGGATTCGTATGCGCTGCATGGACGTTAATGCTGATGACTTCTACAGTGATTTCGTCCGGAGTGCAAGTGAAAGGATCAGTCTGCAAGCTGATTGCTATGGTCGTACCAAGAGCGGTCATGCAGTTGGGTGTTACTCTGATAGAGTTCACCAGCTGGTCCTCGGAGCCATCCTGAAGCGCTGGGTTCATGATGACGGTCCCAATGAGGGTGAGTGGGTTGACAAGGAACTCTGGATTGCTAGTCAGTCCAGTGGCACTCACGTTTCCGAAGCTTCGGCATACATCCCGGCCTGCTGGGAAGGGAAGTTGCCCGAAGAGCTGATCAAATGCACGAAGCTTGATGCTAGGTGCATGTTCCTTCGGGACATGATCAGCTAGATTTTTCACCTTATCAAAACACGAAAGCAGCGTTTGTCACCACAGACGCTGCTTTTAAGTTAATAAAAGTCAAAAATGGGTAAATTGTTTAAAATAAGGTATTTGTATATCGTTTTAGTTGACAAAACCTAAAAAACATGTTATACTGTGATATTGATAATCCACGGGTGAGAGAGTGCTTATTATTCGTTTAATAAGTATCATCGCGCCCGCGGATAGATTTGGTCATCTATCTGCATAACCAAAGGAGGTGCTAAATGACCAAAAGGACATTGAAGATTGCCAACCGTTGTGCTCAGTATTTGGCACATGGCTGCGCTGTGTACGATCAGGATGACTTTGAATCGATCGAGGCCTTGGTCGAGGCAATGCAGCAGGCCGCAGATGAGGACAACGAAGGTTGTCCAGATCTAGCCTTTGCGAAGCCATGGCAACCTGATCGTTATGATCATGGGTTGGAGCATTCGACGGGAAGTTTCCGCATGCGTATCATGGTGGATGAACACATGATCATGTTCAAGCTGTTCACTCCGGGATTCGGGGAAGGCGAGCAGGCTTTCCTTACTGTGACGTATCGAGAGGAAGGAAACGAAATCCATTTCGATTTTCCTGATGAGGCTCGAGTGTTGATTGGAACTAAGCCGTTCCGAATCGACCACGTGAGAGGTCTTATCGTTCCGATTCTGGAGGAAGTGCTTGACATTTCATTTTTCGACATGGCCATGCCAGTGTGGCTCGAACAGGCTGTGTGTCAACGGGGTATGGCTTCTGCCCAGGAAAGTATCGACTACTATAGTCGGCCGGATAACGGTAACGCCTCTAAGGAAGAGCTCGTTGCCTCTGCTCGTAAAGCTCATGCCATGTGGCAGAAGCGGTACGAGTTTTCGACCGAGCGGTACGGCAAGCTTTTCTAGCTTCTTTTGAAACCAACAACACAAAGCAGCGTCTAGTCTTATCGGGCGCTGTTTTGAATTTTAAATGAAAAAGAGGGAATTAAGTTAAAATTGAGGGCAATGAGTTAAAATTAAGGGTAGAAAAGTTTTAATTAAGCCTTATTAATGGCCATCTCTAGCCTTCTATAGCCCTCTTGCGATATTTTTGTTAAAATGAACTCATGGACCTAAATACTCAAATTGCTGCCCTAAACAAGGTTGGCAAGACAACAGCCATAAGATTAAAAAAACTTGGTTTGAATACTATTTCTGACTTGATTTTTTATTTTCCATTTAGATATGAGGATTATAGTGAGATTAGATTGATAAAAGATCTGTTTGCAACTGAGAATGTGACGATCAAAGTAAAAGTTCAGATGATTGCAAATCGAAGACTTAGGCAGAGACGAAAAAGTCTGACAGAAGCTCTTGTTGGTGATGAGACAGGGGAGTTGAAAGTGATCTGGTTTAATCAACCGTTTATAGCGAAGAATATAAAGGTGGGGGATGAACTGTTTTTGTCGGGTAAATATGATGGGGAGAAGGTGCAGATGGTGGGGCCTGAGTATGAGAAATGCGATACTAATCTGAAAATGGATACGAATGATACTTCTCGACTCCGCTCGAAGCCTACGGCGAATGGCCATACGAATACTATCCATACAGCAAGAATTTTGCCGGTGTATCACTTAACGGAGGGGGTTACGCAGAAGCAGATGAGGTTTTTGTTGAGTCAGTGTAAACGAGTTATGGAATCGGTTGAAGATTATTTACCAGAAGAAATTAAATCGAAAAATAAGTTTTTAGAGTTAAATAAGGCTTTACTGAATATTCATTTTCCTGAAAGTTCTGATTTGGCTGGTCAGGCAGAGAAGAGATTGAAGTTTGATGAGCTGTTTTTAATTCAACTCGCTATTGCTAAGATGAAAAGTGATTTGAAATCGAATAAGTCGTTTAAGTTGGCTTTTCTTGAAAAACAAACAAAGGAGTTTGTTGATTCTTTGCCATTTACATTAACAGACGCACAGAAAAAATGTGCTTGGGACATTATTCAAGATCTGGAAAAAGAAAAACCGATGAATAGAATGTTGGAAGGCGATGTCGGTTCTGGGAAAACGGTTGTAGTGGCTGTGGCTATGATTAATGTGATCTTAAATGGTTATAAAGCTGTTTTAATGGCACCAACGGAAATTTTAGCGACTCAGCATTATCAAGGACTGCAAAAACTGTACAGTAAACAAAAACTAGATATCTGCCTAATGACAGGATCAAAAAGGGAAGTGAATGGTGAAAAAATTTCTAAAAAAGATCTATTAGGAAAATTGGAAAAAGGTGAACTTGATGTAATTATTGGTACGCATGCTGTTATTCAGGATAATGTAGAGATTAAAGATCTTGGTTTAGTTGTAGTGGATGAACAACATCGGTTTGGGGTGAAACAGAGAAAAGCTTTGATTGAAAAAGATAAGGAAAAGAATTTAATTCCGCATTTTTTATCAATGACAGCAACTCCGATTCCGCGATCTTTAGTTTTAACGTTGTATGGTGATTTAGATTTATCGATAATTAATCAGATGCCTCCAGGTAGAAAATCGATTATTACAAAAGTTGTTTACGAACAACAAAGATTAAAGGCTTATGATTTTATCCGTTCGCAGATAAAAGAAGGACGGCAAATCTTTGTGATTTGTCCTTTAATTGATCCTTCTGATAAATTGGGTGTTAAATCAGTAAAGCAAGAACATGAACGACTTGATAAGCAGACCTTTCCTGATTTGAATATCGGATTAATGCATGGTCGATTGAAAGGGAAGGAAAAGGAAGAGGTGATGACAGATTTTTATAATAAGAAATATGATATTTTAGTATCAACTTCTGTGATTGAAGTTGGGATTGATGTGCCAAACGCAACAATTATGATGATAGAAGGTGCTGATAGATTTGGTTTGGCTCAACTTCATCAGTTCCGTGGACGAGTTGGTAGGGGAGAGTTTCAGTCCTACTGTTTTCTTTTTTCTGATAATAATTCACTGCAAACAAGAAAACGATTAAAGTTTATGGAAAGTTGTACTGATGGATTTCAACTTGCAGAAAAAGATCTTGAACTTCGTGGCGCTGGAGAAGTTTATGGAACACGGCAGTCAGGCTTACCTGATTTGAAGATCGCGAAGTTAACTGATGTTGAGATTATTCAGCTAGCGCAAATTGAATCACAAAGATTGATTGAAAATGGTTTAGTGACACCTGAACTTGAGGAAAAGTTGAGGGGGACTAGGGTTAGTTTTCATTACGAATAAACCGATGCGAATGTGCGAATTATGCGAATGTTGCGAATTTCCCACAAATGATGCGAATCATTAGCGGAATTCGCATAATTCGCACATTCGCATTGGCTTCTCCTGAAAGAAAAAGCTCAATGAAACGTATTAATAGCAACATATGGCCCAAAAGCCAAAAATAGAGAATTTAACTGATGAAAAACTTGTTAAACTGACGTTGAAGGATCAGAATTTTTTTGTTTATATTATTAATCGGTATGAAGGAAAGTTGGCTGCTTATATTAGACGAATATCGAATTTTTCAAAGGAAGATATAGAGGATATATTGCAAGATGTATTTATAAAGGTGTATCGTAACTTGAATGGGTTTGATGTTAGTTTGAAATTTTCATCGTGGATATACCGTATTACTCATAATGAAGTTATCAGTCGATATCGAAAAACCAAGAAGATTGCTAAGATGTCGCAGGAGATTAATGATGAGATTCTTGATAAAATAGTTGATGAAGTGGATATTGAGAAAGATATTGACGGAAAACAGGTCGGTAAGACAATTGGTCAAGTTATGAATGAGATGGATTTAAAGTATAAGGAAATATTGGTTTTGAGATTTATTGAAGAAAAAAGTTATAAAGAGATTTCTGATATCTTAAGAAAACCAGAAGGAACTGTGGCGACAATGATTAATCGAGCTAAAAAACAATTTAAAAAGATATATGAACAAAGATTTAAGTAAAGACATCATTGATAAAATCGAGTCTGAAAAGATCGAACCAAAATCAAAGTTGAATTTTATATTCAAGGACTATTTTATTTGGTTTTTGTTTGCACTGTCAATTGTGATCGGTTCATTGGCTGTTAGCGTCCTTATTCATGTGGTGAAGATTGATTATAACAGTTTTTCAATGTTGCAGATTGGTTTTGGCAGAAAGATCTTCATGATAGTTCCTTACACATGGTTACTTTGTTTAGTTGTCTTTATTACTGTGGCATACTATTACTTAAAACATACTAAAAAAGGTTATAAAATAAATCCTTATTTAATTATTGTGATAAGCGTAATTGCTAGCATTGTATTTGGTTCTACTGCTTACGTTCTTGGTGCTGGTAGAACTGTTGAGGATGTAGCTTATAGACATCTTCCAATCTACGATATGATTGCTGATCAGAAAATGAAACTTTGGCACGATCCTGAGTCAGGTCGTTTAATGGGAATTGTTACTGGGAAGACGGACGATAGTTATCTATTAATTGATTTGAAAAAAGAACAGTGGACAGTTCGATATAACGAAGAATTACCATTAAAGAAAAAAGTGCGATTACTTGGAGAAATAATTAACCAAGGCGAGTTTGAGGTAAGTAGTCATCTAGACTTTAGACAAGGGAAATTTAGAATGCCGATGTGTGAAAGAAAAGAAGAGTGTGTGCGTAGTATTAGATAGAAAAGGCGCCAATTAATTAATGATTTACAAATTGACACAAATTATACAGATCCCAGCTGGGGTTTTGCAAAATCTGTACAATCTGTATGTTGATCTGTACATCTGTACCCTTATTTATGAACAAAAAATACTACATCGCAGTGGCTATTATGGCATTAATAATTACAACTGCAGGGACATCAATTATTGTAAGTGCTAGTGAGATTGATTCTGATAAATTTGAAGGCAAGAAAATGCACAAGTTTGAGATCAATCATGATGAAGTGAAAGCAGCTGTTGAAGCTGGTGACTATGCAACTTTTGCAAGTCTAGTCGTTGATACTCCATTAGCCAAAAATGTTACTGAAGAAAACTTTGATAAATTTGTTGAAGCTCATACTTTAATGCAAGCAGGTGATTTTGAAGGAGCGAAAGCTATTCGAGAGGAACTTGGATTCAAAACTAAACCTCGTGGTCAGTTCAAGCACGAGAGAAATGCTGAGAACAAAGAGATCGTTTTTGAAGCAATTGAGACTGGGGATTATAGTGCTTGGAAAGAAGCTGTAGGGGATAGACCTATTGCTGAAAAGATTACTGAAGAAAACTTCAGTCAGCTAGCAGAGATGCATAATTTGATTCAAAATGGCGATAAGGAAGGCGCAAAAGCCATTGCTGAGGAATTGGATATTCATAAGAAAAAGGGCAAATTCGGAAAACAAGGGAAAATGAGATTTGCTCGATAATTCATTGAAAAGTTACTAAATTTACGAAAAAAGAGACTTAATTAGAAATGGGTCTCTTTTGGTTGACAAAATCGATTAAATTTAGTATAATAATATGTCATAATCGTACCTTTCATCACTATGGGAAGCGAGGTATCCCATGAAGAAGTTGATACTGTTTTTATTGGTTTTGTGTTCAGCTTGTTCTTCTAATGGACAGGTAAGGACGTCAGGAGAACTCCAGTACGAAGACGTGAGTGGCGACATCCATTTTCGTGGAAATAATCCACCACCGCGATTTAAGAGAGTGACAACCGAGCGTGTTTTCTGGCAGAACCTGAATAGGGCAAGGCTGACGGTTGTGTTTTTCTCGACCTCTGGTTGCGGACCTTGCGAGGTAGCTAGGAGGACTTGGGAAAAGGAACACAACTCGATTGACCGTAACTGGCAGTTCCTTGAATTCAAATTAAATCAAAGAAATGCCAGCCGCGAAGAACATAACCGGTTTGTGGAATTGGTCCATGGATTTCGTCCTTGGGATACTCCCAAGCCTCAAAAATATCCGGTTTGTTCTGTTGTTGCCGACCCGCGAGAAAGTGAGGTTGTCAGGAACATCACTAAAGCCCAGTTCAGCGGATTACAAGGCTGCACCCTGCAGCTTCACCGATTTCTTTCTGGTCAATAACAAGTCATGGGAGGATAAAAACCATGAAACGAGTCATTTTCTTTTCGTTTTTGCTCATCGCCATCTGCGGCAACGCAATGGCGCAGGAACCGGTCCAGTCGGCACAACCGGCAAAGATCTCCATCGTTTTCACCCCGATCGCGACTGAGATTGCCTTGGCGGATGCTTTGGCGGCGAATCACACTTCGGTAGTCCTGTTTGGTCTGCCGAAGGTCGACAATCCTCAGTCCGACATCGATCGCACCTGGAACGCGATCAACGGCAAGGTCGAGGAAGTGAAGACCTATTTAGGACCGCACCAGGCGGACTCTAGGTTGAACTTCTTCTATTACGAAGGAAGCAGAACAGACCGTGAGTTGGCAGCGCGATTCAAGTTGCTGGTCAGAACTGTCACCGGTCAGAAAGAAGACCAGAATCTGATTTTGCCGGCAATGGTGATCGTTCGAGGAAGCGTCTACGGCAATCCCATTAGGCAGTTTGTGAAAGCCCAATTCATTGGTGTGGATCAATGCAAGAATCCCTTCTTGATAACCATTGGTGCCAAGGAACCGCCACAACCAGAGTCAGAGCCGGAGCTGCCGGAAGTGCAGGTCGTCAACCTTGAGAATGAACTCATGAACATCGTCAGGAGTGGAGTTCCTTCGTATTTGGTGTTTTGTCGGTTGTACGAGGCTCCATGCGGCAATGCTAAGATCGCGTTTGGGATGAGGACGAGTGATCGTCCGGTTGATATCCCAGTTTATATCGTCGATCTGCGTATGCCTGATGGGCATACAAAAGATTTTCGACATGAACATCTTGTCCAGCATGGATTCTTCCCGCCGTCTTGGGATCCCGATGCGATCTACGACAAATTGCTCGTTGGTGTTCTGGTCGCTGGTTACAAGGAGGGGATGAACACCTCCGACGTGACCTTGTTTCGACTAAGTGGCCAAAGCGTGGTTCAGCAATTTGCTTCGTCGGTGCAGCTCATCCGTGAATCTCCGAAGGGAGGACCGGATACTGTTCCTTTGTTCCGAATCGTGGAGTAGGGGGGCAACAATTCATAAAAGGGGGGAAAAACCTGGAAAACCGCACACGGTCACAACTGTGTGCGGTCTTTCTTTTAAATAAAATTTTGATTTTATATTTTTTATTAAATGTGGATAAGTTTGACAAGTAAATGTATAGTTGTTATTATTTAGATGGTTATCTAAATATCTAAATTTATGCTTAATAAAACGATTGCTGCTCTATCCGACCCCACTCGTCGTAAAATTTTGGAACTGTTAAAAACAGAAACTTTGAATGCTGGTGAAATTGCTTCAAATTTTAACATCTCAAAACCATCAATTTCTCATCATTTATCAATTCTTAAAAATTCTGATTTAATCAGTTCAGTTCGTGACGGCCAAGAAATCATATACAGTCTGAACGTAACAGTGTTCGATGAGGTGGCTGTGTTGTTAATTGAGTTCTTTAGAAAATAGAACAACGCTCCCCACCCGCCCGCCCTAACTATGACCTGGCGGTCTTCGACTTCGAGGTATGAACCTCTTCGCTCAGACTCTAGGAGTCGGCCGGTTTCGTTCGCCTCTCGAC
>JABHMO010000028.1 GCA_018693855.1 Candidatus Falkowiibacteriota bacterium
CAATAACCTTTGTTTCCTCCTCTAAATATTGCTGTGTATCATAAAGTTCAGGTGTTTGAGCAGAAACAGCTGTTACGTTTAATAAAAATATAATTAGAAAAAAACTACTCCAAACTTTCATAGTATTTTTGTTTATCAAATAATTGTAAATCAAGATTAAGTTCAGACTCTTCTTCCTGAGCAGTCAGAGCGTTCTCATCTTCTTCTGTTGGTTCAGTCTTTACTGTTGGAACTCGAAAAATTAACATTAACGCGATAAATAAAACGACAATGCCAATAACAGCACCGACAATAATCAGTCCATGACGACGAGGGTTTAGAAGGTAGTTGTCGAAGAAGTCCATACGAAGTGAATATAGGTAAATACAAGTGAATATATGTAAATATAAGCGAGTCTAAGTAAATCTAGGCAACCCCCTTTATCTGCCAAAAGTATAGCATAGAATTAATCAAATTACAGCTACTGCTGTGAAAAAAGATCTTTTGCAGTATTCCACATTTCTGGTTCTGATTTTTTGTTGGCTAACCAGTACCACCATTCGACTCCCCAGAGGTAGGCACTGTTGAAACCTGTTTTTTTGACGAACTCAATGTGGGAAAGAAGTCTTTCGCTGTCCATTGATTTTCGCTGTTCTTCGAGTGGTGTTGATAAGATCCCCTCTTCTGCCCAAGGTTCTGCTTGAAGTTCAGAAACAATAACAGTGTTAGGATCTCGGCCAACTAGCTGTGCTTTCAATCTATAGAAAATTGGTGGAAATTTGTAAAAATTATAACCTAACCATTTATTATAAGTGACTCTATACATTGTTGTTCCAAATAAGTCACTAACGTTAGCTGCGATTATCCACAAACCAAGTTCGCCGCTATCAGTCACTAAAACTGGTCGAGAATTATCTAGACTTTTCACATAATTCACTTCTCGTCTTAGCAAATCAGCATCACTACTTGGACATTCTCCAAAAACATCTAACAACGGTTCATTCTCAACTTGCCAAACTTTAATTGCAGGAAAAGATTTGTATCGTTCAACAACCGTTCTCATCATCTGGAACTGTTTATCTTGCACAAAGTCTGCAGGCAGACTTTTAATATATGCTGGGTCATGACACTCTGGCCATCTTGGCGTTCGCCTACCAATCGCCAAAATTATTTCGACGTCACGTTGACTTGCTTCTTTTATTTGAAAGTCTAGTTCTTCAAAATTGTATTCCCCCCTACTCGGTTCAATCTGATCCCATGGTGCATGAATCCTAATCTTTTTAACTTGCAGATCATCAAGCATTGCCAAATATGCATCCTGCCAATCTATCTTCAATTCTTTAGCAAATTTAACTGAAAAATCAGTCCCCAACTCAAAGTTATCATTCTCAAAACTTTGCAAAAACAAAACAATCCAGCCAGCTACAATGAGAGCGACGATGATTAGTAGTAGGATGAAATATTCGATGATTTTTCGTTTAAATCTTGTCATACGAAGTGAATCGGAGTAAATCGAGGTAAATCGGAGTAAATCGAAGTTAATCGCAGTAGTTATAACTTTTCTTACCCTGCCCGCAGTGCTACAGCGTTGCCCGCCTGCTACGATATAGCATTTCGGGCAGGCAGGCGGGCTCAATTTCAACTTAATGTCCTCAATTTCAACTCAATATCCTTACTCATATCTTTCACAAATTACAATCTAAAATACCATAAAAGCCAACCCTCCGATTATAAATAACATAGCGATAATTTGTTGGATAATTTCTGTACGGGTAAAGTATTCATTGAAAAACTTAGGGACTAATTTTGATGAGACAAAAACAACAACAAAGAGTAAAGCGAACTGTAATCCTGCGAGAGCATTCACAAGAGTAGCGCTGGCAAGAGAGATTGCAAAGTTCATACCTAGAAAATAGAAAGCGGCTAACCCTTTATTAACAGCCAATAGCAGATAACCGCCTTTGGCTTGTTTTTCTTGTTTTTTTGTTCTATTAAAAATACTTTTATAAACAGAAGGAACTGCGAGTAATGGTAACGCAGCGAGGAAACTACCTAATCGAGCAAAAACAAATCCTGTTGAGAAACTTTCTTCTAGATAAACAGCTCTAACAGTGACGTATGAGATAGCGAAAAAGATTCCAGCAATAACTGCCCAGAGCATTCCAATATGTATTCCGCTTTTCTTGCGGGTTGTTTCAAATGAGGTAATTAATGCACCGACAACAAGTAGAACAACCGCAATTGTTTGATTCTGAGTCAAAACTTCACCGAACCAGAAGTATGAAAGAAGGAACGAAACAACTGGAACGACTGCGCCAACAAGTGGAGTAATATGAGTTGCCTCCCCTTTCTTTAAGCCCATATAGAGGAACTGTAATGCGATTGTAAAAGCCACACCACTTAGCAGTGCTAAAACGAAAATGTACCAACCGGGCCAGAAATTAAAGTTCCAGAAAACAAAAACGCAGCCGACTAAATTAGCAACAGCTGTCCAGAATGTAAGTACGGCTGGGATTGGGAACTTTTTTGATAATAAAAATTTATCCAGGAAGAGAGCTCCGGCTTGGGCGAATTGAGCGATTATTACGATTAGTAACCAGGACATAGTGAGGAAGTGAAGACAGGTGAATATAAGTGAATACAGGTAAATACAAGTGAATATAAGTAAATATAAGCAAATCGAAGTTAACTAAAAATTAATATAATGTAACTTTTATAGTGTTAATACTATAGCATAAATTAATCGAGAATTGAAGTTTGGGGAATCAAAAACTCGGAGATTTGTCCGAGTTGGTTCAGTCATAAATATCCCTGCTCGTAGCACAGTTCCAGGGGCTAGAAGCTGAGACAACTTTGTTTTCGAAAAAGAATTTTAGTGTATCATTTGGATCATCAATATAACAGCATAATGCTCTTAGCACTTTTTTGTAATGGCTTTGTTCTCTGGCGTTGCCGTTACAGAGCAAGGAAAAACGAAACGGCATAATCTTTTCATCTGATGTAAGAGGTCGAACACAGTCAGTACAAAACCATTCATTGTAGTAATAGTATCGAGCTGATAGATCGCTAGATTTAATTTGATGTCGAACTAGATATTCAATTGGATTGCGACAGTTACACTTTACAACCGTGTCTAACGTACCACTTTCCCCTAGTTCAATTAGTTCAGCGGCTCGGTAACGAAGATAGTCTGGCCCTAATCGAGCGAGCCATGCCACGCATGCGTATCCGCCACTTGAGAACATCAACTGACAAAGAGCTTTTCCATTGTATCTTTCGAACTGTCCCCCCAGGTCATAGATGACTGGGACTTTTTCCAAAGTAGACCTCCTTCCATCTTTATTTATGAATATTGTATATTAACAGATAATTAATCATTTAGCAACCTGTTTTTTTGTTAAATAATTTACTGCAAAAAAGGTAGCGATTGGAACGGCTAAGATTAGACCTATACTACCTGTCAAAGTTCTGACGATTTCTGTTGCGATCATTTCATTATTAATAACGGTTAGAAATCCGACGTTTTCCTGAACACCAAACAGTAGCAGTAACGGTAACGAGGCTCCGGCGTAGGCAAGAAATAAAGTGTTAGTCATTGAGCTAATATGATCAACTCCGACTCTAATAGCTTTTGAAAAAAGCTCTTTTTTACTTATATTTTTATTTGATAATTTTATCTGTTCAATAGTTGAGATTTGGCTAATTACAACATCGTCAAGTACACCGAGTGTTCCGATAATTATTGCAGCTAAGAGAAGTCCTTCAAAATTTATATTAACACCAGGAACTCCTACTAAAAACAAAATATTATCATCGGCTAGTCCTGAAAGGTTTGTTAATTTTGTAAAAACAATAGAAATAAAACCAGTTATCAATAAACTCACAGCAATACTAATCATGGCGATATTTGCTTTGCGAGTAAATCCCCAAGTTACATAGATAATTGAGCATAAAATTACAACTGCACCAATGATGCTAACAAGTAACGGGTTTATACCATTGATAATACTTGGAATTATCCAGTACATTATTATTATAAAGCTAAACACTAAGCTTAACAAAGATTTAACGCCTTGCCATTTACCAATAGCGAAGATAGCGATAGCAAAGATGAGTCCGAGTAGGTATAAATAACCTCGTCGTACATGGTCGGTAATAACAAAGCTGTCCGCACCTTCATAGTCAGCAGAATGCTGAACAATAACTTTGTTCCCAACTGAAACTTCCACACCATTTACAACGTCAATTTCAGAGAGTCCATTCACTATAAACTCTTTATCTTTCCATTCATTTTCCAGCCCAATCAATTTTACATTTTGTTGTTTGACTGTTCCCCCACTCTCCCGAACAACTTCCCGTTCTTTCAGAATCTCCACAACTTTTGCTTCGAACAGATTATCGTTAGCTTGCACTGGACAGGAAAATAAAAAAATACAAAGAATAAAAAATGCGAAAACTATTGTTATTTTCATAAAATGTAGTTGATAATTATACGTAAACTCATTATAGCAGGTTGATGGAATATTTAAAATTAAAAAAGAACGATTAGATCGTTCTCTACGTTTTCAGTTGTGCGAGCTTAGTATTAAACGCATAAAGTGTCATGCGGTACTCTCTTAAGCCCTTCTCTAAAACGCGCAACTTTTCGACCAGCCCCAAACACTCTTCTCGAATATTCGGGTCACTGGATATTCCTTCCGCCTTGGTTTGAAGACCGTCAAGGTACTCTTGATGCCGCTGTTCCTCTCTTCGCTGTTGTTCAATCGCTTCTGCGGCCTTTCGTTCTTCAAGCCGTCGCCGAATCACAACTTCGTCCAACCAAAAGGCAACCTCCGTTGGTCCCTTCCCTGCAGCGTATGCGTTAAACTCGTCCTCACTGATTCCGAGTCGCGCACTTCGTTCACGCAATTGGATTAGATGCCGTTCTTTTTCTGATTGTCGTTTAGTTGCTCGGTCTTGCCGCTTTTCTCGTGCTTCAGCAGAGACTTTTGCAGTCGTAATCAAGGCAACGGCTTTATTAAAAGCTTTTTCATCTGAAAGGTCCCCCAGGATTCCCTTGTTGGGGATTTCAACTTTAGGCCACTCATCGGCGTATCGAATAATTGAATCCAAATTTTTCATTACACCTTTATTATATTTTTTCACTCGTTTATAGACATTCAGAATGACAAACCAGCTATGACCAAAAAGGTATGGTTGAAAAACACCGAGCTTGATTGGCACTTTTCTGAATATATCAGTATATATAACCATAGCACTAAGCACGATCATAAACACTATGTCGATAAGCCAAACAACAGCGATGATTGCGCGAAAGAAAGAAATACTAATTCGAATGTCTGGCAAAATTGCCGCGTTTCTTTCGAAATGTAAGAAAAAAGAAACTATGAAAACCAAGTTCATCCAACCAATGACGCGTACTGCCACCATAGGCCAATTATATGCGATCGAATTCTGCCTGCCCATGTTCCACTCCTTTACGATTAAGGTCCATTGTGAAGAACAATTAAAACATTGTATCTTATAACAAATTTCTCACCATGTCAACCCCTTTTTTATTCCCACAATCCTATTGACTTTTTATCAAAAATGCGATAGTATGTAAACACTAGTTTAATTGATTATTGAAATTTGGTTATTGGTTATTAATTTTATTCGGAGATCGTCTAATGGTAGGACTCTAGGTTTTGATCCTAGCTATCCAGGTTCGAATCCTGGTCTCCGAGCCAGAGTGTGCGCGGTTCTAACGACCCGGATGGGTCAGAAGTGCGTAGACATAACAAAAAACACCTTTCTTAATTGAGGTGTTTTTTGTTTAACGTAATCTTTACATTTGATAAATAAAACGCTACAATAGCAATAATAACTATATGAAAATAGAAAAATTCTTATCATCACATGGTAAAATAATGGGCTATCTAGAAACCACATTCCTTAAAAATGTGTATTTTGAGGACTATGGAGATGACGGACTTGACGTAATAAAGCCAGAAGTTAAAATTGATAGAAACGATGGTTCAGGTAGAAAATGGCGTTTAGATTTTGTAGTTAAAACAAAAAAACGTAAATATGCTATAGAGTGTGATGGTTTTAACTATCACGCTGCAGGAATGGTTTCAAGAGAACGATTTGATGAATTAGAAGCTAAAAGAAATGAAACAATTAGACAAGGCTATATCCTAATTAGTCTCTCAAGAGATCAAATTATAAATGATCCTGAGGATGCTATATATGAACTAAGAAGAACCTTTAACGCTGACAAAGAACTGTATTCATTATTTTTGAACTGGAATTCTGGTTTGATTGAACCTCATGATGTTCAACGGAAAGCATTAGATGAACTAAATAAAACAAGAGAAGAAGGAAATAACAAAGGTCTTGTCGTCTTGGCTACAGGTTTAGGAAAAACATATCTTAGTATATTTGATGCTAAGGCAATTGGAGCAAAAAAAATATTATTTATTGTACATGTTGATCATATTTTAAAACAAACAAAAAACTCTTTTGAAAAAGTCATGCCAGAGAGGTCTAAGGATATGGGGTTTTTCACAGGTAAAGAAAAAACCTATAAAGGAAAAGATATAGTTTTTTCAACAATACAAACTATAAATAAAGAAAATAATTTAGCTCAATTTTCTAAAGATTATTTCGATTATATAATAATTGATGAATCCCATCATACTGCTGCACCTAGTTATAAAAAGGTTATAGATTATTTTACACCTAATTTTTTTCTAGGGTTAACTGCAACACCAGACAGAATGGATGAAAAAGATATATTAGAATTTTACGGAGATAATTTAGTATTTCAAATGGGGCAATCTGATGCAATTCGTCAAGGATATTTAGCAAGTTTGAATTATAAAGGATTCAAGGATAATGTTGATTATTCTAATATCTACTATAATGGTTTTCGTTATGATGTAAATGACTTGAATAAATCATTGATGATAGAAAAAAGAGATAAAGCAGTAATTGATAAATTTCAAGAACTCGCATCCGACAAAAAAACAATCGGATTTTGTGCTTCTATAGAACATGCAGATTGGACAGCCGAACAATTTAGAAAAGCAGGAATAGATGCTGTATCAATACATTCAAAAATTGAAGACAAAAATACAGACGGAGCTTATCAGTCAGCATCTGAAATAATTAATGCTTTTGATAAAGGAAAGCATCAAGTTGCTTTTGTTGTTGATATGCTTAATGAAGGAATTGATATCCCTGATGTTGAATGTCTTCTAATGCTTAGACCAACGGAATCAAATGCTATATTAACCCAACAAATAGGACGTG
>JABHMO010000029.1 GCA_018693855.1 Candidatus Falkowiibacteriota bacterium
CAAACGGAAGTTGACCTTGAAAAATTTGGAATAGTTGCTCAGTCACTTGGAACGTCTACAACGATTGCGCTTGCGCCAGAAATGAAATGTCTGATCTGTTTGGGGGCAGTTTCTCATCCTGGAGACAAATTACCTATAAAATTTGGAGAGAACTATCATCCTGATGGGATATCATCGAGAGTTCGATCGAATGGAACAGTTACAACAGTTAAACCTTCGTTTTGGCAAGATTTTAAGAACTATGATTTAGTTGACTCAATAAAAAATATTTCATGTCCTATATTATTTATCAATGGGGGAGCAGATACTGACGTTTCTATCTCTGAAATGCAGGCTTATTTTGACGTAGTAACTGGTCCGAAAGAAAAAGTCTTAATTGAAGGATTAGATCACGGAATGAATCCTGATCGAGATAAAATGTGTAAAGTTGTAGTTGGTTGGTTAAATAAAAATTTAGTTAACTTAATTTAGTCTTTTTATTATATGAACAAAATAAGCTGGGATGATTTTGAAAAAGTTGAATTGATAGTGGGAACAATTATTGAGGTAAATGATTTTCCTGAAGCAAAAATCCCTGCCTATAAGATTAGGGTAGATTTTGGATCGGAAATAGGTGTCAAAATATCAAGTGCTAGAATTACAGAACTGTATTCTAAGGAGGATTTATTGAATAGAAAAATAATTGGTGTTGTGAACTTCCCGCCAAAAAGAATTGGTCCTTTTGTATCAGAGTTTCTTTGCAGTGGTTTTTATCGAGAAGACGGTTCAGTTGTTTTAGCTGTTCCTGACAAAGATGTTCCGAATGGAAGCAAGTTGGGTTAATTCTTTTAGTGTTTAAAAAGAAAAGAGGAGGTCCTGGTTAGGATTCTCCTCAATTCGTAACTTCCCGTGGCCGGCTGGAGGGTGTTCCGTCCGAAAAAGCTGCATTGTGGGCGGTATTTCAACAACGGCTCCATCAGAATCGCAATTGCAAAACCCTGATCTCAAAGCCTCCCGCCTATCCTATACACAAGCAATCTCCACGGATCATTGCTACAAAAGTATTCTAATATATTAAAATAGATCAGTCAAGGCAAAAGTAGTTGACAAAAATCTATAAGGTTTTATAATGTATATATTACTCGTGGGGATTGGCTCCTACATGAAGAGTGATTAATTAAGGTGTCCCGCACTTGCGGGAAAACTAGATGGAACCGCGGGCCTCAATGTCTCGTTCTAGTGATCTAAATTAAATTTTTGGATTATTAGAATGAGGCTTTTTTGTTTATATTAATAATATAATAGATTAAAATTAAATCATGGTGTGCTAGATTTCTTGCTGATTCGCAATATCCGCAACATCTGCAAATAATCTGCATATCCGTAATATAAATATGGAAAAAATTGTATCTCTAGCAAAACGACGAGGTTTTGTTTATCCGGCTTGTGAAATTTATGGAGGGTTTGCGAACTCTTACACATATGGACCTTATGGTGTTGAATTGAAAAATTTAATTAAAAATTTATGGTGGAAAATGTTTGTGAAAGATCGTGATGATATGGTTGGAATGGATGGACCGATCTTATTGCACCCGAAGTTGTGGGAAGCGTCAGGTCACACTGAGGGTTTTAATGATGCTATGATTGACTGTAAGAAATGTAAACACAGATTTCGAGCTGATCATCTTGTTGAGGAAGCAACTGGTCAGGATCTAGAAGGTGATATTGAGGGCATGGAAAAGATTATTAAAAAAGAACTTGTTAAATGTCCGAACTGTGATGCGTTTGATTGGACAGACGTTAGAACGTTTAACATGATGTTCAAAACTCAGATGAATGGTTATGAAGAAGATGTTTATCTTCGACCTGAAACTGCTGGTGCGATTTTTACAGAATTCAAAAACATTGTCGATACAATGCGTGTTAAGATCCCTTTTGGGATCGGTCAGATAGGAAAAGCGTTTCGGAATGAAATTGTCGCAGGTAACTTTATTTTTAGATTACGTGAGTTTGAACAGATGGAGATAGAGTATTTCATTCATCCAAAAACAAAATGGGAACCTCTATTCCAAAACTGGCTTGATCTGCAAGAAGAGTTTACTTTGAGACTCGGTGCGAAAAAAGAAGATATTAGAAGATATGAACATCCAGCAGAGAAACTTTCTCATTATTCTCAAAAAACAGTTGATATTGAGTATAAATATCCATTTGGATTCCAGGAACTTTTCGGATTAGCTCATCGTAGTGATTTTGATCTAACGGCTCACGCGAAAGCGTCTGGAGAAAAAATAGAGTATTTTGATCCTGTTGAAAAAGAAAAATTCGTACCACACATTCTTGAACCAACCTTTGGATTAGATAGAGCGATTTTAACAGCGCTTTGCAGTGCCTATAATGAGGAGGATGTGGATGGTGAAAAACGAATTGTGATGAAATTTCCTAATGAGATTGCTCCTGTTCAGATTGCTGTATTCCCGTTGCTAAAAAACAAGGAACAGTTAGTCGATAAAGCAAAGGAAGTTTACGCTGAATTAAGAGAGAACTATCGATGTGAGTTTGATGATAATGGTAATATAGGAAAACGGTACCGTCGACAAGATGAGATCGGAACTCCTTACTGTGTAACTGTTGATTTTGATACATTAGAAAAAGATGAATCAGTTACAGTAAGAGATCGGGATAGTATGAAACAGGAGAGAGTAAAGTTGGATGAGTTGGATAAGTATTTTGAGAGTAAACTGTAATTAACTGAAATATTTTAAATAACCGAGAATGCGCATTCTCGGTTATTTTATTGAACTATTTTGAGTGAATTTAAAATTCATGCTATAATATCTATATAATTTATGAAGTATTTCGATTTAGTAACTTTTGGTAGCGCACTGAAAGATATCTCTTTTTATAGTGATGAAGTTTTTGTTGTGAAAAATAAGAAATCAGTCAAAATGCCAAAACTTTTGGCAATGGAATACGGTGCAAAAGTTGCGATCGAAGATCTGTTTGTTACCTACGGTGGCGGCGCAATGAACGTGGCAGTTGGAACGAAAAACTTTGGTGTGAAAGTTTCTCCAATGATAAGAATTGGAAAAGATAATGTCGGAATGGAGCTTTTTAATTATTTGAAAAAACAAAAAATTTCAACTGATCTAGTTGAAGTTAGAAAAGAAGATAAAACCGGTTTTTCAATTGTCATTTCATCAGCCAAGGATAAGGAACATACTATCTTTACATTCAAAGGTGCAAGTAACCATTTGCAAGTTCATTCATTACGAAATTTTACTACGAAATGGTTTTACGTTGCTAGTCTGACAAGTAAGGATTGGAAATCTGAGTTTGAAAAAATTACTCGACAAACAAAAAAGGATGTTAAGATCGCTTGGAATCCTGGTGAGTTGCAACTGCGGAATCAGAAGACTTTAATAAATTTTTTAAGTTATGTAGAAGTTCTGATTTTGAATAAAAGCGAAGCAATCGAACTTTTATCCGGAATAAAAAAACGAATTAATAAAACTAAACTGCAAGATAAGAAATATTTATTAAAAGAACTGTTGAATCTAGGGCCGCAAAAAGTTGTAATAACTCTAGGTGAAAAAGGTGTTTGTGCAATTGATGAGAATGAACAGTTTTACTACTATCCGTCACAGAGCAATCAAAAAAGGATTGTTGACACAGTTGGTGCTGGCGATGCTTTTTCGTCAGGTTTAATGTCAGGTTTAATAAAATTTAAGGATTTCGATAAAGCACTGCAACTTGGAATTAGAAATAGTTCAAACGTTCTCTATCGAGTCGGTGCCCAAAACGGTTTACTGAAAATTAAACTTTAGTTTTTAATTGGCTATATTTACCAAATTTACAAATATCCTATGAAAATCAAAATTGAAGTATCTGCAAGACACGCTCATTTTACGAATTATGATCTAGAAGTTTTGTTTGGGGAGGGATATGAACTAAAATCTGATAAGCAATTATCGCAACCAGGTCAGTTCGCGAGTACTGATACAGTTAAAATTGTTGGTCCTGAGGGAACAATTGACAATGTTCGAGTAATTGGTCCATGTCGAGACAATACTCAGATAGAAATTTCAAAAACTGATGCTCACAAATTGGGCATTAAGGCACCAATTCGACTTTCTGGTAAAACAATTGGTTCAGGTGGTGCAACTATAGTTGGTTCTGCTGGTGAGCTTGAGATTGAGGATGGAATCATTGTTGCTAAACGTCATATCCACATGAATCCAGAAGAATCTCATCGTGCTGGACTCAGTAATGGTTCATTTGTTGACGTTGAGATAGAAGGTCCAAGAGCGTTAACGTTTAACGAAGTTGAAGTCCGAGTCCATGAAGATTTTGAAGAATCAATGCACATTGATACTGATGAAGCTAATGCTGCTGGAATTGAAGGACATGATGAAGGGATTATTAAATAGAAGACATGAAATATACCTTAATAATTAACGCAGGTAGTTCTAGTTTGAAATTCAAGTTGTTTGAATCTGATTTTAATGTTGTGGCAGAAGGTATTGTTGAAAAAGTCGGATTGAATGGTTCATTTATTGATTACAAAATTGGTAAAAATAGAAACGTTCAAACAGGTTCAGTGAAAAACCATAAAGACGCCATTAAGAAGGTGTTTATTTTATTTGAGCAGAATAAATTGGATATAAATTCAATTGTAAAAATAGGACATAGAGTTGTGCATGGTGGAGAAGAGTTTGTTAAACCTGTTTTAATAGATAATAAAACTTTGTTAAAAATAGACAAGTATAGTAAATTAGCGCCACTTCATAATCCGAATAATATTGCAGGTATCAAGGCTTGTCAGAAACTATTACCTAAGGTTCCTAATTACGCAGTTTTTGATACTTCTTTTCATAATACAATCTCTGAGGAGGTCTTTTTGTATCCATTACCATTAAAATTTTATAAAAAACATCAGATTAGAAAGTATGGATTTCATGGGATTTCTCATCAATATGCAACAGCAGAAGCTGGTAAAAAGTTAAAGAAAAAGAGTCCAAATCTAATTACATGTCATCTTGGTAGTGGTTGTAGTATTACAGCAATACAAAAAGGCAAATCCATTGATACTTCAATGGGATTTACTCCACTGGAAGGTTTGATGATGATGACTCGATCAGGTAATATTGATCCTGCTATAATATTTTATTTAATGGGTCAGGGGTATAGCGCAGCTAATATTGAAGATGTTTTGATTGATCATTCTGGATTAAAAGGAGTTTCTGGCTTAAGTGATATGCGAGACATCATGATTGGAGCTGGTTATAAGATTCCCGGTTACAATCCAGATCGGACTTTTGTGATTGATGATAAAAAGTCTGCCAAATTAGCTTTAGACATGTTCGTAAACAGAATAAAGAAATATATTGGAAGTTATTCAGCCATTCTAGAAAAAGTGGACGCAATCGTCTTTACTGGTGGAATAGGGGAACGAAATAAAGATGTTCGTGATTTAATTATGAAAGGGTTGCCAAAGTATAAGGTTGTGGTTGTTGAGGCTGATGAGGAGTTGATGATCGCGAAGAAGATTTAAGTGTAAATAATATACTACTAACCGAGAATTCGAATTCTCGGTTAGTAATACATTGCTTGCATCTGCAGTAACTCAAGTATTTTATCATGTTAAAAAAACTCTTCTCAACTAAGTTCAGCTCTATCTCATCTGCAGCAATCATTATCGGTGCTGCTGGTTTGGTTAGTAGAATTTTAGGGATTGTTCGAGATCGAGTTTTAGCTGGAAAGTTCGGGGCAGGCGATGAGCTTGATATCTATTATGCAGCGTTTCGAATCCCTGATTTACTTTTGAACTTGATAATTTTTGGTGCGTTATCTTCCGCTTTTATTCCTATCTTTATTAGTTTACTTAGAAAAGAAGAATCAAATAAGTACAAAGACAATCAATCTGCTTGGGATTTATCAAATAATGTTTTGAACATTTTAACTGTTGGTTTGATTTCTGTTGGATTGATTCTTGTTGTTTTATCACCATGGTTAGTTCCATTGATCACTCCAGGTTTTGACGGTGATAAACTATCAATCACAACAAAAATGACCCAGTTAATTTTCTTTAGTCCGCTACTACTAGGTATTAGCGGAATTTTTGGTGGTATTTTGCAGTCATTTAGAAGATTCTTAGCTTTTTCGATTGCTCCGATAATGTACAATCTCGGAATCATTTTTGGAGCTGTTTTTCTGACTGATTCGTTTGGTCTATATGGTTTAGCTTTTGGTGTTATAATTGGATGTATGTTGCATCTTTTAGTTCAGCTGCCGGTTGCGATAAGGCTAGGATTTAAATTTAAAGCAATTTTCCAATTAAAAGAAAGAAATTTCATCAAAATTATTAAATTAATGGGACCGCGAGTGTTAGGCTTAGCAAGTAGTCAAGTGAACTTTATTGTAATCACGATTTTTGCTTCGTTTCTTGCTGCTGGAAGTCTGACTGTATTTAATTTCGCAAATAATCTGCAGAGTGTTGCTATTGGTCTGATTGGTGTTTCGTTTGCAATTGCAGCATTCCCTGTCTTATCTAAATCATTTTCAAATAAAAAAGAAGAAGAGTTTAATACTACTCTAATTAAAACATTCAAACAGATAATGTTTTTTATTGTGCCTTTTTCTATCGCACTAATAATTTTGCGAGTTCAAATCGTAAGAGTCATCCTTGGTGCAGGTAAGTTTAATTGGGAAGATACGATTTTAACAGCCGATTCTTTGGGACTATTCAGCTTCAGTCTGTTTGCGCAAGCCTTGATACCGTTACTCGTTCGAGCATTTTACGCCAGACAGAACACTGTTTTGCCATTCATCGCCAGTTTTATCAGTGTTGTTGTAAATATTTTCTTAACTTGGTATTTAATCGCAAAATTCGACGTCTTAGGTTTAGCTCTTGGTTTCAGTATTAGCGCAATTGTGAACTTTGTTATTTTAATACTATTTATTAAATTGAAAGTGGATAAATTGAGATTCCAAGGAGTCTTAAGAAGTTTACTCGATATTTCAATAGCGTCATTAGTCATGGGAGTCGTTATTCAGTATACAAAAGCAGGTTTAGGAAACTTAGTTGAAATGAGTAGATTCTGGGGAGTTCTTGCTCAAGGACTTGTCGCCGGACTCATGGGAATAGCTGTCTTTTGTATAATTTCTAGTTGGTTAAAAAACGAAGAGTACACAAATTTTGTTCAAGCTTTTCGTGGTAAACTATTTAGAATGTTTAAGGTGAAAGGTGAAGGAATGCGTGAATCGGGAGGGAATTAAATTCTCCTCAACTTTAGTTAATAATATGAAAAACCGCCTCGAGGGGGCGGTCTTGTCGTTTTGCTTAGTCAGTTACAAGGTGAACTCTGAATGTCGTTTCATCCCAAAGGTTAAGTGGCTGTAATGCTTTTTTAAGTTTTTTCTTAATGTTTCGAAATTGTTTTTTAGAAAAAGCTTGTTCACCTACTGATTCGTAGCCTCTGTTTTCATTTGAAAGTACAACTATTCCTACGTGCACAAAGTTTTCCGTTATTACAATGTTTGAACTACCAAATCCAGCTAATGTTTCTTGTACTGGATCAAATGCAGGAATAGGTATACCATTAAAGCTCAATTCCTCCATACTAAGCTCAACACCAATGACAACATGAGCAACTTGGATTGACCAGGGATCTGCACGATGATTCATGACGTATTTCCTTTTTTTGCGCGGTTGATTTCATTTTCTAATCAATTATTATAGTTTAATGGTATATAATGAAAAAGTCAATAATAATTGTTTGATTACTTGATTATTTTGCTAAATCTGCTATAATAGCTACTAATTAAGTACATAGGAAAAAGTGGAAAGATGAAGGTGCGTATAGTTTGAAGTATATGAAGAACAAGTTTACAATTGGAGCATTTGCAATTATTGTTAATGAACAGGACGAGGTTTTGCTTTGTTTAAGGAATGATTATGATCTGTGGAATTTGCCGGGCGGTGGAGTGGAGTCAGGGGAGTCGCCTTGGGATTGTGTCATTCGAGAAGTGAAGGAAGAGACTGGTTTGATTGTTGAAGTTGAAAAGTTACTTGGTGTGTACAGTAAACCTGATAATGATATTGTGTTTAATTATAAATGCAAAGTTGTCGGTGGTAAACTTCAATTAACCAGCGAAGCAAAACAACATAAGTATTATAAACTTGCAAATATCCCAGAAAACACCATCAAAAAACAAGTTGAAAGGATAAAAGATTATTATAATGAAACTAGTTTGGTGATGAAAGTTCAAACGGGATCATCTTCACTAAAAAATATTAAATCAAATTCGTAGATTTGTAGCGGATTTGTTATTCGTAGTATGATAAGAAATTTTTGTATCATCGCACACATCGATCATGGTAAGTCAACTTTGGCTGACCGGCTTTTGGAGTTGACGGGGACGATTGATAAAAGAAATATGAAGGCGCAGATTCTCGATACGATGGAACTTGAGCAAGAGAGAGGCATTACGATTAAACTGCAACCTGCTCAAATGCTGTACAAGGATCATATCTTGAACTTAATTGATACTCCCGGTCATGTTGACTTTAGCTATGAAGTTTCAAGATCTTTGGCTGCTGTTGAAGGAGCTATTCTTTTAGTGGACGCTGCTCAAGGCGTGCAAGCTCAAACATTGGCAAATCTATATTTAGCAATTGAACAAGGTTTGGAAATTATTCCAGTTTTGAATAAAATCGATCTACCAGCCGCTAATGTAGAAAAAGCTTCTAATGAGATTATTGCATTACTTGGCTGTGAAAAAGAAGATATTTTGAAATGTAGTGCCAAGACAGGTGAAGGGGTTGAACAGATTTTAGATAAAGTAATTGAAAAAGTACCAGAGCCAAATATTACAGAAAAAGATAAAACAAGAGCTTTAATTTTTGATTCATTCTACGATGAATACAAAGGAGTTGTTGCGTACGTTCGTGTGGTTGATGGAAAAATTGAAAAAGGCAGCAAGGTCTATATGGCAGGAACAAAGGCTGAGGCTGAAGTTTTAGATTGTGGAGTTCTTAAACCTGATCTTGTTTCAAAAAATAAACTTGATACAGGTGAGATTGGATACGTTGTGACAGGCCTCAAAGAGATTGAATACTGTCGAGTTGGTGATACTATCACTTTGAACAGTCTAAAAGATGATATAGACTCTCTACCAGGTTACAAAGAAGTGAAGCCAATGGTTTACGCTGGGATTTTTTGTAGTGAAGGTAATGAATATGAGGAACTTCGAAGTGCAATTGGTAAATTAAAATTAAACGATGCAGCTCTTCTCTATGAACCAGAAAATTCGCCTGTTTTAGGTTTTGGTTTCCGATGTGGGTTCCTGGGGATGCTTCATCTTGAGATATTCCAAGAACGATTACGAAGAGAGTTTGATCTTGATCTGGTTGTTACAGCTCCAAGTGTTGCATACAAAGTTTTGTTAAAATCTAATAATAAGTTTCCGCCAGGGATTAAGACAGAGCAGATCCTATCAGATGATTCATATTTGATGAAAAACCCAAATGAATTTCCGGATTTTACTGTAATTGATCATATTGAAGAACCAATTATGAACGTTGATATTGTTGCACCGAGTGACTATATGGGGAATATTATGACACTTGTACAGGAGAGTCGTGGTGAATATTTGAATACTGAATATATTGATGAAACTCGTGTAATTCTTCATTATCGAATTCCTCTGGCAATGTTAATTGTTGATTTTTATGACAAATTAAAAACCGTCAGTTCAGGATATGGTTCAATGAACTACGAATTTTTTGAACACAAAACAGCTGATTTACAAAAAATGAATGTTCTTGTTGGTGAAGAGGTAATTGAAGCTTTTTCAACTATTGTTTATCGCGATAGTGCTTTTAATACGGGTAAGAAGATAGTTAAAAGTTTGAAAGAAACTATTCCTCGTCAACAGTTTGTCATTAAACTTCAAGCAGCTATTGGTGGGAAAATTATCGCAGCCGAGAGAATCTCTGCTTTGCGAAAAGATGTTACCGCGAAGCTGTACGGTGGTGACTATTCACGAAGACAGAAACTTCTTACTAAACAGAAAAAGGGTAAGAAGAAAATGATGCAGTTCGGTAAAGGGAAAGTTAATATTCCGCCTGAAGCCTTTCTCGCTGTCATGAAACGGTAGTAGATTGCTGATATGCATGTAAGGCTATGCGGTTAGATTATTCATATTAACTTAATTTCAACTCAATTTCAACTCAATTTTAACTTTATAAACCTGGAGGGGTACTCATGATTGTTAAAATAATTGTACTTCTGATTCTATTTGTTATATTGAGGGGTGGACGACAGACCGTGTGGTATATCAGAAATAGGAAACAATAAAAAAGGACTCATCATGTGATGTCCTTTTTAGATTTGACAAAAGTTTATAATTAGTGTAGTATGTGATAGCAACTCAATACATCAGGAGGGAAGAACCGTGTCCAAAAATACAACGTCTTATTACTGCCAACGAATAATTCTTTTATCAACAGTTTTAGCTGTTATCTGTTTTGTCGGAGGTTGCCTCATGTGAACTCGTCTACTCTTAGCCGGGTTTTTTGAATTCTAAAATAGGAATAGTGCACTCATACTCCAGAGAATCATTGATAGAATGATAATGATTGAAAAAATTATCCAGACTATTTTTTGTGTTTTACGTAAAGACATAGTAAAATAGGGAGATAGTATGTAGAAAGTAGAAGTTGGTTAGGTACTTGGAAATAAGATGTTAGATTAATGTAGTAAACTAATCCAATTTCTATCTTCCATTTTCCTAACAATCATCAATCTTCCATATACCTTGATCTATGAATAAAAAATGGCAGCTTGCCGAACTATTTACAGATGATTATCAAAAAAGGTTTGAAAATTATCATCCGTTGATAACACAGCTATTATACAACAGAACGTTCCAAGATCCAAGTGATGTTGATCTTTTTTTTAATCCAGACTTTGATAAATTGCATGATCCCTTCTTGTTTACTGATATGAAGAAAGCTGTTGCTAGGATTTGGGAAGCAATTGGAAATAATGAGAAAATATTGATCCATGGTGATTATGATGCTGACGGTGTGACGAGTAGTTCTATTTTGTATAAGGTTTTGACTGCTTTGAATGCTGAGGTGGATGTTTTTATTCCACATCGAGAAAAAGACGGGTATGGATTGAATAAAAAAAATGTTCAGAAATTTGTTGATGAAAGAGTTAAATTGCTTATCACTGTTGATTGTGGAATAACTAATTTTGAAGAGATCGAGGAGTTAAATAAGAAAAAGATTGATGTTATTGTAACAGATCATCATGAACCACCTGAAAAATTGCCAAATGCTTTGGCAATCATTGATCCAAAAGTAAAAACAGAAAAATATCCATTTAAGGAACTTTCTGGCGCAGGCGTTGCGTACAAATTGGCTCAATCCATCTTTGCTGATAAAAGAATTAAAGAACACGAAGAAGAGTTGTACTATCATGGAGGTTCTCAAGGCTTTTTGAAATGGATTCTAGATATTGTGGCTATTGGAACAGTGGCAGATGTTGTCCCTTTGCTTGATGAAAATAGAATCTTAGTAAAGTGGGGACTGCTTGTTCTTGAGAAAACTCGTAATATTGGATTGAAAAAATTGCTAGAAGTTGTTGGAAACAAACAAATAACTTCATATACAATTGGGTATCAGATTGCTCCAAGGCTAAACGCTGTCGGTCGGATTGATCATGCTAGGAAGGCGTTTGAACTTTTAGTGTCTGATAATGAATCAGAAGCAGAAACACTAGCTCAAGAACTTCATAAGTGTAATCAGTCAAGACAAAAGATTACCGAGGTGATGATGGATGAAGCAAGATCGCAGATGAATGAACAGAGTCCAAACATGATCTTTGCGTATCATGCTGACTGGTCAGCTGGGGTGGTTGGTATTGTGGCAGGGAAGTTGGCTGATGAATTCTATCGACCAGTTATTGTCATGACAAAAAATCAAGGAATGATTACAGGTTCAGGTCGAAGTATTGAGGAGTTTAACATCATTGAAGGATTAAGGAATTTTGACGAACTTTTTGCTCGATATGGCGGACACAGTCAAGCATGTGGGTTTACACTTGAGAATGAAAACTTGTTAGATGATTTCAAAAGTAAGTTGTCGGGCTTAGTTGATGAGCATCTTGGCGACAAAGATCTCAGTCCAGTGCTCAAAGTGGAGGCTGAGATTAATTATAATGATTTAACTTTTGAAGTTGTTGAACTGATAAATAAGTTTGAACCTTTCGGTGAACGAAATAATAAACCCTTGTTTTTGTTGAAAGATCTTTTTATCACGGCTCTGGATCATATAGGAGAAAACAGTAACCATCTGCGATTGATGGTCAAACAGAAAGATTGTCCTGTGATTATTAAACTACTTTCCTTTTTTGGCGTAGAAAAATGGCCTAATCTAAATATCGGTTACACAATAGATGCCGTTTGCGAAGTTGGGATAAATGAATGGAACGGTCGACGAGATATCGAGTTTAAGATTGTTGATTTACATAAAGTCAAGGAATAATTGCTAATTGATTTTTTGCTATTTGTGGACTAAGGTCTTGAAAGTTTTTATAATATGTTGTAGTATATAATCATATTTTATTAAATTAAATCTAATTGATTATTGCTATGAAAACAATTTTTGGTCGCGTGTTCAGATTTTTCGATTTGAATAATCTTACACTAAAGAGACTAGCTTTCTTTTTTTTATTTGTAGGACTTTTGTGTGTTATTCCTATGGTTGTAGCGTCTGCAGACGGTGGTCATGAAGCCGGTGGGCATGGAGGTGAGGCTGCTCAAACATTCTTCTGGATCGCGATTGTGTTACTTGCTGCAAAGCTGTCAAGTCTAGTCGAACGAGTTGGCCAACCATCTGTTCTGGGGGAGTTAGTTATGGGTGTTGTACTTGGTAATCTTGTTTTACTTGGAATCAATTTTTTCGAACCACTAAAGGATAATCAAATTATCGCTTTTCTTTCGGAGTTAGGTGTTGTTATTTTGCTTTTCCAAATTGGACTTGAATCAAATATTCACGAGATGAAAAAAGTCGGAATGAAGGCTTTTATGGTTGCTATTGTTGGAGTTGTTGTGCCTTTTGTTCTGGGTGCTTATATTGTAGGGCCATTGTTAATGCCAGGGCTTAGTTCTCACGCGTATCTTTTCCTAGGTGCTGCTTTGACTGCGACGTCGGTTGGTATTACGGCTCGAGTATTTCAAGAACTTGGAAAATTAAAATTAAAAGAAGCACAAATTATTTTAGGAGCTGCTGTTATTGATGATATTCTAGGATTGATAATTCTTGCAGTTATTAGTGCTATGGTCACCCTGGGAGCTGTTAGTCTAGGTATGATTTCTTTGATCCTTGCAAAGGCAATTCTGTTTTTAGTAGGTTCAATTGTCTTGGGTCAGTTACTAACAAAGCATATTAGTAAGTTCTTTTCAAAGATTCATACTGGTGTTGCAATGAAATTTACAATTATTATTAGTTTTGGTTTAATATTTGCATTTTTAGCTCAGAAAATTGGACTTGCTCCAATTGTTGGTGCTTTTGCTGCTGGTTTGATTTTGGATCCAGTTCACTTCAAATATTTCAAAGATGCTCATATTGTTCAAGATATTAAACACGAAATCAAAGATGTACGGTCTGACGTTCGTGAAAAAATTTATAAGGTAATAAGACCTCACGCTGATCGTCATATTGAGGATTTAATTGAGCCGCTTGGACATTTTGTTATCCCGATATTCTTTATTGTTACCGGTATGGCTGTAAAATTAGAAACGCTCGGAGATTTGAGAATCGTGTTAGTTGCCTTGGCAATTACTATTGTTGCATTTATTGGTAAATACGTTACAGGGTTTTTTGCAGGGAAAGGTGTTAATAGATCATTGATTGGATTTGGAATGGTTCCTCGAGGTGAAGTCGGTTTGATCTTTGCTACGATTGGAAAAGGACTTGGTGTTGTGTCCGACGAAGTGTTTTCTGTTATTGTTATAATGGTGATTTTAACTACATTACTAACACCTCCAATATTAACTCTATTATTGAAACGACAGGACAGAATTGAGAAAAACGCATAATTATGCGATAATACGTTCATATGTCAGAACTTATATTTGCAATTATTATCATAGTCGTTCTTACTTTTGCCGTTGCAGGGTATATGGCTGCGCCATGGTTGCCGACGCGTCGTCGTGAACGAAAGATTTTGCTTGAAAAAGTTAATGTACAAGATGAAAGTATCGTTTATGATTTAGGCTGTGGTGACGGATCGGTTTTGTTTGATTTTGCAAAGACGTATAAAAAAACAACATTTATTGGTTTTGAAATTTCGTTATTGCCCTATTGTATTGCGAAGTTAAGAAAGTTGTTTAATTATAAAAAATACAAAAACGTAAAGATCAAGTATCGCAACTTATTCACACAACCGTTAAATGACGCAGATATCGTTTTCGTCTTTTTATTATCAAAGTCCTATAAAAAATTGTATAAGAAGTTTAGCTCCGAGCTAAAACCGGATTGTTTAGTTATTGTCGAGGCCTGGCCAATTGACGGCATTTTACCGATAACTTCCTTTCGCCAGAAAGATAGTTTACCTATTTATGTCTACAAAGGATCTCGATTTACATAAAAATTAACTTCGACTCGCTTCGATTTACTTCGACTTGCTTCGATTCACTTCGACTTGCTTCGATTCACTTCGACTTGCTTCGATTCACTTCGACTTGCTTCGATTCATTTCGACTCGCTTCGATTCATTTCGACTCGCTTCGATTCACTTCGACTTGCTCCGATTTACATCGATTCACTTCACCTATGAAATTAATAATCCAAACAGACGGCGGTTCACGTGGTAATCCCGGTCCCTCAGCCGCAGGCGTAGTTATCTACGATGAGAACAAGAAAGAACTTGAGCGGTTCGGTACATTTTTAGATACTCAAACAAATAATTACGCTGAGTATATGGGTGTTGTGATTGCTCTGGAAAGGGCTGTCGAGATGGGAGCTGATGAGATTGATTTTAAGTTAGACAGTGAATTACTTGTAAAACAGCTGAACCGAGAATACAAAGTAAAAAATCCAGCTTTAGCTCAACTCTTCCTAAAAATATACAACCTTCAATCAAAAGTAAAAAAAGTCACTTACGCTCACGTCTATCGGGAAGATAATAAAGAGGCGGATAGGGTAGTGAATGAGATTCTCGATGAAAGGTCTTAATTTCTAGCGAACTTCGGTTTGCGTATAGATATTTTTTTAAAATGAAGAACCCCGAGCCAAGTTTGGCTGGGGTTCTTTTGTTACAGGTTAGCGAAAGTGTGCTCTTACCGGCAGTTCGGATCCTGGCCGGAGTCAGGATCGTCGCACCAGATGGAACGCGGATTTTCGTCATCGAAGGGGTCATGAACGAACGAATCCGTGATTTCCGGGGCCAGGTTGAGCTTCTGGATGTCGTCGCAGGTTGCCGTGTCCCAATTGATGTCGGCGACTTTGATGAGCGATCTCACGTTGGGTAATGCGATGGCGATGGGGGAGCATTCTTGTCCCATTACCGAGATCGTCACGGTTGCTGCTACTGGATAGTCGGTCCTCCAGTAGTTTTGGACTACGACACGCATGGTCTGCTGAGGTTCATCGATCACGATGGTCTCAGTTGCCATTCCGTTCACGGCGTCCATGTCCAGTCGCCCCCAGAAGGTCCTGTTGTGGTAAATCAAGATGGAATCGTCGACTTCCCGTTGCGAGTGGTCGTAACAGAACGTGCCTCCATTCCATGACAATGCATAGGAGAAAACACAGTACTCATTGGACTCGCAATCTCGGTCTACTTCGCAGAGCCTGAGATCATCCCTTTCGTAGCCTGGGGTGCGACCGGGTTGCGAAATGTAGTACGTCCCACCGTTCCGATACCTCGCGGCGGTCAGATCGAGGTCTCCGTGATCAGCGTTCCACTCGAGCTTGATCACGATCGGAGGCCCCTCGTACTGCGGCTCATTGTCCTCGAGCACGCAGTGAGTGCCTTCACACTCGAGTTCGCTGTTGAGGTTTTGGTCCTTCAGGTCGGTTTCGATGCAACCAACCAACAGAGTGGCCGCGGCGAGAAGGGACAGTAACAAGAAACGTTTGGTCATGGAAAGCTCCTTTCGTGAGCTATGGGAAGAATGGGTAAAATGCCCGTAAAATGAACTCTTAATGATTGTAATTATAACACGAAAGTAATAAAAAGTCAAGCGTTGCGTGCTTTTTTCTCTAAAATTACTCCAATTTACTCCGATTTACCTCGATTTACTTCGCCTCGCTTCGCTCCCACTTATTAACACCCCAATAACCTCAAAACCACCAAAAAATGGTATAATTAACCCAATGAAAAACCAGAGAATAATTACAACCTTTTCTCTAATTTTTGTGATAGGGACAATTTTTTCAGTTGTCTTGATTTTTGATTCTGTTAAGGCGGTTGAGGTTCCTATTGAAGGAAACATCTGGTCAGAGAACATCGGTTGGGTTTCACCTAATTATAATGATTCAAGATTTGGGCCGCCGTCAGTTGACTACTCTGTTCTGTTTGACGACGAGAATCGAAATCTGGCTGGTTACATGTGGTCTGATCGAGTTGGCTGGCTCTGTTTTGGACAGTCTTGTGTTGATGCTGGATTAGGTTCTACGCCTGCAATCGGTGGTGGTTCGATCCCTGCTGTTGTTAGAGAGTCAGGTTTGATTGATAGTTGGGCAGGTTGGGTGACTCTTGGTAATGATGGTTGGACTGATCTATTGGGCGATCAAATTTTAACAGGTGATTTTTCAAATAAAGTCGCTTGTCGGAACTGTCAGGGAGATAGCTGTGGGTTTTGTTTTGAAAACGATGATAATAATGGATCAGGTTATATTTATGAAAACTGCTCAGGCTGTTCTGATTTGAGTTGTTCTTTGTGTCAAAATAAATTTCAACACGGCGTTGGGCTTGATCAAATTAAAAACAATCTTGTTGGATGGGCATGGAATGCAAACAATTTGGGTGGAAGTGGATTTGGTTGGTTGCATTTTGATGAAGATGTTGAGCCAAAACCGTATTTGCAAACCGTTGATGGAAATGTTTATTCAAGAATTGGAATTAATGGTGAGAGCGCGCCTCAAGGTCATTACAATGCAACTTTCATGTTGCAAAGTGGTGGATCTATTTCAAAATTTTATTCTGAGTACGAATATACTCAAAACCCTGATTGGAAAATTGAAAATTACGATCAATTAAATTTACCAGATGCTGAGAATAATTACACAAGCTCAATCTCAAAAATAGATTTCCCGGGACTGTATGCCGGTCAGTATGGAGAGGTTTCCATTATTCAAAATCAAGCAGGTTTGCCAAGTTCAACTCCGCTTTCAGGTAAAGTTTACTATCATCAAGGAGACCTCTCTTTGTACTCTTCTCAATACTTCCGTTCAGGATCTGGAGCTGTAGATGGTAGTGGTACTGTTATTGTGAATGGAGATCTAACTGTGGAAAGTAACTCATTTTACTTAGATACTGGTTTAGCAAGTTGGAAAAATTTACCTTCAGTTGGATTCATTGTAAAAGGTGATCTGTATATTTCTTCGAATGTCACTGAACTGTCTGGGAATTTTTATGTCGAAGGAACTGTTTACACTGGAAGTTCTGCAAATCAGTTAGTTGTGAATGGGATAATGGTTGCCAAGGATTTTGAGTTCCAAAGATCGTATTTGCAAAACAAAGAACCAGCTGAAAAAATTATTTACGATAAGCGAATTTTTATGAATATTCCACCAGGATTTGATGATATTGCGAAAGGATTACCGAAATGGCAATTTTAGTGGATAAGCATTATTCGTTTGGCTAAAAAAATGTTATAATTAAGAAAAGAAAATGAAGAGAGTTATTAACGGATTTCTCCCTTCCTATTTCTTACTACGTAGAAATCTCCAGTCGAAATGACAGGGGGATTGATTTGAGTAAAACAATAAAAAAGTTCCTCCCTGTCATTTCGACCGAAGTTATACGAAGGGGAGAAATCTGTTCTACTTGTCATGTAATGTTTCTAAAAATAAATTATTTACAATATGAGCAAAAAAGATGATTCAAACAGCTACTTAGGTATTGATATTGGGGGAAGTAGTATTAAATTAGTAGAATTAGCTAATAATAACGGAAGAGCACAGCTTGTCACATACGGTTATATTGAAAGATCGTTAAAGGAGGATAAAGTTAAACTGATTGATCGACCGGACGAGACAGCTGCTATGATCAAAAAAGTTGTTGAAAATTCGAAAGTTTTATCGAAGAAAGCAATTACAGCTTTGCCGGCTCCAGCTGTTTATAGTTCAATCATTTCTCTTCCTGAAGTGAAGAAATCTGATCTTTCATCTAGTAAAAAAATTACCGCAGCTGTTGAATGGGAAGCGAAAAAAGTTTTGCCATTGCCAATTGAGGAGATGATTCTAGATTGGAAAGTTTTAGGTAGTGAGGAAATCCTGAAAGAAAACGAGAAGAAAGAAACAGTAAAAAATCTACAAGTTTTATTAACAGCAGCTTCAAAGGAAGTTATTCAAAAATACATAGATATTTTTAAGAAAGCCGATTTAGAACTGATTAGTTTAGAAACAGAATCTTTTGCTATGGCGCGAGCTTTGGTTGGGAAAGATAAGTCGGTAGTTTTGATTGCTGATATTGGAACAATTGGGACAGATTTATCTATTGTTGAAAATACTATTCCAATGTTAACGCGAAGTGTAGCGGTTGGCGGTTTGTCATTAACGAAAATAATAAAAGATACTCTTGCTGTTTCAATGGAACAAGCTGAGCAGTTCAAGCGAGATCTTGATGCGACAACGATCAAAGAAGGTCAAGAATTCCCTGAGGTCCTAAAAGTTCCAATGCAAGCTATTTTAAACGAGATTCAATACACTATCAACTTCTTCTTAGAACAACCAGAGAACAAAGGTAAAAAAGTTGAGAAAATTATTTTAGCTGGTGGAACAGCTAACTTGTTTAATTTACCAGAATATATTACGACTGAATTAAATACTAGAGCATTTATCGGCAATCCATGGGCACGAGTGATCTACCCAGCTGACTTGCAAGCAGCTCTAGAGTCTGTAGGTACAAGATTAACAACCGCAATAGGACTTGCTATGCGCGACATCGATTAAAGTGTGTTGCAGATGTGCGGATTACTTGCGGATATTGCAGATCAGTATATTAAATTCAATCTGCAAGATTCGTAATGCGATTAAATCCGCATAATCCGCAAATGATCCGCACATCCGCATTATATTATGAAGAAGCCTAGTCTGTTACCAGACGATTACAAGGAAAAAGAAGATAGAATCAAAAAACAAGTGGCTAAAAATTCAAAGTCATTTAATTTTGATATGCATATTCCGGGAGAAAATGGGGGGAATGGTTTAGACGAAAAGTCTGATTCTCAGAATGGTGAGAATGGGATTGTTTTTGGTAAAGAGAAAGTTGAGGTTGAAAAATCGAAAAAAGGTAAGTTTATTTATAAAAAAGATGTATCAAAGAGAACGTTGAGACATGGAAAGAGACGATATCAACAGGAAGTTGTGACAAAGCCTTTTAAACACGATCCTGTTAAGCCTGTTCCAAAAGTTGAAAAGCTTGTTGTTAAACCGAAACTCAAAAAAGAGCCGGTGAAGCATATTCCTGAAATCAAAAAACCTATTTTAGATAAGAAGAAAGATGAAACAATGAGAATGAGGATCCCTGATTCTCAAATTGATAATGAACAGTATCGGAAGAAAATTGTAACTGAACGAGCTGATGAGTTTGAAGAATTGACTCATCCAAATAGTGTTTTTGATGCATTTAAGAAAGATGCATTGGTTCATTTGAAAAATCCTCCAGCAGAGATGAACCTGATTCATGAGGACTATAAAAATGTGTTGAGTGCTCAGTTCTATTTGAGAATTAAGATGTTTTTATTGATAGTCTTTGTGTTTTTGATTGTTTTTTCAATTGGATTCGTTTTTCTAAATACTCACAAAGTTAATTTAGTAAAAGAATATAACGCAATTGCTGAAAAAGTTGATGAGACAGATTCTCAGATCTCTGATCTAAATACGCAACAGATGCAAACTAAGTTAATTAAAAATCGATTGATAAAAATATCAGAGACATTAGAGACTCATCTGTATTGGACAAAACTTTTTGATTATTTAGAACATCACACATTGCAAGACGTCTACTATACAGACTTTGTTGCTGAGGATGGAAAAAGTTTGACGCTGCTTGCGAGAGCTCCAACCTACACCGATTTAGCTGGGCAGTTGTTGATGTTTGAGAGTGCTGATTTTGTAGAGTTTGTTGATATTTCTGGTGGAAATTTGGTTAGTCAACAAGCAGAAACTGTTATTGAGAGTGGTGAATCACAATCAGTTACTGAATCTGAAGTTGAGTTTACGATTAATCTAAGATTGAAAGACAACGCGCTTTTTTATGAAGAATAATGATCCGAAAAAAGTTATTAAACAAGATGCTAGGCCTGAGAAGTCTGGATCGTATTTTGATTCATTTGCAGAACGATTTATTAGTCTGTATCAAGTCTTTATTTTTGTCGTCATTATAATTTGTATTTTGGCTACTTCATTATTCTTGTTTTCAATTTATAATAAGAAGATAAAACCAGTTCAAAATGAAATTGTTGTACAAGCAGGAGTACTTGAAACGAAGCAGGATCTATTCACTGACTACGAGTCATCAAGTAAAAAGTTTTCTGATTTAACTGATTTCGAACAAAAGATAATGCAAATTTTGCCGTTAAGTCAACGTAAAGATATTTTGTTCGTTGAATTTGAGGCAATTGCAAATAAAAATAATTTAACATTACAGTCAATTAATATAGCGCAAACCTTAACTGATCAAGAAGAGGTAGATAAAAATGATTTATCAAAAATGTCAGTTGATATTGGTCTTTCTGGTGGTAACTATTTTGAGATGAAGAATTTTATAAAAGATGTTGAGAACAGTTTGCGGATAATTGAGATTAAATCTATTAATTACACACCAGACTCTGATCTGTTTACTATCAGTGCGGAAACATACTACTATGCAAAATAGTAAAAATCTAACAGTTGTTATTCTATTGTTGATTGTAAATCTTGCAATTATTGGTTCTTTAGTTGTGGTAAATATTATATATTTTGAAAAGTATGATCTAGGTGTAGAGTTGCAGAACAGTTTGATAATTAAACACAGTGGACAATCAAATATTGCTTCTGAATTTGAACAAGTTAAAGATGATTTAATGGCTGACCAGAAATTTGATAATTTACAGAAGAACGGCAATTGGCCGATTCAGTTAGATGGTCTTGATAAAAATAGTACTCCGTTTGAATAAATTAATTTATAAATGAAAAGTTCAGATAAACAATTGCTTGATTACTTGTTTGAGGGTCGTTTTTTGAAAGAAAAGCAGGTCTCAGAAGTAAAAGAGTTAATAGAGCAAAAAGCGAATAAAAATATTCGTGAGATTTTGGTTAAAGGCGGATTTATTGATGGAGAACTTTTAGCAGAACAAGAATCTATTAGATTTGGATTGCCGTATATTGATTTGACGAAAACGGTTGTGCCAAAAGCGTTTTTTGAAGAGTTTCCATATAATTTGGCAAAAAATCATACAGCTATTTTGTTTGAAAAAAATGACGATATTATAAAAGTTGCTTTAGCTAATATTGATGATTATGAAGCTCGTGAGGCAATTGATTTCTGGGCAACAAGTAAACATTATCATGTTGAATACTATCTATGCTCATTCTTGTCTTGGGATCTTTTAATTAAAAATTACGATGCATTTACAAAAGAGTTTGGTGAAGTTGTTACTGAAGCGCAGGAAGATAAAAAAGAAGAGCTAGATGATGATGTTTCAACTGAGAACATTGAAGAAGTTATAAAAAGCGCTCCGGTTGCAAAAATAGTTGCAATGATCGTTAAACATGCAATTGAAAGTAAAGCTTCGGATATTCATATTGAACCCTTTCAGACAGTTTCAAGAGTTCGGTATCGAGTAGATGGTGTTTTGCATTCAGTTCTGAATTTACCAAGCTCAATCCATGAAGCAATAGTTTCTAGAATAAAAGTGCTTTCAAGTTTGAAAATTGACGAGACAAGAATTCCTCAAGATGGAAGGTTCAAATTTACAACAAATAAAATTGATTTTGATATACGTGTTTCAGTTATGCCTTTGGCAGGTCAAGAGAAAGCCACACTTCGAATCTTGGACACTTCAGGTAAAGCTTTAACACTAACTGACTTAGGCTTTAACCATGAGATTATTGAAGAAGTTGATGCTGCCTTAAAACAGACTTTTGGTATGATTCTCGTGACCGGTCCAACTGGTAGTGGTAAATCAACAACGTTGTTTTCATTATTAAGCAAAATTAATAAAGAAGGCGTAAATATCTGTACACTGGAAGATCCGATCGAGTACTATATTCCTGGTGTTAATCAAGCGCAGATTCGACCTGAGGTTAAGTTTACTTTTGCGTCAGGTTTGCGTTCTTTGCTGCGTCAGGATCCAGACGTGATTATGGTAGGGGAGATCCGTGATAATGAAACCGCAGAGATGGCAGTTCACGCTTCTTTAACAGGGCATCTGTTGTTTTCAACATTACATACAAACGATTCCATCGGTGCAGTGCCTAGATTAATTGATATGAAAGTTGAGCCGTTTTTGTTAGCTTCAACTATTAATCTGATAATTGCTCAACGATTAGCAAGACGAATCTGTAGTAAATGTCGTGAACCTTTTGAATTCCCAGAAGATGTTTCTGCGAAAATCAAAACTGAACTTAGTCGAGTTGACGGTGCTAAGTTAAAAAAGATGCTTCCAGATCTTGATCTGTCTGGTAAGATACATGGATATAAAGGATCAGGTTGTCCAGAATGTAAAGAAACAGGATATACAGGAAGAATTGTTTTAGCTGAATCGCTACCTATCAATGAAAAATTAAAAGTCATAATCGCTGATAACTATAAAATGAGCGACGTTTCCGAAGAGATAAAACGGATGAACATGATCTCTCTCCTTCAGGATGGCCTGATTAAAGTTCTGCAAGGTCAAACAACCCTTGAAGAGGTTTTTCGTGTTAGTAAGGAGGTAGAGGAACAGGAGTAGCTTCTAATAAAGGATATTAAGTTGAAATTAAGGATATAAAGTTGAAATTGAGCCCGCCTGCCTGCCCGAAATGCTATATCGTAGCAGGCGGGCAACGCAGTAGCACTGCGGGTAGGGTAAGAAAAATTTTAATTGTTTTTGATGTATTTTAACTTGCTTGTATTTACGTATATTTACCTGTACTCGCTCGTATTTACTTATATTTACCCGTACTCGCTTGTATTTACTTATATTTACTTCAACCTATGCTATACAAATACAGAGCAAAAAACATTGACACCGGCAAACTCCTAGACGGTTTAGTTGAGGCTGAGACAGAGATGATTGCGGGGCAGATGTTAGAAGAACAGGGGATGACGGTTCTGTTTTTGGAAAAGAAGAAGAAAGGATTGAAAGACTTGAATGTTCAGTTTAATACTATTAATGCAAAGGATTTAGTGATCTTTTCAAGACAACTCTCGGTTTTGATTTCAGCAGAAGTTCGTTTGGTTGAAGCTTTGGGGGATATTGCGAAACAGACAGAAAACCCTAAATTAAAAACAATTATTTCAGAAATTGCGCACGATATTGAGAATGGAGTTCGTTTCTCTGATGGTCTAGCTCAGTATCCGAAAGTTTTTAGTAACTACTTTATTAATATTATTAAATCAGGTGAGGCGTCAGGTCGACTGCAAGAAGTTCTGTTGAATCTGGCTGATCAATTAGAAAAAGATTATGATCTTCGCGCTAAAATAAAGGGTGCAATGATCTATCCAGGTTTTATTGTCGGTACTTTAATTGTGATTGGTACATTGATGATGATCTTTGTTGTTCCGCGAATGACTGAGATGTTAATCGAGTCAGGAGCAAAACTACCCTTGCCGACAAGAATTTTGATTGGGTTAAGTAGTTTTCTTGTGAACTATTGGTGGTTAGCTGTTTTGATAGTAATTGCAGTAGTCTTGTTGATAAAATCGGTGTTGAAGACCTATCGTGGGAAGAAGTTTTTTGATATAATGATCTTGAAAGTACCTATCTTCGGTACGCTTTTTCAATATATTAATGTTGTTAAATTTTCTAATGGGTTCAAAACCTTAACGCTCGGTGGAGTAGAGGTTGTCCAAAGTTTATCAATTTCCGCTTTAATGATTGACAACACTGTTTACAAGGAAGCTATCTTGCAAGCTAAAGATAATGTAGAAGAAGGTGGAAATATCTCTTCAAGTTTCGAAAAAAGTGATCAAATCCCTAAAATGTTGTCACAGATGATGGCAACTGGAGAAGAAACAGGTAAGATGGAAGACGTTTTGGAAAAATTAAGTAACTTTTACACACGCGAGATTGATAATCTATTGAAAAATATAATGTCTCTAATAGAACCTATCGTCATGATTCTTCTCGGAGTCGCCGTTCTGGTCATGTTTGTCGCGATCTTATTGCCAATGTATCAGACTACAATGAGTATCTAGCCGATGCAAATCCACGAATGACACGCGAATGATGCGAAAATTGCTGGGATGCTAATTTGCGAATTACGCGAATGCTACTAATAGTTATAATTCGCGTAATTCGTAAATTAGCATGGCGAAGCGTTCGCGGCATTCGCATAATTCGTAGATTAGTATCAAACTTATTATAATTAACTTAAAAACTATTATGAAAAAACAACTAGGGTTCTCTCTTGTTGAATTACTAGTAGTAATTGCGATTATTGGTATTTTATCAACATTGGCAGTTATCTATCTTGGTAGCACAACTGAGAAAGCAAATGACGCAAAAAGAATTACTCATGTTAACAACTTGAAAACAGCGTTAGAAGTTATTAAAAGTGAAAATGGTAGCTATGGTACAGTTTGTGCTGCAGGACCTGCAACTGCTTGTTCTGGCTTAGGTGAATATATCCCTGACATGGCTCAGTACACAGATCCTTCAGGTTCAGCAACTGCTTGTACAGCTGTTTCAACAGGTGCTTGTGAATACAATTTTTTAACATTTTCAGGTACTGGTTATGTCTTAGATTTTTATCTTGAAGCTGGTGCTGGTGATCTAGATGCTGGTCCTCATACTTTAATTGATGGTGTTATTGAATAATTTAATTCTGTAAATAACTATGTCTTTGAAAAGATGGTCAAACTCTGATAATGGTCAGTCTGGTTTAGGCATACTTGAAGTTATTGCTATTCTTGCGATTTTGGGAGTACTGTCACTTGTGGCAGTACTGTCAATTCAAGTTATTCAAGAAAAAGCAAGAGATGTAAAGAGAGTTAGTGATATGAATACTCTCTCTACATCTTATAATAAGATTATCTTTGAGTACGATGACTATACTAAATCCGGTTGTACGCTAGGGCACATGCATGCATGCTCTGGTAATTTAGAGATGATGAAAATTTTACCTGTGATAGGTGAGATAAAAGATCCTGTGTATCATAATGATATAGAACTGTGTTCTTATGATTTATGTCGGCAGGATGTTTCTGTTTGCGATTACGCACTTGTTGAGCAGGACGATGGTTATTATGAAGTGCTTTTTAATTTAGAACACGGAATCGAAGATTTTGAGGAGAAAGGTTGTTACAAGTTGACTCCGATTGGCATTCAAAAAATTGAACTTAACTAAATATGATAAATAAATACAAAAATCAAAAAGGTATAACTTTAATTGAAGTTTTAGTTGTAGCGATTATTATAGGAATAATGCTGACGCTGTGGTCAGTTTCTATTGCCGCTAAAAAGGCTGAAGTCCGAGATCTGAAAAGATTGAATGACATTAACGAACTAAAAGGTGCAATGGAGTTAATGAAGAACGAAACTGGTTCATATGATAGAGCTTTTTGTGATTTGACTTACGTCAGCTCGTGTGTTAAAAAGGAGAATTCAGAGCTTAAAGTCTTTTTACCCGGAATCGGAAGGATCAATGACCCTGCTGAACTCAGAAAATCTTGTGGAGAAGGTGATAACTGTACAAGCTCAGAATGTAACTACGCTTTTACTCATTTAGACCCTGATGACTATCAAGTCCTATTTCACCTCGAAAAAGGCGATGAACGATATGGTGGCGAAGGCTGTTATAGATTGTCACCGCTTGGGATTAATAAAGTTAAATAATCACAGTTGATTCGTTGATTCGTTGATTGGTTTATTAGTTAATAAGTTTGAAATTTAGCGCTTGTCTTTACATGTATTTACAAATATTTACTTGTATTCACTTGTATTTACTCATATTTACCTGCGACTATTCACTATGGATTTAAAAGGTTGGATATTCCTTCTATCAGTATTAATTTTTATGTTTGGTGTTTACCAGGCAACAAACGCGGCAGAATTAGGTCGTGTTGATGTTTTAGTAGACGAAATGACGATAAAGAACGGTTATACTGTGAAAAGTTTAGATCAATCTTTTTGGCTGCCCGTTTTTCCAAATCAGTACGATAAACCGGTTAACATTACAATAAAGGAACTCAATAGTGAAGATAAAGCTGTTTCAGATGTGTATGAATATGATATTCGCACAGGTAATAATGGGTTTTTAATAAAACCAGCTTTACTTTCTCTAGAATACAGTGATGATTCAAATGAAGAAAAAGCAATCTATTTTTATGATAATGGAAAATCTTTATGGCGGAAATTACCTTCAACTGTAAGAAGCTCAACCATAATTCAAGCAAAAACAATTTTCCCATACGCAAAAATAGCTGTTTTTAATTCAGATCCAAATGTTTACGTGAAAGAGTCACTTCCACAACCAGTTGTTAAAAAGGTAGCGGCAGTGATTGAGTCTGATAATTCTTTAACTGCGGTGAGTGCTCTTGTTATCAATAAAAAAACTGATGAGATAGTTTTTGCAAAGAACATCAATGATCAAAGATCAATTGCAAGTTTAACCAAACTGATGAGTGCACTCGTCTTTTTAGATCATAATCCTGGATGGAGCAAAGTTGTTACAATGAAACAGTCTGATTTTGTTGGTGGTGCTTCATTGTGGGTTAAAGTCGGAGACAGTGTCACTGTGAAGGATCTGTTCTATTCAACAATGGTTGGTTCCAAAAATAATGCAGTTATGGCATTAGCTAGGTCAACTGGACTAAGTTTTGATCAATTTGTTTCTAAGATGAATCAGAAAGCGATAAAAATGGGATTAACAAAGACTCGATTTGTAGAACCGACAGGTTTGAATGAAGGAAATGTCTCGACAGCTGCTGAAATGGCAGAGATAGCTCTTCAAGCTTTCAATAGATTTGAAGTGCTGCAAGCTAGCACGTCAAAGACGTATACAGTAACAACAAATAACAGTGGGATAAATTATCCAGTTAGAAATACTAGTTTAAAAGTTCTTAATCGAGATTTATACGTAACGGGTACAAAAACAGGTTGGACAGATGAGGCCGGTTACTGTTTGGCTACTCAGGCTAAGAAAGGTAGAGATTCCAATCAAGAGTTGATTGCACTCGTTATGGGAGCGAAGATTAGTCAGAATTATGAAGAAGTTTATGGATTGTTGACTAAGTATCTTAAGTAAATACGGGTGAATATGAGTAAATACATGTAAATATAAGTAAATCGCAGTAAGCGCCCCTTATTCACGCACGACTTCTTGACGGTCGTAGCTTTGCAAGCGAAGACTGTTAGTCTGCGATAAAACAAGCTGCAAAGATTAAAGGGGCAGTGAAAACAAAATTCAAAATAAAAAAATATATTGATAATTGGAATTGATAATTAGAAAATTATGATTGGGGGTGGTTTTTTTTTGTTCCCTAATTTCTAATTTCAAACTTCTAATTTCCTATTTACTATGAGCGATACACAAATTCGTATTCAAGAGATGTACAATGAATTAAAGGAAGCTGAAAAGAAGAAAAAAGAGTTGATGGCTTCAATTAAAGACGCTTATCAAAATTATAAGGAGTTTGATGAAATCAAAGAGGAAATGGATAAACTTAAAGTTCGGAAAAAAGAGATTGACGGAGCTGTGAGAAATGAGTATGCTTCTGAATACAATGATTTAGATGATGTAAAAACTGATATAAAAGATACAAAGATGGTTCTTTCCGACCTAATGTGGAATGAGATCATGAAAAATAAAACCGTTGAAGTTGTTGATCAATATGATCAGAAATATGTACCCGAAGTTACTGTGACGCTTCGTAAAGATGGATAATTTCGGAAGTTCCAAATAACAAATTACAAAAAATAAACAAGAACCAAGCACCAAGTATTAAATGATAAATTAAAAACATAGCTATTTCTTTTTTTAATTAGTTTGAAATTTTGTATTTCTAATTTTGAATTTGTAATTTGTTTGTATTTTGTAATTTGCTATTTGGCTTTTACGTCGTTTCTATGAATAAAAACAACAAAATAAAAGTAGCTATCGGCATGTCTGGCGGAGTCGATTCTTCAGTTGCTGCGGCATTATTAAAAAAACAAGGTTACGACGTTGTTGGCATTTTTATTCAATTTTGGTCAGAAAAGGTGAAAGGATCAGCTCGAGATAATGTTTGTTGTTCATTTGAATCGAAAAATGATGCACAGAAAGTCTGTCGGCAATTAGGTATGCCGTTTTACACAATGAACATGAAGACTGATTTTAAGAAGGCGGTAGTAGATGATTTTATCTGTAAATATGAAAAAGGAGATACTCCTAATCCTTGTGTTAGATGTAATAAGTACATTAAATTTGGCGAATTTATTAAGAGAGCGAAGGCTCTGGGTTGTGATTATGTGGCGACGGGGCATTATTCACGTATCACGCATCACGTAGCACGTAACAAATACGAATTGAAAAAATCAAAAGATAAGGAGAAGGATCAGACGTATTTTTTGCATCAGTTGACGCAGAATCAGCTTAAGCATGTATTATTTCCAGTTGGCAAATACACAAAGCCAGAAGTGAGAAAGTTAGCGAAGAAGTTTGATTTGCCGACTAAGAGTAAGTTGGAATCTCAGGAAGTTTGTTTTATTCCGGATGGGAACCTGGAAAAATTCTTGAAACGTCACTTAACTTTTTCTGCTGGCGATATTAAGGATATAAAAACAAAGGAAGTTCTTGGTCAACACAAAGGATTGCCTGTCTACACAATCGGGCAGAGAAAGGGGATTGGCTTGGCTGCTGGACCTTGGTTTGTTGTAAGAAAGGATAGTAAAAGCAATGTGCTATGGGTCACGAATGATGAGAAAGATTTATTAAGTAACGAATTTACTGTAAAAAATGTAAATTGGATAGTAGGAACAGAAAATCTTCTGTTCCCCATGCGACTAAAATGCAAAATAAGATACCGAACAAAATCAGTGTTCGCAACGATAAAAAAAGACTCAAAAAGTAAGTCAATGAACAACTATATTGTTCAATTCAAAAAACCACAAAGAGCAATCACCAAAGGACAGTATGCAGTATTTTATAAAGGGAAAAGCTGTCTAGGTGGTGGTGAAATTTATTAATAAATTGAAAGATATTTAGAAAAAGGTGCTATTGCATCTTTTTTGTTTTTGTGTTAATATATGATAATTGTTCATTCATAATTTGTTCCGCAACTATTTGCTTCTAACGTTGGAGGGCACGATGAGTATATATCAAGCCGGAAGAACAATCCTTTCTCAGACACCAGGTATCAATGTGATGCAGATACCTAATTATCCACGATTTGAGTGGTATCATTTTTTGCCGCCTGAAATGGCACTTATGTTGGGTGTGAATTTGCAAAGTGATGTTTCAATGATGTCTATGGCAGCGCACGAATTATTGTTAAAAAATGGCATCCCAACATTCTTTGTAGAGGCACCATCTATCAATTCTCACGTCGTGCATTCTTGTACAATGTTGCCGTTTGAAGTCGTGATGAGGAGATATCCTGGTGGGCGATTGATTCAACGTGATAATTGCCATGTGTATATGTTCGATCATGAATATGTTGTAGATCTGCTGGATGTTTCTGCTATAGAACTGTATTTGTTGACCGAGCAGGGAAAAGTGATGTTTGACCATTGTCCAATCCCTTTGAAGATCAAAAAACCTTTAGATGGATTAGATAGCTTGTTTGTATCGTTCACAGCTGGAATGGTTGCAGATCAAATCTCCTTACTTCACTCAACTCATTCCGATCTTCAATCGGAAGTGATGGCTTGTTGTTCGTTAGTTCCTTTTAGACTTTCGAATAAAAAAGTTGTTGAGATGTTTGATATGGCAGTGAACGCATTTAAGTTATTGGAGGCTGGTTGGGCTCGGGCTGACTATACTCTGATTGATTTGCGTTTGCGATTCGGATTTACTCAGTCGGGGAAGCTAGTAATTGCTTCTGTGATTGATAGTGATTCCGTGACATTGATATTGACTAATGACAGGCGTTCAAAGGAAACCCTTCGATACGCAGAATATCTCAGTGCAGTCTCTATGAGAGGTTTACCTGGATTTATTGGATCAATTGCTCAATGCGCTCGACAGTTCTTCCCTGAAAAGGACTAAGACTCACATCTGAGCCACTCCCATTGGAGTGGTTTTTAATTTGTAAAATTCGCAGCTTTTTGCTAACATATGGGCAGAATCACTGTTCCTTTTATGGCTATGTTGTTCACCCCCTTTTCAAGGAGAAACTCATGTCGGCAAGTATGCTCAAACCTGGTGCTAGGATTGCAATAGGTAAAACAAAGACGATTTATACGGTTGAAGAACATCCAGACCTTTGCTGGATCGAAAATCGAGATGATATTACTGCGGATGATGATCCGAGTAAAACAAGAGAGATAGAGGGCAAAGCTCTTTTTGCTACTACAGTGACCTGCAACGTTTTTGCTCTGTTGAAAAAACTTGGCATAGCTGTCGCATTCAGGGTACAAACAGATGATACGTCCTTTGTCGCAAAACGTTGCAGAATGATCCCGATTGAAGTTGTGGTACGACGGTTTGCTGTCGGGAGTTACTTGAAAAGATCTCCTGAATTAGTTGTTGAGGAAGGAGCTCCCCCTCATCGATTTGAAGACGTTGTTGTCGAACTCTTTCTTAAGACAACAAGAGGTGAGTTGATTGTTAACGATGAGACTGTTGTGTCTGGTCTAAATCCAGGGAAAGGTGAAGAAGATCCGTTGATGATTTACAATCCTCGGGAGTATGGTAGGTACTATCTTTATCATCCTAAAAGACCAGTAACTCCAGAAAGCTCTTTGAATAGATCTCTTTCTGTGGATCAATTAGGAGTAAAGCTTGTAAATATTGAAAATATTCAGGAAATATCACGAAGAGTGTTTCTATTGCTTGAAAAAGCATGGGAACGGCTGGATTGTCGATTGATTGATTTCAAGATTGAGTTTGGGATTACAGCTGACGGGGAATTGGTTGTTGCTGATGTCATTGATAACGACAGTTGGCGATTGCGAGATCAGGACTGGAATGAGCTGTCAAAACAAGTTTTCCGTGACGGTGCAGGTCTTGACGAAGTTTCGACTGTTTACGAGTTAGTTGCTGAACTATCAAGGAAATTCCAAGCAATGCAAATCTCTCTCCCATAGAGAAACCCACAAGAATCGCTGCAACAGCGGTTCTTTTAAGATCTTGCAATAATTATGAAATTAATGTAATATTACATAATCGATGATTATTCGTCGTAGTACCTTGATATTCACATACCGAAGAAGGAGCGTATTATGGATCGCCGTTATGCCAAGATACAAATGGATGCCATTTGGAGTGAAAAAGCAAAGTTCCAGTTTTGGTTTTTGGTCGAGATGACCGTTCTTGAAGCGAGAATTCGGCTTGGTCATATCAAAATAGAAAATGGGTTGGCGTTAATCGAGCAAGCCAAGAGAATGGTTCAGATTGACGCTGGAGCAATTAATGAGTATGAGTCAAAAGTGAGCAAACACGACGTAGTCGCGTTTCTGCATCATGTTTCGCCGCAAATACCAGAAGAATTACGACCTTATTTGCATCAACTGATGACGTCTTATGACGTACATGATCCGGCTTTCTTCGCATTCCAGTTGCGGCAAAGCGTGATTTTGATCAGAGAACAGTTTGTTTCATTGATGGATGTTCTTAAACGTCGAGCACGTGAGTTTAAGAAAACGTTGCAAATGGGACGTACTCACTTGGTTCATGCTGAATATACAACATTTGGCTTGACTCTTGCCAAATGGTACGAGGAAGCTAAGCAGTATTTGCAAACGCTAGATGATTTGATTGAAAAAGTGGCAGTTGCCAAGTTCTCGGGAGCTGTCGGAAATTACACCTTACCTCCCATCGTGGAAAAGGAAGCTTGTCGATTGTTGAATGTTCGACATGTTGTGGCTACTCAGATCATAACGCGCAGCATTGTGGCTCACTACGTCAGTGATTTGGTTATTGTTGCTGGATTTATGAACAAAATAGCTGATGATCTTCGTAAATTGACAGCGACTGAATGTTGTGAAGTTCAAGAGTATTTTAAGCCAGGTCAAAAGGGATCCTCGGCGATGCCTCACAAGCGTAATCCTATTAGTTTGGAAAATATTGGTGGGCAATATCGATCAATCATTGGTCTACCAATTACAGCTTTTTTGAATCAGGAAACAGATTTCGAAAGAGATTTGCGAAATTCGTCAGCAGAAAGAAATACAATTGCTGATGTATCGCATTTGACGCTCTATATTGTTGTACGGTTGACAAATGTCATTGACAAGATGTATGTCTATCCAAAGAATATGCTCAGAAATGCGGCGTTGTCTCATGGCCTAGTATTTTCTCAATTGGTGCAATCAACGCTCGCAGACAAGGGACAAATTCCTCGGGAAGATGCTCATCAACTTGTTTATGATATTGCTCAACATTGCATTGAGGAGAACTGTGACTTTTTCACTGAGTTGAAAGCGAATGATAAAGTAATGGCCGTCTTGGACGAGGTTGAGCTAAAAGCAATGTTTAATCCCTGGGCTCAGTTGCCGTATTTGGATGAACAGTTTGAATCAATTTTCGACGAAGTCGCCTAGGATAAACCGTAACAGGACCTGAAACCTCATTGTTTCAGGTTTTTTATTGCAAAAATATTTTATTAAATCGCTGAATATTCTAAAATTATGTAAATTAATTTACTTTTAAGGTCTTGACAAACTTAATCATTTATAGTAAATTGATATGATCACAACTGCGTTGTGATAGTGTTCATTCAAAAGAGTTTGCAAAAGAAGGAGTTTCTGATGACAAAAGTTTTGGATTCTCGAGTACTTGATGAACTGCAACGAGACGTGAACAGTTCGGCACAGGATGTTTTGAAAAGGATGAAACGTCTTGAGTACCTTCTTGAGTCAGTAAGTGCTGAGTTAAAAGAACGATTTTTAACGATTAAGGCTAGCGCTTTGTTCCGACTTTTCAGAAGGAATGAGGCCGAAGCTATTCTAGTTGATGTTCTTGATTTGAATAGTGAAAGTGCATATGCATGTGGATTGCTTTCGAAAATCATGCAAGTAAAGAAGCAACATCGTAAAGCAGTTGATTATGCTAGACGGGCTGTTGCTATAAATGAAAATCCTTTGTCATTGATAACATTGCTCTATTCTTTATTTAATTACACTTGGAATAAACATGAGTTCTCCCCGGAACTTATAGGTGAGATTTGTAATGAAATAGAGCGATCCATAGTTCGTCTAAAAGAGTTTCAACTTTATCAAAATCAGAGAGATACAGTTGAAAATTTCGAAATCAGATTGGCGACGTTGCAAGGGCGTTCTCGTGAAGTTTACCCCAAATTAAAGGCTCGGTTTGATAGAACGGAAAAACCAAAGCAAAACATGTATACTGATTTGATTTCTGTTGCGCTTGAATTGGGGGAGATCGGCGACATTAGGTATTATTTGCACTTGGCTGTTCAGAACAAAAAGATTGCGCCTACTCCGGCTTGGTTCAGTATTGGAGAAAAATTGCGTCATAATCTGGAGCTTCAGCTTGCCAAGAAAGTTTTTGCAGCAATGGGGTTTCACCACCCCAATAATTGTTTGCATTACACCTTGTGTTGTATCAAGCTTTCTGAGTTCACAAAGGCGATTGAAACGTTGCAACTGGTAAAAGGCTACTTGTCTGGTGAACGAAAGTATTCAGAGAATACGAAATTCAAATATTTGTCTTTCGTTATACTCTGTTATGACGCTATGTGTCGAGAGGCAGAGAGAATTCCTCGAGAGTTCACTCATATAGCAAGATCAGTTGCAAGAGAAGTGCGAGATATTCCAGCTAATGCCGCGGGTGATTTAGTGGCATTTACAAGAACGAAAGATCTGGCTGTGAAATATTTTGTCTAATAACTATAATTTAAGCTAGCGGCTATTAGTTGCTGGCTTTTTTAATTGCAAAAAATGATAAATTACGGTAAAATTATAATATTGAACACAAAATTACAAATTGGTTACAAATTTACAAATGGAGATAGATAATGTTAATCAGATTTGTATATTTGTAATAATTCGTAATTTGTAATATATGACTACAAACGAACTACGACAAAAATATCTAAACTTTTTCAAATCAAAAGGACACGCTATAATCCCGTCTGCTTCTTTGATTCCGGAAAATGATCCAAGTGTTTTATTTTCAACAGCTGGAATGCATCCACTCGTACCTTATCTAATGGGAGAAAAACATCCTGCTGGGACAACTCTTGCAAGTGTTCAGAAATGTGTGCGAACAGGGGATATTGATGAAGTTGGTGATAACACGCATGGAACTTTTTTTGAGATGCTTGGTAATTGGAGTTTGGGGGATTATTTTAAGAAAGAATCAATTGAGATGTCTTTTGAGTTTTTAACTAAAGAACTTAATATTCCAATAGAAAAACTAGCTTTCACTGTTTTTGAGGGAGATGATGATGCGGATAAAGACGTAGAATCTGCTGAGTTTTGGAAATCTCATGGTGTTTTAAGTGATCGAATCCAAGCACTTAACAAAGAAGAAAACTGGTGGCCCGCTGGTGGTAAAAATCCAGGACCTCAAGGTCCTGATACTGAAATCTTTTATTGGGCAAGTGATGAACCTGCTCCTGAGAAATTTGATCCAGAAGATGATACTTGGATTGAAATCTGGAACAATGTTTTCATGCAGTTTAATAAAACTGACAAAGGATACGAACCTCTAAAACAGAAAAATGTTGATACTGGTATGGGATTGGAGAGGACAGTGGCTGTTTTGAATGGAATTGACGATCTTTATCAGATTGATATTTATGTTCCGATAATTAAAAAAATTGAAGAGATAACTGGATTAAAATATTCTGATAAAAAACGAGAATTTAGAATTGTTGCCGATCATATTAGAAGTGCGGTTATGATAATGGGAGATAGAAATGGAATCGCTCCAAGTAATTTGGATCAAGGTTATATTGTTCGTCGTCTAATTAGAAGAGCTGTTCGATTCGGTAAAATCCTTGGGATTGATAAAGCGTTTACTCACGAAGTGGCTGAAGTTGTACTTGTTCAAATGAGCGCTGTTTATGATGATGTAAAAGAAAATCATGACAATGTTCTTAATCAATTAAAGGCAGAAGAAGAAAAGTTCGCTAAAACATTAGAAAAAGGGTTAAAAGAATTTGAAAAAATGAGTTCAGATAATAAAATCTCTGGAGCTGAAGCTTTTATTTTGTTTTCAACATACGGATTTCCTTTGGAAATGACTCAAGAGTTAGCTGCTGAGAAAGGTGTGACTATTGATGAGGTTGAGTTTGAGAAAGAAATGAAAAAACATCAAGAGGCTTCTAAGAAAGGATCAGAACAAAAATTTAAAGGTGGATTAGCAGACAGCGGTGAAGAAACTGCTAGACTTCATACTGCGACTCATCTTCTTCAAGCCGCTCTGCGAAAAGTTTTAGGAGATCATGTGGCGCAAAAAGGTAGTAATATCACAACGGAGCGACTTCGTTTTGATTTTACTCATGATGAGAAATTAACGGATGAACAGAAACAGGAAGTTGAAAAATTGGTTAATGAGTGGATCAAAGCTGATTACGAAGTTAACTGTGAAGAGCTTTCATTTGACGAAGCAAAAAATAAAGGCGCGATAGGTCTATTTGAAGATAAATACGGTGATCAAGTGAAGGTTTACAGCATCGATGAAATTTCTTGCGAAATGTGTGGAGGACCGCACGCGAAAAGAACAGGCGAGTTAGGTCACTTCAAAATTAAAAAAGAAAAAGCCTCTTCAGCTGGAGTTCGAAGGATTAAAGCTGTTTTGGAATAACTTCGCAGAAAATTACAAATAGCAAATAACAAAATACAAACAAATTACAAATTTTAAATTAGAAATACCAAATCTAAAACAAATCAGGGTTACGGAACTATATTTGAAATTTGTAATTTAATATTTGGTCCTTGTTATTTGTTTGTATTTTGTTATTTGCTATTTGTTATTTAAACCTCTGTTCTCGACACAAACTTATGAAATATACCATTACAATATTAATCATGCTTATTTTTTTAACAGGCTGCACTACCACCGATCAACCAATCACAAACGCCAGTCCTGAGCCTGTTGATCAAGAAATCTGCAACGCTTCCTGTCAAAATGAAGAATGCTCTAATCTAGAGTGCTCTAAGCTGTTTTGTTCTTGTGGGGACTGTGAGGAGGCAGTTGAAGAGTGTGAATAATTACCTAAAAATAGATAATAAGTCAGCTTTGCGGTTGACTTTTTGTTTTGGACAAGTTAATCTGAACTATTATGAGTCTAGTATTTTGTTAATCATGATATTTGATTGATAAAATGCTGGTCTTATTTTGAGACCACAACTTACCCGAGGTATTTCGGGTGTTCATTTCAAGGAGGCCTCCGATGTCAAACATCGCCACCCTCGCTCAAATGCTCGGACAAATCGCAAAACTGCATAGGCTTTTACAACAAGAAGGCTTGAGCGAAGAAGCAATTGGTTGGGCAACTAATGAGCCTGGTTTTCGTAAAGACTTAGTTCATTTTTGGCAAAATAAAGCTTCTCTGCAGCCAGGCAGTGTTCGCGCATCTAGTTTTCCAAAAGTAACACCTGCGGAAGTTAGCCTTGCTGACGTTTTAGAAAAAGCTACCAGTTTGCACAAAGCACTTGAAGAAAGTGGCTTAACTCAAAAGGATTTGCAGTTTGCGATTGAGAACTCTCTTTTTCGTAGACGTTTGGTGCATTTTTGGATGAACAAAGGAAAAGTCGCTGTTAATCCATTTGATTTTAGAGAGTCGCCTGAGCATCAAAGAGCCAGGAACATCATGGGCGATAGATTTTTTGGGATTCCTGAAGTTCACCAGGCCTTGGGTTGTGAGATAATACAATCTCAAATTGAGGCTCTAGCAGAAATTCCGTTTACAGACGCGACTCTTCAGGAATGTTCTACAACGCATGTCTTGGTAGCTGATTTTGGAACATCTCTAAATCAACTAAGTCAAAAAGCCCATGGGAGTGGTTTAAATGAAGATTCATCGGCGCTAGTTAGTGGCAGGAATAGTCGTGTTGATAATGAGAAAGGTGAGATTGGTTGGAGGTTGATTGGTACAGGAGTTGTGAGAAGTTCGATGTTGGAACGACAGGGGCATACGTTGCCTCCGAAATCATTCTCCCCAGAACTTAGAGAACTAGTCTATGCGACGTTGCTTTCTCTATTAGTTCGAGGTGGTGGGCAGTTTGACGAAATTTCATTTATACCTTTTGAACTAGTTGAGAGTCATTCTGTCTATGTATATTACTGTAATCTAGCTGAATATGTTGAGGATTGCCTATACTGGCATTTTGTGAACGATGCGGATTATAAAGTGCGTACATACCCTGATCATAACGGATATGCCTACGGTCGTAGGCCCGATAAAGAACAGTAAAACTGGTATTCAAGCCCCGAGCACACACGCTTAGGGCTTTTTGATTATAGTTTTGATCTTTGTAATAAAATTGCTATTTAATGAACCGAATAATTACCTAAAAATAGATAATAAGTCAGCCTTATGGTTGACTTTTTTTTTGGGACAAGTTAATCTGAACTATTATGAGTCTATCATTTTATTAATCAATTTATTTGATTGACAAAATGCTAGCCTCATTTCGAGGCCGCAGCCTACCCGAGGTGCTTCGGGAGATTATTCCAGAAGGAGGCCGCAATGTCCGATCAGACTATTGCTAGCCAAGACGCAGCGAAGGTTGTTGCTTGTACAAGTCAGTGCATGCATCATTTGTTAAAATTAGGATTGACACTTCAAGATGCACAGGCCGTGATCAATGATCCAAAATTAAGAGAACGGGTAATGATGTTTTGGAAAAATCAAGGCACGATGCCGGGAATGGAATTAACCGTAGTTGAAACTGAAAGTCAAAAGCAAGCTCGAGAGATTTTTGGAAGCAATTTTCTGGGGTTGCCTGAAGTCTTCAAATATTTTTCAACTGTTTTTACCGAGGAGCAAGTTAATGCTCTTGCTAGGCTTCCTTTTTCAAGGGAGCAGCTCGAAAGCCTCAAAGAAACTCATGTTTTGGTGGCAGATTTGGGATTGAGCATTCTTCAAGTTTGTGCGAGAGAAAATAATTATGATTTGTTCATGGATGGAGTATATTTCGATGAATTCGGCGGGGCATGTCTTTTTGATGGTGACGAAGATGAAGATTCTGTCCGAGAAGAAAGATCCCCTACTTGGAGATTGATCAGAAAGAAACGACATCCAAAATCAATTCTCGAACGAGGAGGACTTAGTTTTGAAGCAAAAAAGAGTTTGCTCGATTTTAGCGAATGTGCGTCAACGGTTGGAGCAATTGTCTATGGTATGGTTCTTTTTTTCCTAAAACAGAATGAAAAATTGTTTCAGGATCCTGTAAGTACGGGAACTATTGTCACTCGTAATTGTAGTGATTCTCCTCAGCATATTATTGCTTGTTGGGGTGATACGGGAATTTATTTTCAAAGAGAACACGATAATGAAGAATGGGAAGGTTTGGGCCTTGCTTCTGAAATAATCCCTGATTTTTGTGAATAGTTATCATTAATAAGGCCCTAGCATAACACGCGTGGGGCTTTTAAATTATTTCTATATACTTCTATAGTAAAGTGGACGTTAAATGATGTGAATAATTACCTAAACTTAAACAAAAAGACCCTGTGGTTGGGGACGAAAGGCTTGTCTAAATATACGATACCTGCTACGCTTTAATTAACAATTAAGTTTACATAATTATCAATTTTGCAAATGATTTAGTTGTTGTTTGCAATATCTGTAAATTAGTAAAATTCATAATATGGAATGGCTTACAAATTTATTTTCAGGCGGTAATAAAAAAGAAGAACCTACACCTCCGGCAGAAGAAGTACAAGAAAAACCTCCAGTGAAAGGAATGAGTGAAGAAGCTAAACAAGAGTTAGAGGATGCAAATACAAAGTCAGCCGAAATGATGGAACCAGAAGAGGCTACGGGACCAGAGGACGAAGACGATGAAGAAGAGGAAGGTGGTTTTGGTGATGGTGGAGAAGAACCAAGTGAGGAAGAACCAAAAATGCCAAGACAATAAACGTAATTTCAGTATTATAAAATCCCAACGGATGAGTCCGTGGGGATTTTTGTTTGGTTGATGTTAGATTATACCACTTTCGGACGGACGAGGTAGTGAAGTCCATCGTTTCGATCAATGTTTAGCGGTTCAAAGCTGATACTGAATCGTTTTCCACGTAGGCATCTGATGACTGGTATACATGGAATATTATCAGCGTTCGTAACAACTGTTCCCGGAAAAATTAAAATCCAACCAGCTCTGGTATGATCTAGGAATGATGTTCCTTTTTTCCCTTTTCCGATAATACGCGCTGCATCACTGAGTCCTAGATGTGCACTGTAAGTTTCCAGGTGTTGTTTTAGTTCTTTCTCTCTAATTTCGCCTCGTGGTTCATTCAAAAATATGTATGTAATATCTTGGAACTTTCCTTCTGGAACGTCTTTTTTAATTTTTGAACCTCGAGGGATCAACTCTGGACAGTGTGTTATGCTTGGAAACTTTTTATATTGCCCATGTTCCATTATCAGCCCAGCGATTTTTTCAATGAGTCTAGGTTTCTTCAATAGACCAGCAATGACAGCATCGTCTCCGCCAGCGCGGTGAACTGCATTGATGATTCTCTTAAGCACTCGATGTCCAACTATCGTGAATGCCAGTAGAAGACCAGGAGCTGATTTTTTAGAAGACTTGGAGGTCATTGATTCTTCCTTCTTGCTGAGAGAAAGTTCGAGACACAAAATGAACAAGTTGCTATAGATTAACAAGAAATGAATTTTTTGTCAATATCAAAACCGCACGGAATGCTCCGAGCGGTCTTTTGTTTGAGAGAAAAACGTCCTATCTGATTGGTTGTGGCTTTTTCTTTTTCTTCGGTACTGTCGGGGCTTTTCTTGCCGCCCTTTTCTCCTGCGCCGCTTTTGCTCTTTCTTTCTTTTTTACTTCCCTTACAAGATATCTTCCGACTTTTTCTTGTAGCTCTGGATCTGCGATGAAGGCGGCTAGTGTGGACGTATCTCCTTTGGCAGCTCTGATTCCATTCACTAGCGTGCGTAGACCTTGAAGCCCTAGGAGGTTGTTTTCGATGAGAAGTTTAAGTCCTGAATCTTCCATTTCCGACATGTTAGTTCTCTTTCTTCCTCGGTGATAAAGGGTAGCACCAGATTAACAAGAAACTAATCTTTTGTCAAGTTTAACTTTTGAATTATTTTTGATAGAATGTAATAGTGATGCGGATATACGGATGAATACGAATGATACTGATTTAATTAACCAATCAGTATCCGTATTATTAGTATGCATCCGTATATCCGTATTTATTTATGCCCGAACTAACTCCCATGTTCAAACAGTTCTACGAAATAAAGGATCAGCATCCAAATGAGTTGCTGCTTTTTCGGATGGGTGATTTTTATGAGATGTTTGGTGAGGATGCTAAAAAAGCTTCGCGTATTCTAAATATTGTATTAACTGCTAGAAATAAAAATACTCCGAATGAAACACCAATGTGCGGTATTCCTCATCATGCTCTTAATAATTATTTATCAAAACTGCTGAAAGCCAATCAACGTGTTGCGATCTGTGACCAAGTTAGCGACCCTACATTACCAGGAATTGTGAAACGTGAAGTAACTCGAGTGATAACTCCTGGGACAACTCTTGATGATAATACTCTTGAGAATAAAAACAATAACTTTATCGTCAGTCTTTATTTACAAAAAAATATCTGGGGACTGGCTGTGGCTGATTTAACAACGGGAGAGTTTAAGGTCGCAGAGATTGCTGATTTTAATTTATTGAAAAATGAACTGTTTCGATTGGATTACTCGGAAATAATTTTACCTGAATCTTTATCGAAAAATGAAGATCAAGAAGAGTTTTTAAACGAATTGCGTAATAAAAACATTTTTCAGCTTCCAAACTTTGAAAAAGCTTATAAGGTTTTGACAAACCATTTCCAAACTCAGAATTTGAACAGTTTTGGTGTTGAAAAGATGAAAGTTGCAATTGAGGCTTCTGGTGCTTTGGTGCGATATTTGAAAGAAACGCAAAAAAGTGAGTTAAAACATATTAATAAAATAATGCGATATAGATTTGACGATTGCATGGCTCTAGATGAGGCAACTATTCGGAATTTAGAGCTGTTCTTCCTCAGTTCAACGGGCGAGTATGAAGGAAGTCTACTTAGCGTACTTGATCGAACAATTACAAATATGGGCGGGCGAATGTTGCGAAAATGGTTACTTGCTCCATTACTTAAATCAGAAAAAATTGCACAACGTCATGAAGTTGTTGATAAATTTCGGAATGATCATACATTAATAAAAAATCTTGCTGAAAAGTTGAAACAGGTCGCTGATTTGGAACGGCTAGTTGCAAGAATCAGTTGTAATAGAACAAATGCTCGAGAACTAGTTGCTTTGCGATCAAGTTTGCAGTTAATTCCAGAGATTAAGGAGCTAGTTAGTAGTTGCGACGCTTTGATGATTAAAAACTTTGTTTCACAACTACCAGATCATACAGAGTTGATTGATTATTTGAATACTGTTTTTGTTGACGATCCTCCAACTTTGATTACTGAGGGCGGTATGATTAATGATGGTTTTAATAAGAAACTTGATGAACTGCGAGAGATTTCTAAGGGCGGTAAAAGTTGGCTGAACGAATTTCAAGCTAAGGAAGTGGAACGGACAGGAATTACTTCAATGAAAGTTAAATATAACAGAGTTTTTGGTTATTATCTTGAAATTAGCAAATCAAATCTTGATCAAGTGCCAGAGGACTATATTAGAAAACAGACGCTTGTTAATGCAGAGCGATTCGTTACGCCAGAGCTAAAAGAGTATGAAGAAAAGATTCTAAATGCTGAAGACGAGATTCATAAAATTGAACATCAGATATTTTTAGAAGCTGTTGAGAAAGTTATGACCTTTTTTGAATCAATTGCGAAAACAGCTGATATTATTGCTCAGATTGATGTTTTGCTTTCATTCTCGATTATTGCTAATGAGAACAGCTACGTCATGCCTCAGATCGCTCAGGGTGGGGAAGTTGTGATTAAAGACGGTCGGCATCCAGTGATTGAAAAATTTCAAAAAGAGATGTATATCCCAAATGATTTGGAGTTGAATCATGATAAGCAGGAACTTCTACTTCTGACTGGTCCAAATATGAGTGGTAAGTCTAGTTTTCTGCGACAGACTGCTCTGATCTGTCTGATGTCTCAGATTGGTTCATTTGTACCTGCCAAGGCAGCTCAGATCTCTATTGTTGATCGGATTTTTACTAGAGTTGGCGCTTCTGATAATTTAGCACAAGGGATCTCTACTTTTATGGCTGAGATGCAGGAAGCTGCTAATATTATTAATAATGCAACAAAAGATTCACTGATAATTCTAGATGAACTAGGTCGAGGTACTTCGACTTATGATGGAGTTAGTATTGCTTGGGCAATGATAGATTATATTCATAATAATGTCGGTGCCAAGACTTTATTCGCGACTCATTACCATGAACTCACTGATGTGATTGATAAACTCGATAGAGCTGATAACTACTGTGTCGCAGTTAGTGAGAATGAAGGCAAGGTCGTTTTTCTACACAAGATCGTCAAAGGTGCTAGTTCGCAAAGTTATGGAATTGAAGTTGCCAAATTAGCAGGATTGCCTGATGAATTAATCAACAAAGCATCTCAAATATTGCAAAACCTAGAATCAAAAACAGCTTTAAATAACAATAAAAAAGAAGTCCAGCAAGGGACTTTGCCCCTTAATCTAACCCCCAAAGAAAAAGAAGTCACAGACAATCTGAAGAAAGTCGACGTGAATAACTTAACTCCCATGGAAGCGCTTAAGAAGTTGTCTGATTTGACGGATGAGCTGAAAGGTTAAGGTTTGTCGAGGTGGGGGGAGAATACTTGATTTACTGATCAGTCGTTTTTGTCAAAAGTTAAGTGTTAAATGTCAAATGTTTTTTACTATTGACATAAAACAAACAATTAGCTAATATATCTTTATCCGGAGGTGGCAACGACCTCCTTGCCTGGAAGTCCGAGAATATTGACGAAACTCCGGACTGGCAAAAAAATGTGCAGTTGTCGGACTGTGCGGGCTTGTTTCGGGAGGACCGAACGCGAGCTAAAAGTTGCGCTTCTCCTCGCGGGAGAGCATCAACGAGAGATGTGAACGGTGATTTAGTCGGAAGAGTCGTGACGTTCTAAGAAGCCCTTTGTGGTGGAGAGTGATCGAACTTTCGGGTCAACTTGATCATCTAGGAGAAGTGTATTCTTGGTTTTCGTAAACGCCACCAAGAATACGTCGGAAATCATGCTTGACGCCTGTATTGGTCCAAACGGCCATCTATACAGCTATTCGCACGATTTCCGACATTCCGACCGATTATCCAAGCTCGTCCTCTTCTTCGAGGGCGCGCTTTTCTTTTTATTTATTAATTGTGATTTTCAAGTCAAATGTCAAGTGTTAAATGTTTCTTATCCTTGACATAAAGTAAGTTCTGTACTAGAATGTGTCTATGCGAGGGGGGGAGGTACCATTCCTCTTGAACTTACACCGGCTACGGTGTGCTAGGTTCGAAATGGCGAGTGGGGAGCCAAGACTCCATTTGCGCAGTCCTTCGGGGCCATCACATTTGTACTCTTCTTACTTGGGTCGTAGACCTGAGCCGTCAGAGGGATGGCGGGGCTTTTGCAACCCTTCCATTAAGAATGTATCTTCGAGATTTGCGGGCCAGCCCATATAGCTGGATCTCTCAAGACAAAGTCCGTTGATCCGATTATTTGGTGTCTATAGAACACTTAGATCAACTTCCTCGGACCCTTCTTGGCCGCGATCATCATAGCTCGTCTCCGACTTTCGGAGGCGCGCTTTTCTTTTAAAAACTTTAATTGTTTGTACATGTTAGTATTTATTCTTGCAATTGACGCAAATTTCCTCTATAATTTATATAATAAATAATCGAAATAAAATATGGCAAGTTTTGAGAATCTTCCTCAGGAAGTTGTTCCAAGTAATGCAAGTAGCGAACAAGTTGAAAGAGAGATGTGGGAACACAGAATGCCTGCCTTAAAAAGAGCATTACAAGAACTTCGTCAAGATGGACGAAAGCAATTTTTTACATTGTCAGATTTAGCTAATGATAGATTGGCAAAAATGAATAAACAAGAAGTATGACAGACGAACAATTGCTTGATGTCCCTGAATCTCAGCGAAATGAGATTGTTGCTTTAGCTAATAGCTGGATAGAACTAATACATTAAAATGTCATGTAGAATAGCCAGAATTATTATTATGTTTTAGATTTTTTTGTAATTTGGCTTAGAGGTCGACATAACTTATTATATAACTATATTTAACGATTTATAATTAATCTATAAACTATGGAAAAACCAACAGAAATGGGTACAGAAGTACTCGACAAAGAGAAAATTCAGGTGGACTCTCTTAATGAGTCATGGGGAGTTATATTAGTCAAGAAAGATGGGAAAGTATATCTCATTAACATGGGAACGTCCTCACTTGATTTGATACAACAGGGATATTCAGATTCAAACGGTAATTTCGATTTAGTCAAGTATTTTCCTGATGCAGAGCAACTTGGTGTGGTCGTTGAAGTTCAAGGGGACGATTTAGGTGCTATGAATGAAGAATTTGACAATGTTAACGGAAACAGACATGCGGAGTGGCCAACGGTTCAGAAATACTTAGATCAAATCAAAAAATAAATTATAAAAAGTATTAAGAAAAGGACGTTTTTGGCTACATCTGATTACAGTATTTGTTTGGTTATGGGACGTTGGTATTAGTTAAATTTGTATAGAGTGTTAATTTCCCTCTGTTCGAATTTTCATTCATTGGCTTGATGAAGGTTCGAGTGGAGTTTAATGAAAAACGTGTATCTGGTAAGCGTGGTTATTTTATTATTAAAAGGAGAACTTTAGGTATACGTAAGTGTTGTATGACAGACGAACAATTACTTAGAATAAACAATTTACTTGACGGCTCGGACTTGACCGACGAAGCTAGGGATTTGTTGCGGCAGTTTTTTGAGTCTATTGCGGCTCAACCTCAATTTGAAAAGATTTTGAATCTGTTAGAAAAATTCCCGTCTTTGTTTGATAATTTCTGTCATTGCTTTGAATTAAAAAGAAAATTCTTGGCTTCAGGCGCAACTGAAGATCAATGGAATAAGTTTTTGGAGAAAGAAAAGACTTTCTTTGAGGAAATTGATAAATAATTAATAAATAACAATAAATTTTATGGAGGAAACATTTGGAGGCGGTTTATGGACATTAGCATGGATTGTAATTTATCTTTTTACAGCATATTGCTATTTCCGAATCGCTGTTAAATTAAAAAGAGGGACACCTTGGTTTGCTTTTATTCCGATTCTGAATATGATTCTGATGCTTCAGATGGTTAAAAAACCGCTTTGGTGGGTTATTTTGATGTTTATTCCATTCGTTAACATGGTGATTGGTATAATGGTAGTTTATTATTTAATGAAAGAACTTGGTAAACCAGGTTGGTGGACAATTTTAATGATATTACCAATTGTTAACTTTGTCATTCTGGCTCTATTAGCTTTCGAAAAGAATACTGTTGCACCGTCAAACCCAACTCCGCCAACAATACCATCAGCTCAATAAATTTTTTCTCAATACTAAAAAATAGGGCACTAGCTCTATTTTTTGTTTGATTGAATCGTGTCGGGTTACTTTTATGTTTATGCGTTAAAGACGGTTTAAATAACAAAATACAAGTACCAAATTACAAACAAATTACAATAACCAAAATCATAAACTTTAAATAGTTTGGAAATTAATATTTGAAATTTGATATTTGTTTTTAATTTGGTGCTTGCTATTTGGGATTTATGTCATCATCAGAGCATGGAACGTTAAGACTGTGATGATGTTTTTGTCGATGCGTACTTATCCACAGGTGAAAATCTTGACGTTCGCATTCTGTTCGGTATAATGAGTATATAAAGCGAACAAGAAGCGAACATTGTCACGTATCACATAGCACGTAACACGTAACGATTATTTAAGAGTTTCTAGTCTATCAATATTTACTATATTCACTCTATTTACTAAATTTACTTTTACTCCTATGAAAAACAAAAACTTAAGAACAGCAAAACAAATTACTACTTTCTATGAAGTCGGCCTAATCGACGAAATCGAATACACTCGATTACTTTCAACTAACGACGATACCGGCAAAATGCTTCGTTCATTGCTTGTATAATCCTAACAATCTAACTACCTAATTACCTAACACCTAAAAATATGAGCGAACTAACAAAAAGACAAAGTGAAATACTTCGATTTATTACGGGTTTTGTTAAAGATAATGATTATTCCCCTAGTTTCAGGGAAATTGCCGAAGGTGTAGGACTATCATCTCCTGCAACAGTGCATCAACATGTACAAGCTCTTCGTGAAAAAGGATTTCTGAACGCTGACGGTGAAACACCTCGATGCCTAGAGATAACTAATAAGGTAATGAGTCTTTGTAAGGCAATTGAGTTGCCTTTGGCAGGTCTTATTACGGCTGGTCAACCAATTGAGGCTGTCATGCAAAATGAAACAATGGCTGTGCCTGCTGATTTAGTAACTGATGACAGTTCTTATGTTCTGAAAGTAAAAGGTGAGTCAATGATTGATGAAGGTATCTTTGATGGAGACTACGTGATCGTTGAACGAAATCATTTCCCACAAAATGGAGATGTAGTAGTTGCCCTTCTTAATAATGCCTATGCTACTTTGAAAAAATTCTATAAAGAAGCAACCAGAATTCGGCTTCAACCAGCTAACGCAACAATGAAACCAATCTACTGCAAAGACGTTGCCATCCAAGGCGTCGTCCGAGCCATCATCCGTAAGTTCGCGTAAATTTAAAATTTGATTGAGTGTCTAAACTAGCCTCATTTAGCCTCGTTTAGCCTCATTGCGATTCTATGTGTGCAGGACTATCATTTCATATCGATAATATAAATAGAAAAGAATTGGACCGTTTTTATACGCCCGATGAGTTTGATAAGCAAAGAAAAGGCGACAGTTTGCAGATCTATTTTTGGCAGAAACGACCTTTCCTACCAGTAGAAGAAGATGGCGAAATTCATCTCTACGATTGGGGGAATAGAGATGGATCTGTGAAAATCCCAAAAACAGGTTGGGCAAAACTTGAATCATTGCGTGATGGCAGATGGGACTATCTCAAACCTCAAAAAGTCTGGATACCGGCAAGTATGGGATACGAAAAGAAAAAATGGTTCAAAACCCCTCAAGGTTTAACTGGAATTAAGGTCCGTTTTCATAATATTACAAGAGTTTATCTCGTAACAGAAAAAGCCAATCAAGAATTTATTCAATTGACCGGGCATGATCGCATGCCTGTTGGAAAACTAGTTTATTGATCTTATCAATTATACGTTAAACGAGAAATTATGTGACGCTTTGGGATACGAATTGAAAAATTTTACGAAGTATATATCGATTGCTTTGACGAAAGGCAGTTGGGAGAAAAATTTTTCAGTAAACGAGTCTAAAGGCAAGCATGGTCACATAATTTCTCATTAACATAAAATAAAAATTATATTGGACTAGCGAAGTTAGCTATTAGTCTATTATCTCAATAGCCTCATCTAGCCTCGTTTAGCCTCATTGCGATTTATGTCAAAAAGAAAAATAAAGGCATTTTACAGAACAAATATAAAGTCATTTTGGGAAGATTTAACAATGAATGTTTAACTATGAAAAATAAAACAGCCCGCCCGCAGTGCTACGCTCAGCGTTGCGGGCGGGCTAGAGAATTAATAAAATGGTACTTCAGAGAACTGTTAAAATAATATTATCCCGCTGCTCCCACGGCGGGATAA
>JABHMO010000030.1 GCA_018693855.1 Candidatus Falkowiibacteriota bacterium
AGGCATTGAAGCACTCTCAACCCAACAGTCAAACACTTCAGGAATACGGTTCATTGTTCCATCACATTTATCACATTGAAAACTTAATTTATCAACAAAATGTTTATGTAAATCAGACACTTTTTCGCCTGATAATTTTTCTAATTCCTCAGAACTGCCTAAAACTTTTGTTTCATTACATTTATCACATTTCCAAACAGGCATTGGATTACCCCAAAATCGACTTCTAGAGATTGACCAGTCATGCGCACCTTCAAGCCAATTTCCAAACCGGCCTTTTTTTATATGCGCTGGCACCCAATTAATTTCTTTTGCATTTTTCAACAGTTCATTTTTAATTTTCTCAACAGCAAAAAACCATGAACTAGTTGCGTAATTCAACAACGGACTATCGCAACGCCAACAGTGAGGGTAACTGTGTTCGTATTTCTCTTTTGAAAACAACAAAGATCTGCCAGCTAAATACTTAATTATCAAAACATCCGTACTTGTTGGATCTTCTGTTGGCTTCACTTCAATACCTGCCCAAGGAGTTACAGCGTCAACAAACTTTCCATTCAAATTAACATGCTGAATGAATGGTAAATTCTTTTCTTTCCCAATAGTCATATCATCTTCACCAAAAGCAGGAGCTAAATGAACCACACCAGTTCCCTCTTCAGTCGAGACAAAGTCACCAGTTACTACAGTATAAATATTCTCTTTATTTTCTAGATCTTTATCAACATAAAAATCAAATAAAGGTTTATATTTTTTACCTTCCAACTCTTTTCCTTTTATCTCGCCCAACAGTTCAAACTCTTTCCCGTCTAAAACTGATTCATGATTATCTTTCAATGTAATAAATATTTCATTTTCAATCTTAACTTTCACATAATCCAACTCTGCACCAACTGCCAACGCAACATTACCAGGCAAAGTCCAAGGAGTTGTTGTCCAGGCTAAGATAAATATGCCTGGTTCATCAACAAGTTCAAATTTCGAAGTCACAGAAAGATCTTTAACATCTTTGTAGCCTTGCCCAATCTCAATATTGCTCAATGTTGTCTCACAATGAGGACAGATATGCATGCTTTTGTAACCTTCATATGCATAACCTTTTTCAAACATTGATTTAAATACCCACCAGACAGATTCCATGAAGTCCTTATCCATTGTTTTGTAATCATTCTCCATATCAACCCATCGACCTAATCTTTTTACAACCTTTTTCCATTCATCAGCATAAAGCATGACTTTGCTTCTACATGCATCGTTAAATTTATCAACTCCAAACTTTTCAATATTCTCACGTCCACTAATATCCATCTCTTTTTCAACCATGTTTTCAATTGGTAATCCATGAGTGTCCCATCCCCATTTTCGTTCAACTCTTTTACCTTTCATTGTCCAATATCTTGGCACAACATCTTTCATTGTCCCAGCCACAAGATGACCATAATGAGGCATACCCGTTGCAAACGGAGGTCCATCATAAAAAACGTACAGATTTTTTTCATCTCTATTTTGGATAGATTTTTCAAAAGTTTGATCATCTTCCCATCTTTTCATTATCTCTTCTTCGATTTGAGGGAATGGTTTTTTGTTCATATTGCGGGTATGCGGATTATTTGCAGATCGTACGAATCAGCAAAGAAACATGCAAAAATTTATTTATAAAAAAATGCCCAAAATGCCAAGAGTCCCGAAATCGAGACGAACACCATCTTGAGCTTTCACTTAATTATCTGCTGTTACGGGCAGCCCCGGGTAAATCTACTTGCAAATATGCTTTCTTTTACCAGCTTCTCATGAGGATAATCATGATCAAACGCTGTTATTGTTGTTAATAATAAAGTAACAAATTTATAAACTTTAGTCAATGCAAAAGGGAAGGATCAATGATCCTTCCCTGTATGATTATTTTTGAAATCTTTCCGAAAGTTTTGCAGCTGCATCCTCAATGTCCTTTTGCGAAGCTGGTTCACCACGGACAGCCTCTCCAGGGATCGTTTGCTCAGCAAAACAGTCCTCGCAAACAAGCTTTAACTCAGCGCCTTCATTCTCATGATGACGCATATCTGAGCGATAAACTTTCTCCACTCTTTTACAATGTCCGCAACGGAACTCACGAGTACCGGAGATGCGAGAAAAATCGCCTTTGGGCGCCTTCCTTTTAATCATTTCCTCTAGCCAAAACGACCAAGCTTGATAGAAGGCCGCCCCACTTATATTGAGCTGCCTTCGAGGTCCTCTCTTGCGCAGAGCAACCAATTCAAGATGCGTTAATCCTTTTAGATCAGCATTGATCCTTCGAGCATCAACTAACTCACAACCACACACTAACATCGGTGCAAACAACTTTTCTTCTCGCTGAACTTTTTCCCTTTCAGCGCGACTGATATTCTTAAGTGGAGTGACAAACATGAAACCGATTCCAGGATTTTCCTTATCTTTTTCGTACTCGACTCGACATAACCAGGTATCACCATGGACACCATCAGCTTTAGGCATTTCGCCTTGATAACGTTTGTCAATAAATACGATTTTGAAACGATCTGCCGCTCTTTGCTCTTTTTTATCGGTCGCAACTCCGAACTCACAGAAATCACAAAATCCTTTTCTAGGACAAATATGACCAGTGGGATCATTGCAATCGTAGACCATCTTCCCTGTCTCAACAAGCAAGTGATCAAAGACAATACGACCAACAATGCCCCTGCCTTCCTGTTCGTTAGGAAAAAACTGTACTTCAACTTCGTTTTTGCCTGTAGATTTATCTGACACAACAGACCTCCCTTGTTAAAAAATGAACAAAAACAATACCTCACATATTATCAGATTATTTAAGTTTTGTCAATATCTATGCTAAATTTAATCAAAATAAAAACCAGACACAAATGGTCTGACTTTTATTATTATACTTATACAACCTTATGATTTCCGAATGATATTATAAATATATGGAAAATAAGGTAAAAAGATACATTTTGTTCCAAAAAGAGGTAAACCAACTTTTTAGACTCAAGGCCCCCTGTAATAGTGGACTTAATAATATAGCAAATATAAATAATCTTGTCAATAGGAGCAAACAACGGTCGCTACTTTTGTCTAATTTTAGTCTTTTTTTACGTCCGCCAAAACAAACCAATTCAATAAATCTATTTGGCTTATCCTAAATATACCCAAGTGCAACCACTCCCTACTTTATAAACAATATACAATTGACAATTAAGTGAATTTTTATTATAATAGGCTTACATTTAACTTATGGGCCCGTAGCTCAGTTGGCTAGAGCGCCTCGCTTGCACCGAGGAGGTCACAGGTTCGATTCCTGCCGGGTCCACCAATTACCACTCACTTTTTTATTAAAGTGGGTGGTATTTGTTTAAAAGAGTTCGGGTACTTGGCAAGCCAAAAAAATTCAGGCTTGCCCAGCACTTGAGGAACGAATAGTGCTGGGTTCTTTTTTGATATTAAAAAATCAGTAACCGTGAATTACTGATCTTGAATGAATTGTTTTGCTGCACTCCAGAAATAATAGATGAAAGGTTTAGCAGTCATCATGTTTTGACGAATTTGAGCAACTTGTTGCTCTGGTGAAACTTCAGTAACAGGAACGATGTCTGAAACAACCTTGCCGCCAATAAAACTTACCTCGTGTTGTCGAGCCAACACGGCAACCGAATACATTTCCATATCAACGGCAATGGCATCAGGATGCACTGTCTTTCGACCGGTAACAACTTGAGAAAAAGAATGCATTTGCCCCTCTCGGACGCTGCAGCCTTCCAGATTTGTAATCAATCGTGGACGTGCTGGTACTGCGATAACGGCATGTTGTTTCATCAACGATTCATCCCCTGTTCGAATAGCCGTTGGTATCACAATTGTTCCGACTGGTAAATCATCTCGAACACTGCCGCAAAACCCTGTACAGACAATGTGAGTGAAATGTTTTGTCACTAACATCGCTTCGAGTATCTCAAACGTGTTTTGTGGCCCGATCCCTGTTTCAAGAAAATTTAAATTATCGTTCGGAGCAACACTTGTCGGTAGTTCATGTTTTGCATCAGCAACAACGAGTAGAATGTTTGCCATAACAGCTCCTATTTTATAAAGGTGCAGGACTTCGAGTTCATGTTATCGTTTTACAAATGTTTCGTCAAGCTTTGACTTTTAATAACAATTTTCAAATTGAAATATATTTTTTCTAATTTTAAGTTATCCACAAAAAAAATATTATTGTTCATAATCTATTGTTAATTACTTTAAAAAGACTTATAATTCTAATGTGGAATTGTTTTTTAAAATAAAAATTAATTTTTCGAAAATTTTTCAAAAGGAGATCTCCACAAAAAAATTTTTGAGAAGGAACATCCTATTGTTCGAACAATAGGAAAAAACAAATATGCCCATTAAAAGGAAAACCAAAAAGAAAGCGGCACCTAAGCGCAAGGCAGCTAAGAAACCAGCAAAAAGAAAAGCTGCGCCAAAAAAGAAAAAGGTAGCTAAGAAGAAAGCTGCTCCAAAAAGAAAGAAAAAGGCTGCGCCTAAGAAAAGAAAGGCTGCTCCAAAAAAACGAAAAGTAGCTAAGAAAAAAGCTGCTCCAAAGAAAAAGAAAGTAGCTAAAAAGAAAGCTGCTCCAAAGAGAAAGAAAAAAGCAGCGCCAAAGAAAAGAAAAGCTGCTCCAAAAAAACGAAAAGTAGCTAAGAAAAAACCAGCAAAAAGAAAGAAAAGATAAAAAAAGTTCGCCCCTAGGAGGGCGAATTTTTTTATTCAAACAAATCGCACATGAACACAAAATTACAAATAAGTTACAAATTTACAAATGTACTTGGATTGACTAGATAGTAAACATTATTACATGCACCAAGGGGTCTGGGGGGCGACTGTTTAAGCGTCGTTAATCAACGCACAAAAGTAGCTAAATAGAACATAGCCTGCCCGCAATGCTATAGCGTAGCAGGCGGGTGAGTTTTAGCCCTCCAGCGGTTTTGGTTACTTTTGGCGGCATAAGTAACTCGAACGAGAGTTCGAAGGATCAACGCACCAAACAAAATCAAATCATTAATAGTCTTCAACAGGACGCGCATGGCCTTTTGATTGGCCAGACTCCGGATAGGTGTCCGGAGCGACTTGGTTTGGACAACGCTGTAATGAAAGGGGGAAATCAAAACAACTTATTTTGTTTTGGATTGTATTTATCAATTTCATCTTCAGTAAAAACTTTCACAACGCCATATTGTCCATCAAATCCGGGAGTAGCAATTACTTTTCCTTTTCGGACACGATCTATCGCCTCTGCAATCATTTCATTTGAAATGTTTTTTATTTCATCTCTATTTAAGTTCAATAAAATATTAAATTCACTTTCACCTTTCTCGATCATACCTTCATAATAACTTTCAACTCCCTTCGTATTCTTCCCTCTCTGCATACACTCAGCAATTATCTCTTGTAATGGGACTAAACTTTTGTATGGGACGACATTATCAGGTTGAAAACCTAATTCACGATCAGCTAACTCTTCAACTCGATGGTCGACACCTAGGACTAATGGCTTCTTACAAACTGGACAAGTATCTTTATGTTTTTCTTTTGACTCCTGAGGACTACAACTGAAGCTACAATCACGATGACCATCAAAATGATACATCCCTTCCTGCGGATAAAACTCTATTGTATATAAAAACTTCTTTCGATCTTTATTTTTTAATATATTATAAATCTCATCATAAGTAACTTCTTCAAGATCAAAAACATTTGCTTCTCTACCTAAGTTTTTTGGTGAATGAGCATCTGAATTTGAAATTAGCATAATATCATCCAGCACAGACAACCGCCAATTCATCTCAGGATCAGAACTCAACCCAGTTTCAATCGCATAAATCTTTGGAGTTAACTCCTCAAAACATTCTTCCATACTATCGTAACCACTTTTCGATCCAAATATAGCAAACCATGGTGTCCAAGCGTGTGCTGGTACAACTAAAGTTTTTTCATTAGCATCAAAACAGATCTTTGCTAAATCTTTTGCTGACATGCCAATAATCGGACGACCATCTGATCGCAAATTACATTTTCGTTCTTCAAGTTCACAATTAATTTTATCAACCGTAGCAAAGTCAGGCGCATACACACAGATATGAAGTCGTCTCACCTTATCTTTATCTTTATAAATACACGCTATTTCAGCCGATAATATAAACTTGGTTGACTGGTTGACTGGTTGATTGGTTGATCGTTCAAGAGTTAACAAACCAGAACCATCTTCAACTAAATTTTCTTTCAACTCCTTCAAATATGCGGGATGCGTAAAATCTCCAGTAGCTAAAATATCAATCCCCTTCTTCCTCGCCCATAAATCCAAAACCTCAACGTTCATCTGAGGAGAAGTTGCTCTAGAATATTTTGAATGAATATGTAAATCTGCTATTTTTTTCATATTTTATAAATAAAAATACGGCCTAACTGTTTATTGTCTTTATCAGTGTGAATTATATCATCTGGTTGCCACCCTTTTATCTTAAAACCGTAAGAGATAACAGTGGAACCTTGCATCTCTTTATCTAATTTATCTTTCATTCGTTCTAAATATTTTGGTAATAGATAACAAAAAGCTTTATTGTAAACTGACAGATCAACTTTATTGAAATTTTTGTAGTAAACTTTTACTTTTGATCTAAAAACCAAGTTCTTAAACCACGCTAAACAGCAAACCGGGAAATTTATTTCATAACCGACTAAATCTTTTACACCTTGTTTTTCAAACAGTCGCAAAACTCTTCCATCACCACACCCTAAATCAACAAGTTTATCATCTTGACTAAGATTTACGTATTTCTTTATGCTATTCAACTGTTTTTTATTTAATGGAACATAGGGAACACCTCTTGATTGAATTAGTCCAATCAAAAAAAGAACAGCTGCAACTGAAGAGATGAAAACGATTAGCAATAAAAGTATTAATAAAAAAATTACCATGTTATTTTTTTGCCTACTTCAATTTGATACTGAGAATAACTACCAGAAGGTATCTCAATAACATATTTGATATTACTATTTTGTGACTTTAATTTTGGACAATTTTCTGGACTACCGACTTGACATGGTTGAACTTGCGAAAAGATCTCTACAACGACCTTATTTTCATCAAGATAAAGAATGTCTAATGGGAAATTCATGTCCTTCATCCAAAAATTAACTGTCTGAGGTTGATTAAAAACAAAAATCATCCCATCGTAATCAGATAATGTTTTTTCATGAGACAATCCTTTTGTGATTTGATCAATTGTTTCAGATTGCTTTAACGTTAGCTCTTTCCCACTTGGCATTAAAATATTAACAAAAACCTCTTTGTCATACTGAGGTTCAAAAATCAAAAAAAACAAAATAGAACAAAGAAGAACTAAAACAAAAATAATATAAAGAGGTTTCATATCCTTAAGTTTATCATTTGTGTCATTTTTCTGCAATTATAAAAAGCGCCTTTGAGACGCTTTAATTCGTTGTGATTATTCCATATCAAGAGACGAAAGCAATTGTTGCTCCGCAAATCGAGAATGTATTACTATTTCGCTTTTGTTTGATTCAACAGTTTCCCCAACGACAGATGCGACAACATTCTGATTTCGAGAGATTCGCAATAAACTCTCTGCTGCTTCATCATCGTGACAGACAACCATCATCCCACATCCACCATGAAACGTACTGTATGCTTGTTGATCAGGAAGATACAAATCTGTACGATTAGCCATCTGCTGCGCTTGAAGAAGAACCTCTGGAGGCACTGGCATATTATTCAAACAAGCACCAACACCTTCTGGCAACAGTTCACCAAACTTACCCCAAACACCTCCCCCAGTAATATGAGCGATACCCATAATTAATCCGTGCAATGGCGCATGAATATTTTCAGTACCGTCATAATTCCAACCAATTGCCTGGCAAATCATCCTTGCGTACGAGATTGATGGGGCAGTCAACTTCCGAACAAAGTTCATTGCTTCAGGATTCTTGCGCATGGCAACGATATCGTTCCCAAAAAGAAGAAGCAACAAATTTGTGAAGAAAGTTCCGCCATTACAGCGATAGCCATGCTCATGCAATCCAACGATCGGCATTCCTGGCCGAATTGCAGAACCATCAATCAGCATCGATTCACGAGACAACCCCACACAGCTACCACTCCATGCCAAATTCAGCTCAGCAGGATCACCGGTGTTACAAAATGCAGTAATAGAGTGCTTCATTACCGCTATTTCCCCGGTAATATTAATCACGCCAGCTTGAGCAAGTGCTTGACCATACCCTTCCATCATCGCATTAAAAAGAGACAGATTTTCAGGTGTTATACCTTGAACATCTATCTGATTTGCAACGACACAAGGAAACTGTCCTGATCGAGCAAGATCATCTAGAATCATTGTGAGAATTTCCCAACCAAGCCCACGAAAAGCTTCTTTCTCACCTAACAAACCATGGAATTGCGGTTTTCCACCAGCTCCATCATTCTGAAAAGTTTGCTTCAACCCGCCATGAGCCATCTCCCGATAAAGAGTATCATTATATCCAAAGTTAACCATGCCTCTAAATCCACCAGAGTCAGGAGAGCTAACTACAACAGCGGGACAGTTCCCGTAACTTCGAGAACAAATCTCTTTTGCGAATCGCGAAGCACTGTCACCAGGATCAATCACTTCATCTTTATACTGATCGTTCGGCATGGTATCATCTCCTTGAAAACGGGTTGGAAACACAGGGTAAAAAGAACTATATTAGGTTCATCTTATATAAATTTAGCTGTTTCGTCAACTATTTATAAACAAAAAAATTAAGGACAATATTCCCGGCACTGACCTACTTTCCCACTGAGTAGTATCATCGGCGCTTGTGGGCTTAACTTCTGTGTTCGGGATGGAAACAGGTGTGGCCCCACCGCTAAAAGCACCGGGAATATTATCCTTAATTGGATAATATGAAATGAATTTTTATAAGAATTAACAACGATATGATTCTTCCAAACAAATTGGATAGAATTTCATCGAAATTGTAAAACTTTTTTATACTTATAACATCACTACAATCTTAACATTATAGTGGTTATACAATCGACCGATTAGTACAGCTCAGCTCAATGTATTGCTACACTTACACTTACTGCCTATCAACCTCATAGTCTTTGAGGGGTCTGATAATGAAAATTAATCTTGAAGACGGCTTCACGCTTAGATGCTTTCAGCGTTTATCCAAACCAAACGTAGCTACCCAGCCATGCTCCTGGTGGAACAACTGGTGCACTAGAGGTTTGTCCTTTCCGGTCCTCTCGTACTAGGAAAGAATCTTCTCAATTTTCAAGCGCCCACAGCGGATAGGAGACCGAACTGTCTCACGACGTTCTGAACCCAGCTCGCGTGCCTCTTTAATTGGCGAACAGCCAAACCCTGGGGACATGCTCCTGCCCCAGGATGAGACGAGCCGACATCGAGGTGCCGAACCTGATCGTCGATGTGAACTCTTGGACCAGACTAGCCTGTTATCCCCGGAGTAGCTTTTATCCGTTGAGCTTCCGCCGTCCTATATCGTACGGTCGGATCACTAGCTTCTGCTTTCGCAACTGCTCTTCTTGTAGGAATCGCAGTAAAGCTGGCTTATGCGCTTGCACTTTCACCTCGGTTTCCATCCGAAGCAAGCCAACCTTTGTAAACGCCTCCGTTACTTTTTGGGAGGCAACCGCCCCAGTTAAACTACCCACCAGATACTGTCCCTTTCCCGGATAACGGGAACAGGTTAGAATTAAAAACATACAAGGGTGGTATCTCACTGACGTCCTACTAAAAGTAGGACTTCCACCTATACTGAACATGCATATACTTAATTCAATATCAAGTTATAGTAAAGCTTCACGGGGTCTTTTCGTCCGGCTGCGGGTAACCGGCATCTTTACCGGTCTTGCAATTTCGCCGAGCCCATTGTTGAGACAGTCTCCACATCATTACGCCATTCGTGCAGGTCGGAACTTACCCGACAAGGAATTTCGCTACCTTAGGACAGTTATAGTTACTGCCGGCGTTCATCCGCGCTTCAGTTTGAGGCTTGC
>JABHMO010000031.1 GCA_018693855.1 Candidatus Falkowiibacteriota bacterium
ATTAATCATATTGCTGCCAAAGGATTTGAAATAAAAGAGTTAGAACAACAGATTGATTTAGTTAAAGAAGAGAATGAAAAATTAAGTCTTAGAATGGTTGAATTGAAGTCTGCTGGAACTATTCAAGGAAAGATTGATATGTTGAATATGGTAAGAGTTGATAAGATTAGTTATCTAAATACTAGTGGTTCGGTTGTTGCTATTAATAAGTAGTTGATTTGTTTATTGGTTGATTAGTTGATAAGTTTGAATGGTTAACTGGTTAACAGCGCAGCGAGATTAACTGCGATTATTTATATCAAAAATCCCATGCTTGTCGTGTTCTGGCTCGTAGTCATTTAACGCTAGAACCAGGGATTCAAATATTTAAGTGCCTGGCCTGTAAAATGGTTGGGTACTTTTTATCTACGAATTATCCTACGAGATATCCTAATAAGCTCACACCTACTTCCTAATACCTAACAACCTCTCTTTCCTTGTAAAAATGAACAAAATAGGCTATTCTATCTATATAAAATTAACTTCTATTTTATGCAAATTTTAAGACAACTTTGGCAAACCGTGAAGCGTTTTCCTTTTGTTATTGGAGCTTGTCTGCTATTTATTGTGCTTTTCATGTATTCTCTTGAGAATGTTGATAAAGTAGAGTATTTGACGAACTATTTTTTATTGATTATCTTGTCTATTCCTGTATTTGTAGCAATCAGATTATTTTGTGAAAGTCGATCTATCAAGTTTAATTATAAACTTATTGCAAATTTAGTCACCATCGCGATTTTCGTTGGTGTTTCTTTTTTGATGCCTGAAGATATCTTTTTAGACGTCTATTCTTACATCTTTTTACCTATTGGAACAGCGCTATGGCTCTTGCCATTTTTGGCGGCCTATTTAGATAAAAGGAATCATGATGACTTTTTAGTCTTCACGTATAATGTCGTTTTTTACGGACTAATTTATTACATCCTGTCAGGTTTGATTTTGATTGGTTTATCAGTTGCAGTATTTGCAATTTATGAGCTTTTTGAACTTAGTTTCTTTGTGCCCAAAATAATGTCATATTTCGGATCAGTTATTTTTGGATTAGGTTTACCGTTAATGATTTTGAATAATGTTCATAAAAAATTAACAAATATCGAAGAACCAAAACTTCATAAGATAAATATAAAAAGTATTGCGAAATATGTACTGTTTCCATTAGTTGTAATATATTTCTTGATAATCTATAGTTACGCATTGAAAATCATCTTTACAGCAACTTGGCCAGAAGGAATTGTTGGAATAATGGTCCTAGCCTTTGTTGGACTTGCCTTGTTCACAATGTTCTTCTCATGGACACATTACGTAAAAACTAAAGCTAGACATTTCTTTACTGGCATTTTCATTGCAATTATTCCAATGGCTGTTTTGCTGCTTATGGCAGTGGGAGTTCGAGTTTCTGAGTATGGAGTAACTGAATCAAGATATTTTGTAACTTTGTTTGGATTAATTTTTATCGCAATATCAACGTATTACTTAATCAGTAGAACAAAGTTCAATTGGAAGTTTGTGTTTATGGGCGTAGCTCTTATTGCAATTATAACGACATTTGGTCCGTGGAGCGCTATTTCTGTTGCGAAAAACAGTCAACTTGATAGATTAGAATCGAAACTAGTGGACCTTAATTTAATAGTTAATGGTAAAGTGGTTAAACCAGCTGAACCAATTGTCTACACTTACGGTAAGGATGATCAATACTATTCACTTATTAGAGACATTGGGCATTTTCGAAGAGTTTATGGTAATGAATCAGTCTCTCACTGGTTTAATTCTGATATAAGTGAAATGTATAATGCTGATTTATTTGAAAATGAAATGAATATTTATAGTACGTATGGACAAAGAAAATTTTAAATTAAAAACGAAGAATAAAAAAGCTCGAACAGGAACTCTTGAAACAAGGCGAGGCAAACTCAAGACGCCATTTTTCATGCCGATCGCTACGAAAGGGGCTGTTAAAACTCTTTCGATTGACGATATTAACCAGCTTGATCCAGGAATCCTTTTAAGTAACACTTATCATTTAATGTTACGTCCTGGCGAGAAGGAGATTCAGAAACTTGGAGGTTTACATGATTTAATGAAATGGGACGGACCGATCTTAACAGATAGTGGTGGTTTTCAGGTTTTTTCACTTGGTAAAATTAGAAAAATTTATGAGGAAGGTGTTGAATTTAGTTCGCATATTGATGGACGTAAGTTTCAGATGACACCTGAAGACTCAATTCGGATACAGAAGGCAATTGGTTCTGATATTATGATGGTACTTGACGAATGTGTTGAGTTGCCAGCGAAAAAAGAGTATTTAGAAAAATCTATAGAATTAACAACTTCATGGGCTTCGAAATGTAAAAAGTACCATCAAAAAAAGGAGAATGGAGAACTTTTGTTCGGAATAGTGCAGGGTGGATTGGATAAAGAGTTGAGAAAGAAAAGTGCTGAAGATCTTGTTGAGATCGGATTTGATGGATATGCAATTGGGGGACTGAGTGTAGGGGAGAGTGAGGAACAGATGTATAAAGTTCTAGACTATATTTGTGATGAGTTGCCAGAGAATAAACCAAGATACTTAATGGGAGTCGGCTATCCTCATCAGATTGTTGAAGCAGTTAAACGAGGCGTTGATATGTTTGATTGTGTTATTCCAACTCGCGAAGCTCGGCATGGCCGACTTTACTTATTTACAAAGAAAAAGCTTTCATTAACAAAAAAGAACGATAAAAGTTTTTATACAACTATCAATAGCAAAGCTGCTAAATTTCAGTTCGATTTGAGTCCGATCAATCCTGATTCGAAGTTTGAGATGCTCCGAACCTACAGTAAAGCGTATTTGCGCCATTTATTCACAACAGACGAACCTTTAGCTCAGAGATTAGCTACGTTAAATAATTTGGAGTTTTATTTGGAGTTGATGAGAAGAATTAGAAAAACTATATAAAAATATGAGCAAATTTGAACAGCAACAAGAACAAAAACAAACAAGAGAAGAGTCTTTCCGTGAAAATATAGGTTTGTTGTTTGATAAGATAAAAGCAGACCCTTCGGGTTATGAAACTATAGTCGAAGGCATCAGAAGACTTGTAAGTGATCCTGTTTTTACAAATGAGCATCCTGATTTTGATGTTGATGAGATGATGTTGCGATTAGAGAAGGCAAGTGAATTCGAAGATAAAAAGGCCTATGTTGATGAAGTTGTTGATATTTTAACAATCGTGTTCGCTTTTAGAGAAAAAAATCCTGTACTCTGTGAGGATGTTGAAGCATTACATTCAATGAAGGAATGTGGTTTCACACCTTTGAATGAAAGAGTTTCTTATGGAGCAAGTGAAGGTATTGCGCATTTTCATTTAGCACCATCTTGGGAGGTAAAAGCTAAATTACCTGAACTGTTTTTGAATGGAATGTTTGAGTTAGCAAAAGTTGTAAAAGATGATGAATCGATAGAAACAGTTACAGGCACTTCTTGGTTGGTTGCAACGAACACCTATGGGACTATGTTTAAAGAGATGGGTTTTGAAATAGGAGAAGTCACAGCTGAATTTAAAGCAAAGTTTTTCCCTGATGAAGAAAGAGAAGTCAAAAAAGCAACAATGAAAAGAGAAGCTTTTCTAAAGAAATACGGTGATGAATAATTAATATTAAATTTGTATTTTATTTCTTATGCCAGATGAACAAATTGATATATACAATGAAAAAGGAGAAATAATTGGTCAAGGTGGTAAACGAGAGTCTCATTTTAATGCGTCATGGCATAAAGTGGCTCATGTTTGGATTTACAATTCAAAAGGACAAATTTTAATGCAACAAAGAACTGTCGGTAATATATACTATTCTGGACTGTGGGATATCTCAGCTGGAGGTCATGTTGGAGTTGGTGAAGACCTTGATATTTCAGCTGCACGTGAACTAGAAGAGGAAATTGGTATTTCTGTTAAAGGTGAGGAACTGGATAAATACAAGCAGATTAAATTGGAATGTTATCAACCTGAAAATAATTATAAGAATCGAGAATTTGTTCAGTTGTATTTTTTGAAATATGATTGCGATATTAATGAACTACAATTACAAGAATCAGAAGTACAGGCAGTGAAATGGATTGATTTGGACACCTTTATACATGAACTAAAAGACGCAAAGACGAAAGACTTGTATGTGCAGCATGGGGACGACTACTTTAATGTTGTTATAGGTCGATTGAAAGAATTAATATGAAAATAACCTTGTGTTTATCAATTAAATTCTGGCAAGAGATGCTACAAGTTCAGAAAGAACTTGAAAGTTTAGGGTATGAAGTTTTGACTCCACCACATGAAGTCCCTAATGATAAAGGTGAGATGATTCCAGTTGAGGAGTATTACAGGATTAGAAAAGATGATAGTCGCGGCAATGAATCTTGGATTTGGGACCTAAAAGAAAAGGCGATCAGAGCTCATTTTGAAAAAGTTGCTCAATCGGATGTGATTCTGGTTTTGAATTATTATAAGAAAGGTATAAGAAATTATATTGGAGCAAATACACTACTTGAGATGGGACTAGCTTTCTGGCTGAAGAAACGGATCTACCTGTTAAATCCAATTCCGGAAGAGCTTGATTATGCTGAGGAGATTAAAGGGATGATGCCGATCGTTATTAATAATGATTTAGAAAATCTTCTATGATGATAACCGTCTGCTGTAGTCTGTCTTTTTCTGACGAAGCGATTAAAATAGAAAAAAGTTTAAAAAAGCTTGACTTTGATCCATATATTCCTTTTACAATTTATGACTGTAAGTCAAAGGGGATAAAAGATATAAAACAGTGGATTTCTGATTTTATTAAAAAAGATCCTGGTGGGTTTGATCAGTTAAAAAAAGATAGAATGGAGATGCATTATAAAAAAGTTGCAGCGTCTGATGCTATATTGGTTCTGAATTATGATAAAAAGGGTATTAAAAACTATATAGGAGCAAATACACTACTTGAGATGGGATTAGCTTTTTGGTTGAAGAAACGGATCTATCTGTTAAATCCAATTCCGGAAGAACTTGATTACGCTGAGGAGATAAAAGGTATGAAACCTGTTGTTATTAATGATGATTTATCATTGATTAAGTTGTAAGTTTTGGTATACTTTATAAAGACAAGAAGGAGATTAAGTTAAAATTAAGCCCGCCTGCAACGCTGTAGCACTGCGGGCAGGGATATTGAGTTAAAATTGAGGGAATGAAAGTTAATAAATTAAATTGAGGGGATTAGGCAAAAAAAGTATACTTATATTTACTCATTCTTGCTTATCCTCGCTTATATTTACCTATGGCAAAATGGACAAAAATTATAGGAGGATTAGTTTTTGTATGTGTTTTAGTACTTGGACTTAGTGGTTGTATCAAAAAATCGCCAGAAAAGGTTGTAAAGTTGATGTTTAGTAAACTTTCAGAGGTGCAAAGTTATTCACTTGATGCCGAGGTTAATTTAGATGGTAAATTTACCGATGTCACAAGTATGAACTTACTTGGTCAAAAGAAACCTGGATCAATTGAGATTAATGTAAGTGGTAATTTTGACAGTTCAAAAGATGAAAATATGGTTTACGACGTGACAGCTGATATCGATCTTAAAATTGACGGAAAAGATGATAATATAAATGGAAATGTTCGATTTGTTGATGATAACTTTTTTGTAAAATTGAATAATGTTCCAGATGCAGAGGGGACTAGTTTTGATAATTTGAAAGGTACTTGGTATAAATTTGATTTGAATGCTCTGACTTCTATGGCTCCTGAGCAATCAGATGAAGATGTTGATAAGGCTAAGTTAAAGAAAATGAAAAAATTGCTAAAAGATGTTGATTTTATTGATATTGTTAAAAATCATGGAGTAGAAGATGTAAACGGACACTCTACATATCATTACACAGTGAAGATAAATGAAGATGAAATGGAAGATTTCTTTGTGAAATCATATAAGATCATGGAAGAGGAAGAGATGGGGGAATTGGAGTTGACTCAATTGCAGGACAATCTTGAAAGATGGAGTGAGATTGATCTGGATGTCTGGATCGGTAAATCAGATTATTTACTTTATAAAATAAACGCAGGTGGCTCAATGGTATCAATTGATGGTACAATGAAAGTTGAATTAACTGCTGAAATTGATAACTACAATGAAACTGTCGAGATCGAGGCTCCATCAGACGCAAAGGAGTTTAGCTTGATGGATCTGATGATGCCAGGTTTTGAAATGCCAACAATGCCTGAAACAGGCAATATGCCTTCAGCTTCTGATTTTGAAGATCTACAAAATCAATTTGGTGGCTCTGCTCAGTTCGATCCCACAGAAATGCAAAAACAGATGGAAGACCTACAAGCTCAGTTTGGGCAGTAGTTATTCGATGTGAAGATTGATACTAATAACTAAAACTTTTTTAACTATATTAACTTTTTTAACTAAATTAACTAACTCACTCTATGCCAACATTTTTAACGATCGTTGTTATCGCAATTGTGTTTTTACTCTTAATTAGTTTACGTCAAATTAATCAGTATCAAAAAGGTGTGATGTTCACAATGGGGAAATTTACAGGAATAAAAAGCGCTGGATGGAGACTTGTAATTCCAATTTTTCAGAACATGACGAAGGTTGATATGCGTGTCAAAGCAGTTGACGTGCCATCACAAAAAGCCATTACAAAAGACAATATTTCCGTTGAAGTAAATGCTGTTATTTATTACAAAGTATCTGACGCTTCAAAGGCAATACTTGAAGTTGAAAACTTCTATTACGCAGTGTCGCAACTGGCTCAAACAACAATGAGAAATACAGTTGGTGAAGCTGAATTAGATGAACTTCTAAGTGAAAGAGAAAAATTATCTGAAAGAATTCGAGAAATTGTTGATAAAGCAACTGATCCTTGGGGAATTAAAGTGGATAATGTTGAGTTGAAAGATGTAATGTTACCTGAAGACATGGAAAGAACAATTGCAAAACAGGCTGAAGCAGAACGAGAAAAAAGAGCTGTTATTATTAAAGCCGAAGGTGAGAAAATCGCAGCAGCTAATCTTTCAGAAGCAGCACAAACTTTGTCTACTGCTGACGGAGCTCTTCACCTACGAACACTTCAATCTATTAACGACCTAAGTTCAGATCAGTCAAACACCGTTGTTGTAGCTTTGCCTATCGAAATCCTTAGAGCAGTCGAAGGGTTGGCAAATTCATTCAAAAAAGAATCTAAATAACGATTAACTTTTTATTGTTTGGAATTTTAAATTTATAATTTGTTTGTATTTTGTTTTTTGTTATTTGTAATTTATTCCTAACCTATGGCTAAAATAATCTACGGCGTTGCCGGAGAAGGATCAGGACACAGTATGAGAGCTCGTGTGGTTTTAGAGCATTTAGAAAAGAATGGTCATGAAGTAAAAATTTTCTCTCATGATCGAGGATCTAAAAACTTGAAAAGTGACTTTGATGTGACTGAAATCTTTGGGTTGAAATTTGTGTACGAAAAAAATAAAGTTAGGTATGTTAAAACTTTATTTAGAAATCTAAGTAAGATTGTTCCAGCAAAGAGAAGTCTAGATTTAATTACTAAAGCAATTGATGATTATAAACCAGACTTTGTTTTTACAGATTTTGAACCGTTAACTGCTATTGCAGCTGGATTGAGGAAGGTCCCGCTTCTATCTATTGATAATCAACATCGAATTACAAACTTTAAGTTGCAGATGCCAGTCGGGTATACAAAAGATGTTTGGGCGGCAAAGGCTGTTATCAAACTTATCGCTCCAAATGCAAAAGCTTATATTGTGACTTCCTTTTTTGAATCAAAGAAGAAAACAGACAACACTTTTACTGTTTCGCCTGTTATTAGAAATGAAGTTTATGATCTTAAGCCAACAAAAGGTAAACATGTTTTAGTTTACGTGACTTCAACCTTTGATGGCCTGGTTAAAAAATTAAAGAAGCTGGATGATGAATTTATTGTTTATGGTATGGATAAAAATGGACAAGAGGATAACATTCTATTCAAAAAACCAAGTAATGAAGGTTTCTTGCAGGATTTGGCAAGTTGTAAAGCGATTATAGCAACAGCTGGATTCACATTGATGTCAGAAGCTCTTTATCTGAAAAAACCTTACTGTGCGATCCCTGTCGTCGGTCAGTTCGAACAGATTATAAACGCTTTTTATCTACAGAAGCTTGGATATGGTAAACACTGTCGTCGAACAACGGTGAGACGGTTGAGAAACTTTTTATCTAATATAGAGAAGTATGATAAAGGGTTGGAGCGGTATAATAAGCCAGATCATAATGAGAAGTTGTTGAAAAAGGTTGATTGGTTCTTAACGAAATTTGAAATTGGAAATTCGAAATTGGGGTAACTTGGAGCAAGAAAAAATAATAAATCAATTATAAAACTCGCTGGAGCGTGGCTCGAGCGAGTTTTTCGTTTGTCTGTTTGGCTTAGGTTAAGCCGACTCTTTCAGGTTTGATATTTGGAAAACGTAGGTTGGTTCGAGGTGATAATTGGACAAAAAATCCTGAATGGCCAGGAACTGTTTGTGGGTTACGTTCTCGAGCTAACTTCAATAAGCGGTGATCTTTTTTAAGGCTTTTTGCGTTCACGGTGATCAGGCTAGCATCAAGATGTGAGAATTTTCTTTCTCCATTTGCTGTTTTGAGGGTGATCTCGAATTGATCATTGTCAATTCCTTTGAGATCTGCATCACCCGTAAACTCTTGACGATTGGAGTTTATAACACTGACGTTCATCTGTTTTCCCCTCCATGGGTAGCTAGTGAAAAAATCCTGAAAATTGCGGTAGTTATATACTAACAATTTTTTTATGATTCGTCAAGATTAGAAAAGAACCTAGTTAAGACCAGGTCCTTGAGTGCTTGTAGCTGCGTTGTTGTCAGTTTCTGAAGGCGAATGGATCGACCTTCACTCGGCCGCCGGTGAAGCCGGAGGCGTGCATCGCTTGGCGTGTTGGGAAAATCATTTCTTTGAATGAGTGAACTTCGTCGAAACCGCCAGTCTCAGTCTGTCCCATGACCTCATGTCTGGACGGTTTCTGATTTGGGAAAAGACGAATCTCGTTTATTCGTCCCAGTGGACAAATGAATTTTGCGATAATTCTGCCTTTTTGTCCTGTTGGTGATGCGTTCTGCCCCATGTCTCTTGTCTCCTGATAATGCGATCAGTTCCCACACTGATCAAAGTGAATGGATATACTGCAGCGTATTTTGGAATGCGCAAGATCAATACTATCTCAAATTAATTAACTTGTCAAATTGAACCCTGTGTATGAAATCTGTGGATAAGTCTGTTAAGATGAAAAAATAAATAAATGCGAAAATACAAAAATATAGAAAATAATTCGTTTAAGAATTACTTTATAATTAGTCGAAAATTTGGTATAATAGTTAGGTTATTAATAATGAATTATGTCGATTTTAGTGAAAAAAACTAAAAGAATAAAATATCGAGGCAGCAGCTATATTGGTAATCAGCAGCAATCAAGAGATTATCGAGTAAATATACTGTTTGGTGTTTTTATAATTGCGGCATTGCTTATTGCAGCTCGACTAGTTAAATTACAGATTGCAGATCATGATTACTATACAGCGATTGCTTCTGGACAACATGAAATATTTAAACAACTGTATCCTGAACGAGGAACTGTTTATGTAGTTGATAAAGCAGGCTCATTGTTAAACACGGAAGATGAATACTATCCCATTGCCATGAATAAAAAAATGAATCTGCTGTATACTGTGCCAACTGAAATTGAAGACCCTGAAGCTGTGATTGAAGTTTTGAAAGAAGTTTTCCAACTACAAACTCGTGAGGATTTAAATATAGAACCGGACTGGGCAATTGAGGATCCTGAACTTGAAGAAAAATTAAATGAAGATGAAGAAACTCTTAATAAATGGAAAATGCAGATTACAAAGGAAAATGATCCTTATGAACCATTGAAACATTATGTGTCTGATAAGGAGATGGATATGATTGACGGGTATGGTCTTGATGGGCTGTATTCTGTTAAAGAAATCACTAGATATTACCCAGAGAGCTCAACTGGGAGTCAAATGATAGGTTTTGTTGGAAAACATCAGGAAAGTACTATTTTGAAAGGATCTTATGGGCTGGAAGGTTGTTATGATAAAATTTTAGCTGGAGAAGCCGGTTTTCTTCGAAGTGAAACTGATGTAAGAGGGCGGTTGATTGCTTCAGCGTCAAGAGATTTTCGAGAAGCTGAGGATGGCAATGATCTTTATCTAACCGTTGATAAGACTATTCAGTACTATGTTTGTAATGAGCTCCGAAAAGGAGTTGAACAGTACGGTGCTTCAAACGGATCAGTTATTATAATGGAACCGCAAACTGGTCGAATCTTAGCAATGTGCAACTATCCTGAATTTGATCCAAATAAATATAATGAAGTAGAAGATATTGGTGTTTTTAATAATGAAATTTTGATGGATAGTTATGAATCAGGATCTGTATTTAAACCCTTCACATTAGCAATCGCAATTGATTCTGGTGAAGTGGATCCGTTTACAGGTTATAATGATACAGGTGAAGTTACAATCTCTCGTCATACGATTCGAAACTCTGATCTGAAAGCACATGGTTGGCAAACAATGACTCAAGTTCTTGAAAAATCATTAAACACAGGAACAGTCTTTGCTGCGCAGCAAGTTGGATTAGAACGATTTAGAAAATATATAAATGATTTTGGTTTTGGTTCTATTACTGATATTGATATGTGTATCGAGGCAGCTGGTAATATTAGTGCGCTAAATGATAGTAATCCAATTTATCTAGCAACAGCTTCTTTCGGTCAGGGAATAACTACTACACCGCTTCAATTAGCAAGAGGTTATAGTGCGATTGCTAATGAAGGCAAACTAATCAAACCATACATTGTTGAAAAGATTGTGAGTAAAAACGGTGAGTTGATTCAGCAGACTGAACCTCAGGTTGTCAGTCAAGTCATCTCACCTCAGACAGCTAAACTTGTTTCCAGTATGCTCGTCTCTGTTGTGAAAAATGGTCATGCAACAGGAGCTCAAGTCGATGGATATTTAGTTGCCGGTAAGACTGGTACAGCTCAAGTTCCGGATTTGGAAAGAGGAGGTTATACCTCTGATACAATTCATACTTTTGGTGGCTTCGCGCCTTTTAATGAACCCAAGTTTGTAGCAATTGTTAAACTTGACCGGGTCCAAAATGTGCGGTATGCTGCAGACTCAGCTGCTAACGTCTTTGGCAAGATCTCAAAGTTTATTTTAGACTATTATCAGATCCCTAAAGAAAACTAATGGAACACAAACCTACGAATCCCTTACAAATTTACGAATGTAGATTAAATGCATTAAGCACTCTAAATCCATTTGTAAATTCGTAACTTATTTGTAATTTTGTATTCAATATGCGACTCATTCTACAAAAAATATTAGCTACATTTGCTAAGAAAATAATTAAGAAGTATCAACCTAAAGTAGTTGGTATTACGGGGAGTATTGGGAAGACTTCTGCGAAGGAGGCTACTTTTGCGATTTTAAATGAGAAATTTAAGACGAGGCAGAATATAAAAAATTATAATAATGAATTAGGTGTTCCTTTGACGATTATTGGTTCTAAGAGTGGAGGTAAATCTGTTTTTGGTTGGTTGTTTGTTTTTATTAAAGCTTTCAAGTTGTTAATTATAAAAAGTAGTAACTATCCAGAAGTTCTTGTGCTTGAAATGGGTGCTGATAAAGTAGGGGACATTGGTTATCTTGTTGATATTGCAAAACCAGATGTGAGTGTGGTTACAAAAGTTAGTCCAACTCATATTGAGTTCTTTGGCAGTTTAGAAGGCATTGCTAAAGAAAAAAGAAAGATCGTAACATGTTTAACTGACGCAGACACTGCGATTTTGAACTTTGATGATAAACTCGTCATGGCAATGCAAGAGAAAACAAAGGCCAAGACAGTTACTTTTGGTCATAATGAATTAGCCGATGTTAGTGCTGTAGAGTTTCAAAATGAGACACAAGATTCAGTTGTTAAAGGTATTAATTTCAAAATCCAATATAAGGGCAGTACTGTCCCGGTTTTCTTACCACACGTTGTAGGTTCTCATCAGACGAACTCAGCGTTGATTGGCGCAGCAGTTGGATTATCTTTGGGCATGAACTTGGTTGATGTCTCTGTTGGATTGAAAAAATATAAATCTCCAAAAGGTAGAATGAATGTAATTGCAGGTATCAAGAACAGTTTAATTGTTGACGACACTTATAATTCATCACCTGAAGCTGCAAATAAAGCAGTTGAGTCTGTTGCGAAGCTTGATTTTGAAAATGATACTAGAAAGGTTGCCGTTTTGGGTGATATGTTAGAATTAGGTGAGATTTCCGAAAAAGAGCATTTTAATCTTGGTAAAAAGGTGGGTGAGGATGGTTTTGATCTTTTGGTAGCTGTTGGACAGTTTAGAAATGAGATTATTAAAGGAGCACAAAAAGCTGGACTAGAGAACTGTGTTGAATTTGAAGATTCTAAGATAGCCCTTAATTCAATTACTGATTTGATCACTGATAATGATTTAATCCTAATTAAAGGTTCTCAAGGTTCTCGTATGGAAAGAATCGTTAAAAAACTGATGGCAGAACCTGAATCAGCTAAGGAGTTATTGATTAGGCAGGAGAAGGAATGGATTGACTAAAATTTCAGATAATAAAAAACGGAAGATTTAAGCTTTCTGTTTTTTTTATTTCAGCGTTGTTTGTTTATGGTGATCCCACGGGGAATCGAACCCCGGTTACATGGATGAGAACCATGCGTCCTAACCACTAGACGATGGGACCTTAATTATCTTTAACGTATGAACATTTTATCAGAAATTAACAGTAATTACAAGATCTTTATTTGTTTTTATTAATTAAAGAAAACCATAAATCTGAATTTAGTTGATATCTAGTAAATGAAAAAGCCCTTTCACATTGATGTGATGGGCTATGTTTCTTCGACTCTTACTAATTCGAATTGTTCTGAAACTCTTTCTTCGAAGTACTCTAATGAATGTGTCATCTCAAAACAGGGGAAATGATCTCCTGGTTCTCCTGGAGTGAATTCTGTGTCGGTGGTCAGCTTTAATCCTTTTGTCGCCATCAGTGCCCTGTACATTGCAAAGGTGGCAAAGATTACAATCTTTTTCTCTAAAACTAAAGCAACTAGTTGCGCTCGTCCTGAAGCGATGATTTCTTTTGAGGTGTGAACATATGGCTCCATCCAGCTGGCCTCTTCTTCGAGACTGTCGTTTTTAGGAGCTGGCCATCTAATTACTAGATAGTGAATATGATGAGGCATTCTTACTCTCCTTGAGGGTGTATTGAGGGGATCAAGAAGCACAGTATAAGCATATCAAACTGTAATATTATATCAAGATTGAACTGTTGACATAATTAAGAAAAAACTGTAAAGTAAAAGGGAAATTTGACATTTAGGCAAATAAATCGTTGAGTTTATTAGTTGATCAGTACCTTAAGTGGCTAAAATTAGCTTATTTCCCGAAAAAGACTTGACGGATTATTAAAAAGATGATATTATTATGTCATTAATACTTATATAACTTATTGATGACCGGCTTGTCGGTTGTTATTATACTTATGGATAATAAGGATGCAACAATTGATTTCAAGGAATTTTTAGTTAATTTACTATCTAGACTATCTGACCGTGAACAAGAAGTGATCACGAAACGATATCAGCTAACTAATGATCTTGAAAAGAAATCAACTCTAAAAAAGATTGGTGATTCTTATAGTATTACTCGAGAACGAGTAAGACAGATCGAACGTGATGCTATTAAGAAACTAGTAGAGCTAAAAAAGGAAGAAGCTTTTTCTCAACCTTTAAGCGCTCTAGCTACTGACCTAAACTCTTTTATCTCTAAAAAGGGTGGTATTGTTCGTGAAGATCAGTTACTTAATGACTATGTTAAACCAAATCACGATTTAGAGTTCCTTCATCCAAACGCTTATATTTTTGTATTCGATAATTTGCTTGATAACTTAGAAAAAGTTCATAATCATGATAACTTCCAAAACAGTTGGAAAATCAACGATTTGAACTTACAAGAAGTTGCTGAACTATTAAAATCAGTTCACAACAAAGTTGAAGAAACTAAAAAACTTCAAAGTAAAGATGAAATCGTAAATCTTGCAAAAGATTTAGCATCTGAAGATTTTACTTCTAGTCTAGCTAAATATCTTGAAAATCATGAAAATGTGAATCTTGAAGATTTTATTGAAAATTATCTTCATACAAGTCAGACAATTGAAAAAAACATTTTAGATAAATGGGGACTTGTTCACTGGGAAACTGTTAAACCAAAGAAACTTGGTGACAAGATTTTCTTAGTTTTCCAAAAAGTGAATGAACCACTTCATTTTCGAGATATTGCGGACAAAATTAATCAAGCGAATTTTGATCACAAAAACATTTGTGCAGCAACAGTTCATAATGAACTTATTGCTAATGACAAATACGTTTTAATTGGTCGTGGTATTTACGCAATTAAAGATTGGGGATATAGCATCGGTACAGTTGCTGATATTATTGAAAGAATTTTAACTGAGTCAGAAAAACCTCTTAGCAAGTCAGATATTTATGAAGAAGTTCTAAGACAAAGAAAAGTTAATAAATCAACAATCTATCTTACTTTAATTAACAAAGATAAATTTAATAAAACTGCTGAAGGACTATTCAGTCTTAAATAAAGTTAAATACCTACAATATAAGAAAAATCCAAGTTGAAACTAGGATTTTTCTTTTTGTTTAATTAATTTTATGGTATAATAAATTGAAAGATAGGCAATAAGCAGATGTGTTAAAAAAAATCTCTTCAAAGCCTTTCAACTTTTCTTATTATGTTTATAGATCTTGGATTTGTACAAATCGATCTAAGTTGGATAGATAATCTAGGTGGTCAACCATTTTATGTAATAATGTGGCACTTTTTTGTTAACGGTGGATGGATTTTGTTTGTGGTTGCTTTTATTTGGGGTGCTTGGAAAAACTATGTTTTTTTGCAGGTTCGCAAGTTCGCAGGAAAACAAAAATATGTTTTATTGGCAATTGATGTTCCGAAAAATAATTATCAAACTCCAAAGGCAGTTGAGAACATTTTTACAGCTCTGGCTGGAGCTGATATGCCAATGGCGTGGTTTGAGAAAAATATTAAAGGTGAATTCCAACTAGAGTTCAGTTTTGAAATTGTTAGTATAGATGGTTATCTACAGTTTCTTGTTAGAACACCATCTCAATTTAGAGATCTAGTCGAGGCAGCTATTTATTCACAATATCCAGAGGCTGAACTGACAGAGGTTGAAGACTATGCGGAAGCGGTTGATACAACTTTTCCTGATGACGAGTATAATCTGTGGGGAGCTGATTTAGTTTTAGTAAAAGATGACTGTATTCCAATCAAAACATATAGAGAGTTTGAAGATATGTCTAGCAAGGAATTTAAGGATCCTATGGCAGCGTTACTTGAAATAATGGGAAAGATCGGTAAAGGTGAACAGATCTGGTTTCAGATGATTGCAGCACCAGCTGATATCGGTTGGCAGAAATCTGGTGAAAAAGCCATTAAGAAAATCTTGCAAATTCCAGAAAAAACTAAGATGACAACAGTTGATAAAATATTGAACGCTCCGCTTGACGTGCTTTCACGAGTTGGAGACGAAGTTTTTAAGGCGACTGGTGGCGAGCTTGGACCTGAGGAGAAGCCAGCAGAGTTTAGCATGTTGAAAATTCCACCACACGAACAAGCACTAGCGGAAGCGATAGGTCATAAAATTGATAAAATAATGTATGACTGTAAAGGTAGAATAATCTATTACGGAAAAAAGGAAGTGTTTAGAAAAGGCTTGGCAGTGTCAGGTACTATTGGTGCTATCAAACAATTTACTTCAACGGAACTAAATGCATTCAAACCTGGAAACAATAAAACTCAGTCTAGAATTTGGGCAGTTGATTATCGAAACGATCGGAAAAAGAATAAAATATTAACAGCTTATAAAGATAGAAATGCCTGGACAGGAAAGGGCCCATACATGTTAAATTCTGAGGAATTAGCAACTGTTTTTCATTTTCCTGATATTGAGGTTCAAGCTCCTCTTGTTAAGAAAGTCGAAGCAAGAAAAAGTATGGCTCCAGTTGGTTTGCCTACGGATCAAGATGCCGCTGATGTTGGTTTTGACGACCTTGAGGAAGATGCAAGTTCACCTGAAATGGACGTCGAGTCTGATGTAACTCCTGCGATTGATTATGATAATGATTATTTCGAGGAACGATTTGCAATAGACAAAACAGGGGAATCTGATAAAAAACGAAAAGAAGAAGTTTTGCAAAAGATTAAAGCAGGTGACATAAAAAATGCTTCAAATGAAAAAGTTGAGATAAAGAGTGAAGTTGATGATAAGTTCTCCATTGAAGACAATGAAACTGATGAAGCTCCAGTTTTAGACGAAAAGACCGAAACTAAAACTTTGCCCACTCTAAAAGTTAAACAAGAAAAAGAGAGTAGTGATTCTGATGAAGAAGACTCTCCTAGTAATTTGCCATTTGTTTAAGTACGATTTTATTGCATATTATTTTACTTCTTATTTTCTCTTAATAATTTTATGACTGACGTAACGCCATTTGCATACACAAATTTTCGAAATGAGAAAAGAAAGTTTGGAATTAAAGAAGACGATAGACGTCGTCACATGTATATTGTTGGAAAAACTGGTATGGGTAAGTCTGTTCTGATTGAAAATTTGGTTTATTCAGATATTATAAATGGTCACGGACTTTGTCACGTTGATCCTCATGGCGATAGTGCTGAATTAATAGTTGACTGTATCCCACCTGAGCGAATCAATGATGTGATCTATTTTAATCCGTCAGATATAGATTATCCTGTTGCTTTTAATGTTCTAGAAAAAGTAGAACCAAAATATAGACACTTAGTTGCTTCTGGTTTAGTCGGCGTGTTTAAGAAAATTTGGGCTGATTCTTGGGGGCCTAGACTCGAGTATCTGCTTCGGAATACTATTTTAGCGTTACTTGATTATCCTGATAGTACATTGCTTGGTGTTAATAGAATGCTTGTTGATACTGAGTACAGAAGAAAGGTTGTGCAGAAGATTCAAGATCCGGTTGTGAAGATGTTCTGGACTGATGAGTTCACAAAGTATGGACAACAGTTTTTAACAGAAGCAATTGCTCCGATTCAAAATAAGGTTGGTCAGTTTTTATCAACTTCATTAATTAGAAATATTGTTGGTCAAGTAAAATCCTCAATTAATTTGAGACAGATCATGGATGAGGGGAAGATTTTGATTTTGAACATGTCAAAAGGGCGAATTGGTGAAGATGCTGCTTCTCTACTTGGAGCGATGATGATTACAAAGATTCAGTTAGCAGCTATGAGTCGTGTTGATATTATAGAAGATGACAGAAAAGATTTTTATCTGTACGTAGACGAGTTTCAGAACTTTGTTACTGAATCATTTGCAAATATTTTATCTGAGGCTAGAAAATATCATCTCTGTTTGACAATGGGGCACCAGTACGTTGAGCAGCTTGGTGAGGTTGTGAAACCTGCTGTTTTTGGTAACGTTGGAACGATCGTAACTTTCCGAGTTGGTGCAGAAGATGCACAGTTCCTTGTCAAGGAGTATTCTCCTACATTTGAAGAAGAAGACCTGGTTAATTTACCTAAATACAATATATATTTGAAATTGATGATTGATGGTGTTGCGTCTGATCCATTCAGTGCTACTACTCTTCCACCGATTAGTAAAATTACGAACTCTACTGATACTATAATAAAAGTTAGTCGAGAAAGGTACTCAAAGAAACGTGAGATTGTTGAAGATAAAATTGTTCGATGGAGTGGTGTTGAAACAGAGGCGATGTTGGATAAGCTTGAAAAGAAATTAAACGAAGAAAAATTGAAAAAGGTGATTGATAGAAAAGGGGATTTCTTATCGAAAATGAAAGGCGTAGAGGAAGAGGATGAAGATGATTCAATTGATGAAAAATTAAAAGAAGTTGCAAAGAAAAAAACAGAAAGCGCATCTCCTGAGGTGCTCGCAAAGGATCCGGTCGATAAGCCTAAATGGCGTGAACAGAAAGATGATTCTGAAGAGAAAAAGGATGAGTATTTAGAAGTTGTGAAATGTGATGGTTGTGGAATAAAGACTAAGATCAACTTCAAACCAAATCCAAATAGACCTGTCTACTGTAAAGACTGTTTGAAAGACTATCGTCGAATGCAGGCTCTCCAAGATAACATGAAAACAAAAAGACAGTCAGCTGGTATGGAGTCAAAAGATCAAAGAGTAGAAAAAGAGTTCACTGATTTGAAGAAAAGCTTTGATAAACCTTCTAGATCGACTTCAAGACCGCCACGGCGAGATACAAGGCCCTCACGACCTTCAAATTCAGGAAGTAGTGGTTCTGCTGATAAATCAAACTCAATGTCACTAGATGATCTGAAAAAGAGTAAACCAACGTCTTTTAGAGGGAAATAGTTATTTATCCACATTTGACTATCCTTGATTTGAACGGTAAACTTTTAATATATGTTAGATCAAAATGATTTACAATCAATTAAACAGCTGATGAAAGAAGAGTTAAAGCCTGTTTTAGAATTTATTGTAGAAACAAAAGAAAAATTAAACGCAATACAAGAAGAACTATACGAACTTAGGAAAGACATGGATCATTCTCTATTGCGAATTAAATCAATAGAAGAGGAAATATCTGAATTGAAAAGGCTAATCGAACGAAATAGGAAAATGTTTGACGGTGATATTAATTCAGAGATGAAAGAGGTTGAGAAAATAAAAGCAAGATTAATCTCACTTGAAAGTCAGGTTCAATCACTTAGAATGCAAAAAACATAATGTGAGTATAATCAGATTAAATAAATATCTATCAGATTCTGGAGTTGCTTCGCGAAGAAAGGCGGAGCAATTGATTTTGGATGGGAAAATTACAGTGAATGATGAAACTGTTTCTCAATTAGGTACTAAAATTGATACGGAGAAAGATGAAGTTAAATATGAGGGGGAGATCGTGAAAGGGCAAGATGAAAGGATTGTAATTAAATTGAATAAGCCAGTAGGGTATACTTGTACGACGAGGAATTTTAAGGGAGAAAAGAACATTTTAGAATTAATTGATCGTGATGAAAGACTGTATCCAGTTGGTCGATTAGATAAAAATTCAGAAGGTTTAATCATATTAACAAATGATGGAGATCTTGCGTTGAAATTGTCTCATCCTCGATTTGAAAAGGAAAAAGAGTATGAAGTGACTGTTGATAAAGAGATTAATTCAAATCAGATGGATAATTTGCGAAAAGGAGTGAAAATTGAGACTGGTAAAACTCGACCAACTAAATTAACCAAACTTGGGCTTAAAAAATTTGCAATAGTCTTAAAAGAGGGAAAAAAACGTCAACTTCGAGAGATGTGCCAGGTTTTGGGATTGCGAGTTGTAGTTCTGAAGAGAATTAGAATTAACAATCTTGAATTGGGGGATCTCGCAATCGGGAAATCTGAAGAACTTGATCAAAAACAGATACAAAAATTAGTTTGATATCGTGAATTTGTTGTATATGAAAAAAATACAGATCAAAAATGCAAACTTACATAATTTGAAAAATATTTCAGTCGATATTCCTCTAGACAAGTTTGTTGTTGTGGTGGGAGCTAGTGGTAGTGGTAAAACTTCGTTAATTTATGACGTTTTGTATGGAGCTTCTCAAGGCAGCGAGATGGACTGTTTTGTTTCTGAAACTCCAACAATTTATGCAATTGGACAGAAGGTTTCTCTGCCGAAAAGTTCAACTTTGAGTTTAGGACAATATAATTTGAAACGGCTAAAAGAATTAGTTAAAAAAGTAAAAAAGGGCGAGCTCTTAATAGTTGATGAACCATGTGCTGGTTACATTGTCTCAGAGAGTTTGATGATTCTTAAGATATTAAAGGGCTTAGTTAAGAGAGGTATATCAGTTATTGTAATTGAACATGCAAAAGAGATTATAAAAAACGCTGATTATATTATTGAATTTGGTCCTGAAGCTGGCAAATATGGAGGTGAGATCGTCTTTGAGGGTTCTCTTTCTAAGTTTAAAAAGACAGATAGTCGTACATCCAAAATTGTATTTTCAGATTTGATTAAAGATTCAGGAAAGGGGAAATTGAGCAAAGAGAGGAAGATTACTATCGAAAAGATTAACAAACATAATCTCAAGAACTTTGATGTAACTTTTCCCATCAATTCACTAGACTGTCTTTGTGGGAAATCCGGGAGTGGAAAGACAACTCTGTTGCAACTTATTTACAGCTCTCTGTATAAGGGGAAGAATGCTTGGAAAATTAGGGAGAAAACAAAAGTCTACAAAAGCTTAAAAGGAAAAGAAAATGTTAGAAGGACGTATTTTGTAGAACAAACTTCAATTGTTAATAATTCAAATAGTACGTTGGCAACATATCTGAAAATCGGGCAAAATATTAGACAACTATATGCAGATTTGCCAAAGTCTAAGAAATTAGGGTTGAGTAAGTCTGATTTTATCACAAGTAAACTTCAGTCAAAGGTATTATCTATAAAATACAAGAAATTCAATATAAAGGAGGTCTTAAACTTAACAGTTGACGAAGCATTGAACATCTTTACTTCTGAAGCATTAATAAAAAGAAAGTTGTTGTTTCTACAGACAGTCGGCCTTGGTTACTTGGTTCTAGGACAACAGGCCGGTAGTCTTAGTGGTGGAGAAGCACAAAGAATTAGATTAGCAAAGGTTCTGACAAAGAAACTAGGGGATAGGTGTGTTTATTTACTAGATGTTCCAACGAGAGGACTTCATTTAAGTGATTTACCAGTTCTGCTTAAGGTTTTTAAAATGATTATTGATAAGAATAATACAATTGTAATTGCAGATAATAAGATGGAGCTGATTGGTAATAGTGATTGTGTTATTAAACTGTGAGTTGTACTAAATTAAAACAAAAATAAATACAAGAATTAACTGATGAAAAAAAAGAAAGTCAAAATCTTTAGAGAGTTAATTTACATCTTAGGCAAACTTTATAAGCTAACTAGCCATTATAAATGGTTTTTTTTGTTGGCTTTTTTCTTTATTCTTATTTTAGAGGCTTTGCAGCTAGCAGCCGAGTACATGTTCAAGGAAATTATCGATTTTTTAGTTGCCATTGGTTCTACATCGTCACCTGATAAACTGTTTTGGTTGATAGCATTTATGGTTGGAATATATTTGACTCAAAGTGTGTTTCGGTATATTAATCCAATGGTGATTGTTCGAATTGAAATAAAGATGCAACATGAAATGGTTTTGAAAGTTTATAAAAAATTGCTTAGATTATCTTTGTCTTATCATGAAAGAGAGAATACCGGCTCAAAAATTCGTAAGCTAAACAAGGGCGTTGATGACATGCGAACGGTGTTCGACCGAATTGCTTGGGATATTGGGCCAACGGTTGTTCGGATAGTAATGAGTTTTGTGCTTCTTGTCTTTATAGATTATAGAATGGCTTTAGCTTATTTTATTATTGTGCCATTCTTTATTTACTCAACAATTATTGTGAATCAGAAAGCTTATCCAATGAGAAAGAAGATTTGGAAAGGTTTTGAAACTGTTTACGGTGGATTTGGGCAGTCTATGTATAATATAAAGACAGTTCAGTCATATGTGCAGGAAGATCGTGAGGAAAAACAGTCAAAACAAGGTGTTTGGTCAATTATGAAAGAGCAATTTAGATATATTTCTTATAGATTTGGTTTTGACTTTATTCGAGGTAATCTAATTACAATTGGTTATACAGTAATAATTTCGGTTGGTTCGTATTTTGCTTATAGAGGAGAAATTACTCCTGGTGAATTAGTGTTATTTTTAACAGTTGCCGGTAGTTCATACTACTCTCTTTATTCTTTTTCACGAGTAGTTGATGTTGTTATGGAGGCAAAAGTTGGCGTAGAGCGAGTTTTTGATGTTTTGAACAGTGATGAAGAAGTTATAGAAATAGAAAATGCTTTGGAAACGGAGTTAAAAGGAAGTATTGAATTTAAGAATGTTTATTTCGATTATGGAGAAGGAAACGTTTTGAAAAATATTAATTTTAAAATTGAGCCTGGAGAAGTTGTTGCTCTTGTTGGTCCGTCAGGGGGAGGTAAAACCACAATTGCTAAACTTCTATATCGATACTTTGATGTTACAAAAGGAAAGATCCTCTTTGATAATCATAGGCTAAAGGATTTAGATTTGGCTTCATTCCGCAGCCAACTTGCTATAGTTGATCAAGATATTGATATTTTTAACAGTTCGGTGAGAGATAATATTGCTTATGGAAAACCAAATGCGACTTTATCTGAAGTAAAGAAAGCAGCGCGGATTGCTAATGCTCATGAGTTTATTGAAAAATTTGAAAAAGGATACAGTACAATTGTTGGTGAAAGAGGAATTAAACTTTCCGGTGGTCAAAAACAAAGAGTTGGAATTGCTCGCGCGATTTTGGTTAATCCAAAGTTGTTGATTCTAGACGAAGCAACTAGCTCGCTTGACGCTGCCTCTGAGAAATTGATTCAGGATGCGATAGGTAAAGTAATTAAAGATAGAACAACTATAATCATAGCTCACAGACTCTCAACTGTTAGAAATGCTGATAAAATTATAGTGATTGAAAAAGGAAAAATAAAAGAGGTTGGAACTCATGATAAACTGCTAAAAAAGAAAGGTATTTATGCAGATTTAGTGAAACTTCAGATTAGTGGATACTTAGATTAGTCGCTAATGAGGCTATACGGGGCTATACGAGGCTAAACGAGGCTTTTAATAAGGCTAAGTCAAATTGTGTCACTCCAGAGAGGATTCGGAGTTAGACTAGATTAAAGAGCCTGACTTTTATGCACTTGACATCTTATTAATTATTTGATTAAATACGCATATTCCCCGCAGGTGTTTCTGGCGATTTACTTCGAAACGGTTACACCCAGAGGGAAGGTTATTCAATAAACCGCTATTGGCATTGCTTGCGCTTTTGGCCGACGTCTCCGGAGGCATAGTCCGCTATTTGTCCAACAATGGTACAACAAGTTTATCGATATAGCCAAATTACCGCGAAGCTCCAATGGGCCCGCGGTGATTTTTTTTGTAAAAACATTTAAATCATATAAAAGTGGATATCTCTCTAGATGGAAAGTTTATTTTGTGGTAGTATTAAGGCTCACTGATACGCATAATTTCTTGAAATGTCTCCATGTAGGCGTTGAAAAAGGTGTGACAGTGTTGGTTATTGTCTTGTACAATATATTTCGTGTCATCGGCCTTGAGCTCTCCCTCTGTCACGTAAAAAATGATTATGGGAATGGTTGAAGATGCAAATTATTAAGACAGAAATAAGAGTCTTAACAGCGATTCCCTTTGTTGTTGAGGCTTCTTTTTTTATTCGAAATCGTATTCTAAGTGTGATATAATATATGTGATCTATTCAAGTGAGTTATCTTTACTGAGATTTACAGCCCCGTCAATTTTGTATGATTTTTTATCGCAGACTGACAGTCTTCGCTTATAAATCTACGACCGTCAAGAAGTCGTGCGTGAATAAAGGGCGTTAACTTCGATTTACCTGCCCGCAATGTCTATGCATAGCGTTGCAGGCGGGCTGCGATTTACTGCGATTCACTTCGATTTACTTCAATTTACTTCGATTAACTTCAATAAATATGAAAATAAAATTTTGTGGTGCAGCTCGAAATGTAACAGGTTCAAATCATCTGTTAGAAATAAGTGGAAAGAAAATCCTGCTTGATTGTGGGCTTTTTCAAGGTGGAGGCAGAGCCAAGGCCGCCTTGTTAAATCAAGAACTTCTTTACGACCCAAAGGATGTTGATTATCTTTTGTTGTCTCATGCACATATTGATCATGCTGGACGGATTCCGATGCTTGTTAAAAAAGGGTTTCGAGGAAAAGTTTTTTGCACAAAAGCAACAAAAGAGCTGGCAAATGTTTTACTTCAAGATAGTGCTCATATTCAAATGCAGGACGCATTTTATATTAACAAAAAGTTTAAAGGTGATAAAGTGGAACCTCTTTACAAGGATGTAGACGTGAAGAAAGCTATGGAGCTATTTTACACCCATGAATATACACAGAAATTTAAGTTAGACGAAGGTATCTGGGTAACTTTTTACGACGCTGGTCATGTTTTGGGCTCTTCAATCATCGTGATTGATTATCGTGAAGATGGTGAGTATCAGAGACTGACTTTCACTGGTGATTTAGGCCAAAAATATGTCCCAATTGTGAATGATCCATATCAAGTGAAAGAATCTGATATTCTTATTACAGAAAGTACATATGCAAGTCATCTACATGACAGTTTTTCTGGCGTACATGATGATTTGGCAATGATTATCAATGATCTTGTTGCTAGAAAGGGAAAGATTATCGTACCCGGTTTTTCATTTGAACGAACGCAGGAGTTTGTCTATGTTTTACATGAACTTATCAATCAAAAACGAATTCCTCAAATCCCGATCTTTGTAGACAGTCCTTTGTCAACAGAAATCTCAAAAGTATTTGATAAGTTTAAGGAGTATTATGATGAGGAAACATTTAGAACGTTTGTTGATAAGAAGCAGAGTCCTTTCTACTTTGAAGGTATAAAATATATTAAAAATGTGGAACATTCAAAGAAATTGAATCAATTTGATGGTTCTTGTATTATAATTTCAGCTTCTGGTATGTGTGAAGCTGGTCGAATTAAACATCACTTGAAGAATCACATGAGTGATCCGAATAACCTAATCTTGGTTATCGGATTTATGGCAAAAGGGACGAGAGGTCGACAGATTGTAGAAGGTAAACGTGAGATTAAAATTTTCGGTCAAAGGTATCCATTAAAAGCAGATGTTGTTATCATGAATTCTTTTTCTGCTCATGCTGATAAATTAGAGTTACTAGATTATGTGAAAAATATTCAAAATCTTAAAAACGTTTTCGTTGTTCACGGCGAAGAAACTGAATGCGCTGTAATGCGTGATAATATTTACAACGTTTTGAAATTTAAGGGACGGGTTGATGTGCCACATCAAGGTGAAGAATATGAAGTCAAGGGTGGTGAAACTAGAAGTAAGCTTGGTTTAAGAAGAAAGAAAGACTATCAAGAGTTGGAAGAACTTGAGCGAAGAAATGACAAAAAACAAATAGCAAAATACAAACAAATTTAAAATAATAAATTCAAAACACATTACCGTTTCTGGGATTATTTAAATTTTAGAATTTGGATCTTGATATTTGTTTGTTATTTGGAGCTTGTTATTTGCTATTTAAAATATTCTATATTATGACCAAACAAATTATAAAACTATTCAACGACATTAAAACAATTAAAATTCAGGGAGCTACAAACGTTGCTTTAGCTGTGGGAAAAGGAATCAAGATTTCCGCTTCGAAAAGCGAGTTCAAAACAGCGCCAAGGTTTAAAAAAGAAATTCGTGAAGATGGTAAATATCTTTTATCAGCACGTGATACAGAGCCGATGGCCGAAAATGTTTACGAATTTATTAATTATCAACTTAAAAAAAGTAAAAGTAAGGATGTTTCTGAATTGAAAAAGGTTGTAAGAGACTCTGTTGAGTACTTTTTTAGTATTGTGGAAAAGAATGAGAAGAAAATTGTTAAAAATGGTCAAAATTTGATAAAATTTGGTGATAAGGTTTTTACTCACTGTCACAGCTCGACTGTGATAAAAATTTTGAAAGGCGCGAAACAGAGTAAGAAACGGTTTGAAGTTTTTCAGACAGAAACGCGCCCTCTTTATCAGGGACACAAGACGGCTAAAGATTTAACTAAGTTAAAGATAAAAGACACTTTGGTTGTTGATAGTGCTGCTTCTTATTTAATCAGTAAAGTTAGTGGAAACAAATTTGAAATAGATAAATTGATAATTGGTTGTGACGCAATTTCTCGTGATGGTTCTTGTGTTAATAAAGTAGGTAGTTTTGGATTAGCTTTTACAGCATTTCTTAATAAGATCCCTGTTTATATTGCAACTCAATCGTTAAAAATCAATGAAGATGCAAAAAACTTGAAAGCTATAAAAATTGAACAAAGAGATGCGAAAGAGGTTTGGAATAGAGCGCCAAAAGGGCTCAAAATTTTCAATCCTGCCTTTGATAAAGTCCCAGCTGAACTTATAACTGGTTATATCTGTGAATTTGGTATTGTGAAACCAAAGGATCTGTGGAAGAAGGTTAAGAAACAGTATGGTTGGATTAGCTGAAATTAGATTAAAAAGGGTGTGTACAAATTGTACTACCCCTTTTAGATGGTAAAAAATTGATAAAATATGAATAAGTTGTCCGTATTTATTGAGAAGCTTAAAAGGGGGGAGGCAAATTGCCACTACCCTAAAATTAAATGGGGTACAGTTTGTACCCCGGTTGAAAGATTATAATGACAGAGTCATCAAATATATTATAAAATATGAAAAAGAAAGTTATATTTTTGGATTTAGACGATACTTTGTGTGACAGCGAAGGAGCTTATCGGCTAGCACTAAAACCGTGTTTTGAATATTTAAAATCGATTTACAAAAAGAAAATTTCACAAGCAACTTTTGTTCGAGAATATTTTAAAGCTAGAGAACAAATCCATCATGAACAAGGCAACCGTGCATCGTCACATGATAGGTTTTTGTATTTTCAACAGATGTTTGAAAATTTAGATGTTCAACTTAAGCCTGTCTGGTTAAACAAAATCGCAAAGACGTATTGGCAGTCAACGAACAAAAACTTGAAAATTTTTCCAGGTGTGATTGAGACATTGGAATTTATTAAACGCAATGGTCTGAAGATTTGTATTGTGTCTGATTTATTAACAACTGTTCAACTTATTAAAATCAAAGACTTGAAAATTGAAAAATATATTGATTACGTAGTTACTTCTGAAGAGGTCGGCGTTGAAAAGCCTGACAAGAGAGTCTTTATAGAAGCATTAAAAAAATGTAAAGTGAAACCAGCTGAAGTTATCATGGTTGGAAACAGTTGCACGAGAGATATTGCTGGAGCGAAGGGAATGAAGATTGAAACAGTGCATTTTGGAAAAGAGAACTGTCCAATGGCAGATCATCATATTAAAAAGTTTGATGATTTAATAAAAATAATTGAGGAAGAGCCCTTCGACTCCGAAGACTTCGCTCAGGACCTTCGGGAAGAGGGTTATATCAAGTTTAATTATAAATGGATTGATAAAGCCACTTTGAGCGGAAAGGATGTGAAAGAATTGAACAGTTATCGACAAAAGTTGTATAAAATGAAATTTATTGGCAAGGTTGATCGTACTACTGGATATGGGAATGTTAGTCAGCGGAAAAAAGGTAAACAGTTCATTATAACAGGATCAAAAACAGGTTTGATAAACAAGCTAGCAGCGAAGGACTATTCTTTAGTGAAAAACTATGATTTTAAGAAAAATTCTTTAACGTGTGAAGGAAAAACTGTTGCTTCATCTGAAACTCTAAGTCACGCAATAATCTACGAGTTGTCAAAACAAACAAATGCGATCATTCATATTCACAACAAGAATTTATGGAAGAAACTGTTAAACAAAGTCCCAACAACCTCAAAAACCGCAACTTATGGAACAATCGACATGACAAATGAAATTAAAAGATTGTTTAAGCAGACAAGATTAAAAGATGAAAAAATACTCACCATGGCAGGCCATCCCGATGGCATCATCGTCTTTGGTCGGGACCTATGTGAGGCTTTTAGTGTTTTGATGAAATATTACAATTTATCTAAATAATATTAAAGGGAATAAAGTTAAAATTGAGTAAAAATTGAGGAGATTAAGTAAATAAAAGTTTGACTTCGATTTACTTCGCTTCACTTCGACTCGCTTCGATTTACATCATATGTCTTACTTTCTAAAAACAAAAAAACTCGATATTGAAACAGGATCTGGACTAATTGCTATTTTAAATGAAAAAGAGGCAGAACATCTTGGAATTCATCCAGGTGATCGAGTGACTCTGAACTATGGTAAGAAGAAAAAGGTAACTGTAACGATTGATACTTCTCAGAAACTTGTTAAACCAGGATACATTGGTCTTTTTGAAGATGTCTGGGAAAAACGAGTAATTAAAGAAGATGAGGTTGCACAGATGGTAGTTGAATCAAGACCTCTTTCAATTGAAACATTAAAAAAGAAGATGTTAGGAAAACCGTGTAGTTATGATGAGTTCTACGCATTGATCAAAGATATTAGTGATGGAAAGTTTAGTGAGATAGAAACAACATACTATGCTGCATCAGGATTTGTCGCTCCGTATACTGATCAAGAACTTTATTACGTTGCAAAAGCGATGGCTGAGACAGGTGAGCAGTTTAATTTGAAACAAAAGGTCGTAGACAAACATAGTGTAGGTGGCTTGGCTGGTAATAGAAGTACTCCAATTATTATTTCAATTATTGCATCACTGGGCGTCACAATTCCAAAGACTTCATCTCGAGCAATTACGTCTCCAGCGGGAACAGCTGATGCGATGGAGGTTTTATGTCCTGTAAGTTTCTCATTACCTGAGATAAAAAAGATTGTTAAAAAAACGAACGGATGTTTAGTTTGGGGAGGTGGACTTCGAATGGCTCCAGCTGATGATAAGATAATTCAGGTTTCAAGACCTTTGGCAGTTGAATCGTATGATAAGATGATTGTTAGTATTATGGCGAAAAAAGTTGCAACTGGTGTGGACTATTTGGTTATCGATATTCCAGTAGGGGAAAGCTGTAAAGTACCGAACATGAAACACGCAAATGCGATTGAGAAGAAGTTTATTGCATTAGGCAAAAAATTCAAAATGAAAGTAAAAGTTATAAAAACGCCTGCCAAAGAACCGATCGGAAGAGGTATTGGTCCAGCTTTGGAAGCACGTGAAGTTCTGCGTGTTGTGCAGCAACACAAGTTTAGGTCCCTTGATTTAGAGAATAAGGCCTGCAAGCTAGCAGGGGCTATTTTAGAGCTCAAGGGGTACTGTAAATCGGGAAATGGGTACAAGATTGCAAAGGGACAGGTGAAGAATGGGGAAGCTTGGCAAAAACTGAACCAGATCATTGTAGCGCAAGGTGGTGAGGATGATATTAATTCAGAGGAGGTTATTAAAGAAGTTGAGAAATACGAGATTCACGCAAAGAAATCTGGTAAGATTCATTTTGTTAATAATAAAAACATTAACGAAGTATGCATGAACCTTGGCGCTCCTATTGATAAAAACGCTGGAATTCATACACATGTACGCTATGGACAGAAAGTCAAGAAAGGTGATAAACTGTATACCATGTACACAAGCAGTGCTGATCGCCTCAAATTAGGCAAACTAGCCGCTGCTAAAAATATCATTTTTAATATTAAGTAGTGTTTTTATGTGCACGGTTTTTGTAAATCTGCATGATCTGCAAAAAATCCGCACATCCGCAATATATTTATGGATAAACCAAACAAAATGAACTTTTTATTGGGACTTTTCATGGGGATGGCAATTATTTCAGTTATTGGGTTTCTTGCAATGATGGGAATAGTTTTTTCAAATGGAGAGGATGTTAATATAGATGCAAATGCAGAGGTTGTTGTTGATGATAATCCACCGTCAGGTACTGCGCCAGTTGGTAATTTACCACCAATTGCAAGTGATGAGTATTTCACTGGTGACGCAAATGCAGCTGTGACTATTATTGAGTACACTGATTTTGAATGTCCGTTCTGTTTCCGACATCATCAAACATCAAATCAACTGTTAGCAAAATATGGAAACGATGTTAAGTATGTCTTAAGACATTTCCCGCTTTCATTTCATCCAAGCGCACAAAAAGCTGCTGAAGCTTACGAATGTGCAGGAGATCAGAGTAAACCGTTTGAGATGGCAGATAAATTATTCGATTTAAACAATGCAGGTACAATGAGTGTTGATACATTCAAAACTGCAGCAACTCAACTTGGTTTGAACGCTTCTGAGTTTAATACTTGTCTAGATAGTGGTAAGTATGAAGCAAAAGTAACTTCTCAAGCTAGCGCTGGAGCTGCTGCTGGAATTACTGGAACACCGGCAACGTTTATCAATGGTCAGATAATTGAAGGTGCTGTGCCGATTGAGAGTTTTGAGCAGATTTTGGATTCAATTTTGTAGAAGAGGGCAGTGAATACGTGTGAATATAAGTGAATACGTGTAAATACAAGTCAATCTAATCTTTAAGTTATATAAAAAGCCCTGCGTGAGTGGGGCTTTTTGATTTATTAGTGTAACTATGGTAAATTTGTAATATAGTAGAGAATAAATTGAAAACAATTGAATGATCGGAGGAAAGCTATGTTGGCATTTGTTGGACATGGAGACTATCATATACTACTCGACTACAACACAGAAATAGAAACATTGCATCTTAGTCCTGTTGAAGGCGATCTTCTTTTTGAAGGAGAGGTTCCAACTGGGAAAAAATTTAGAATTCGAGTTGATCACACAATTTCAATTTCCGAATGGGCAAGACATACTCTTACTCCCGTTGGCTGGGATAAGTGTGAGGTTGTTGAGATAGTTCTGTGTTTAGATGCGTATTTGAAGTTAAGGTTTGATGGGGGGATTTATGTTTGTAATAGTTTGGGAGAACATGTAATTAAGGATGAAACATGTATTACTGTTCCAACGGGAAAACAGTTCATTGATAGACATGATGATAGGCCAGTGGTTCTTGAAGAGATAAAGGCAGCTGAATCTCTAGCTCAATAGCTAGAGGTTTTTGATTTTCGGGGTTGTTGTGGTAAAATGTATTTAGAATATATGTTGGACGAGAAGAAAACAACACAGATAGCAATATTTCGTAAAAAAGAAATTCGTTGTGTAAAATGAAAATTAGAATGACAGATGAAGATAAAGTCGAACTGTCGACAATTTGTCTACAGTAAATTGATTATTGAACTTAGGTGATTATTTATGGTGAGATGGTCGAGTGGTCTAAGGCGCTTGCTTGGAGTGCAAGTGTGCGGAAACGTACCCTGGGTTCGAATCCCAGTCTCACCGCCAAAATTTTTACGTATTAAAATAGCAAGAGGGAGGGGAAAGATGAGGCTCATTGAATTTGAAGCAAACTGGGGGACCATGAGTTGTGAAGGTCAACGTTGTTGTTGTTTGGGGGCGCATGCGATTGTATTAAATGACGAAGAGGATGCAAGGTATGATCAAGAAGATCCACATAAATTAGCAAAACTAGTTGCTAATGTTCGATTTGGGACGGTTCTATGCGAAAAATGCGCAAAACAGTATCAGTCTTCTCAAGGTGGCAATGCATGAATTGCCACTTTTTGCTTTTTTAACGCAATTATTGTAATATTAACTAGATGTATTTTGTTCTTTGACGTAGCTGTTATCTCAACGACGCTAAACCAGAGAGAAAGAGAGAAATTCATGACTCATCCAATGTTGAAACAATTGCCAGGGAA
>JABHMO010000032.1 GCA_018693855.1 Candidatus Falkowiibacteriota bacterium
AAGAGAAACCTTTGAATCAAAAGATTTCAAAAAACGAAAAAGTAACTTACATCTAGCTCTTGGAAAAGACGTTAGTGGTAGATGTTGGGCTGATGATCTATCAAAGATGCCTCACCTGCTAGTCGCCGGTGCAACTGGTGCAGGTAAAAGTGTTTGCTTAAACTCAATCATCTTAAGTCTTTTATACCAAAATAATCCTGATACATTAAGATTAATTCTAGTCGATCCAAAACGAGTTGAGTTCCCTATTTACAATGGAATCCCTCATTTAATGACTCCTGTAATTACAGACGTAACAAAAACTGTTTACGCACTTCGCTGGGCAATTGCCGAGATGGATAATCGATTTGACATCCTTAGCAAACAAAACAAAAGAGATATCGCAAGTTACAATGCTGTAAATAAAACAAAGTTGCCATACTTGGTAATAATAATCGATGAGTTAGCTGATCTAATGGTCGCCGCAGCCGCAGAAGTTGAAACTTCAATTATTAGATTAACTCAGATGGCTCGAGCTGTTGGTATTCATCTAATCGTTGCGACACAGAGACCATCAGTTGACGTCATTACAGGATTAATCAAAGCAAACATTCCAGCGCGAATCGCTTTTAGCGTTGCTTCTCTAATGGATTCAAGAACGATTCTAGATAGCGCTGGTGCAGAAAAACTAGTAGGAAAAGGAGACATGCTCTTCATGACACCTGCGACATCAACACCTCGTCGACTACAAGGAAACTTTGTTAGCGATGAAGAGATCAAACGAGTCGTTGAGTTTTTGAAGAATGCAACTGATGAAGAACCAAGTTACAACGATGAAGTCGTTAGCAAACCATCAGGACCGACTAGTTTTGATTACAAAGGTGGAAGCAGCGGCGGAGGTGGCAATGACGATGAACTATTTGATGATGCAAAAGAATGTGTTATCAAAGCAGGAAAAGCTTCAGCGTCATTTCTACAAAGACGATTACGAATTGGATACGCAAGAGCAGCTAGATTGATTGACCTACTCGAAGATGCGGGTATAGTTGGTCCAGCAGCCGGCGCAAAACCAAGAGACATTCTTTCAACTGGCGAGCCAGCTGTAGCAGAAACACTTAAACCAGAGATACCAAGCAATTCAAACTACGAAGATCCAGAGCCATTAGACGATTACGATGAAGAGATTGAAGACGAAGACGACGAGGATGAATACGAAGAAGATAGTGATATTCAAGAAGAAGAGCTTGACGATGAAGAAATTGACGAAGAGGATGAAGACTTTTTAGAAGATGATGACGAAGAAGAGGAAGAAGAGCCAAAGAAAAAATCAAACAAAAACAAGGGGGATGAAGAAGATGAGATTTATTAAAGATAAACCCCTAATTTATGACAGGATTCATTCATCGCAAGATTGATAAAATTCAAACATTGGGAGAAAAATTAAAACAACACAGAGAATCAATAGGTTTATCAGCGGAAAAAGCTGCAAGAGAGATCAATTTGAATGCTCGGTATATCAAGCAGCTAGAAAACAATGATTTTGATAATTTACCGGCTGATATTTACGCTACAAACATTTTGAAGTCTTACGCTCACCTATTGAAGCTGAATCCTTACACTGTTATTGAAAAGTTTAATAAAGAAAAAGAAGTTTATCTAAAAACGCGTCAACAAAAAAAGAAATCGTTAAGACAAAACAAGTTTGTTTCATTTTTCTTAAATCCAAAGTTAATAAAGTATTTTTTCATTTTTTTGGTATTAGCTAGTATTTTCACATATATAGGATGGGGGGTAAATAAGATTATTTCTCCTCCTTTTTTATTGATTAAATCCCCTACTAACAATTTAATCGTAGAAGACATGACGATTAACGTTTCCGGTCAAACAGAAAAGGAAGTTGATCTCTACATTAACGACAGGCCTTTGTTAATTGATCAAAAAGGGGATTTCTCCATTGACATTAATTTACAAAAAGGCGAAAATACTATTAAGATCACAGCGCAGAAGAAACATAGTAAGCAGAATGTTGTTTATAGAACGATTATCTTGAAGTGAATCGCGGTAAATATAAGTAAATACAAGCGAGGACGTGTAAATACGAGTTAGATTGAAACACTAATAAAATTGGACAATATGGGACAAGTTAATTCATATAAAGACATCGTTGCTTGGCAGCATGCTCATAAGTTAGTTTTGCTAACTTACAAATTAACACAAACACTACCGGATACTGAAAAATTTAATCTAATATCGCAAATGAGAAGAGCGGTTGTATCAGTAACATCGAATATAGTGGAAGGACATGCTAGGGCAACAGTAAAAGACAGCTTGCATTTTTACAACATGGCACTAGCATCACTAACTGAACTTAGATATCAATACCTAATTTGCAAGGACTTAGATTTTTTAGACGAAATAACCTATGAAAGCATTAGGAAGAAATGTAGACACGTTGGAAGCCTAATCTACAACTGGGCTCAAAGCCAAAAAGCAAATGCCGGACTAATAAAAAAGCAATAATTACCAAGATTTACTTATATTTACATATATTCACCTGTCCTCGCCTGTATTTACCAACGCTAACATAGATTAACTTACAAAACTAACAAAAAAACCCCATGCTTGTTTTTTATAAAAAATTATGACAAAAAAAATTGAAGAGAAGACAGACAAAAAAGGTTTGGCTGCTGAAGATGCGTTTAATCAGATCAAACAAAAATTTGGTGACGGAGCTATTATGAAACTTGGTGATGCTTCGAAACTAAATGTTGAATCTATTTCAACAGGAAGTATCTCTTTGGACATCGCTCTTGGAATTGGAGGAGTACCTAGAGGAAGAATTATTGAAGTTTTTGGTCCAGAATCTTCAGGTAAAACAACTCTAGCTCAACATATCGTTGCAGAAGTACAAAAAGTTAAGGGGACTGCTGCTTTTATTGATGCTGAGCATGCGCTTGATCCTGATTATGCAAAAAAGATTGGGATTGATATTAACAAAATGTACATTTCCCAACCTGACACAGGTGAACAAGCTCTTGAAATAGTTGAAACACTTGTCAGATCAAATGCTATGGATGTAATTGTTATTGATAGTGTTGCAGCGCTTACTCCACGAGCTGAAATTGAGGGTGATATGGGTGATTCTCATATGGGATTACAAGCAAGACTCATGAGTCAAGCGCTCCGAAAACTAGCTGGAATTATTCACAAGACAAAGACAACTGTGATATTTATTAATCAGACTAGGATGAAAATTGGAATTGTTTTCGGCAATCCAGAAACAACTACAGGTGGTATGGCTTTGAAATTTTACAGTTCTGTTAGAATCGAAGTTAGAAGATCAGCTCAAATCAAAAAAGGTGATACAACGATTGGAAACCGAGTCAAAGTAAAGATCGTAAAAAACAAAGTTGCTCCCCCATTTCAAACTTGCGAATTCGATATCATGTACAATGAAGGGATCTCAGTTGCTGGTGATGTAATTGACAGAGGAGTTGAACTAGAGGTTATAACAAAAGCAGGTAACTCTTATTCATACAACGAAGAAAAGTTCGGAGTCGGACGAGAGACAGCCAAACAATACTTAAGAGACAATCCGAAGTTAGTTAAAACTATTAAGAAGGAAATTTGGGATAAGATTGATGGTAAGGAATAAATTACTATATTAGAAAAGCCGTCCCGTGAGCGGGACGACTTTTTGTGTAAAAAGATCAAAGAACACTTTTCAACAGAAGGAAATGCTGCCTGGCATCCTCCTCCTTATCTTGCTGTATCTCCTCCTCGCTCTTAAACTCAATCGACCGGTCGTTTTATTGATTTTGATCAGATACGCTTCAGTCTCAAGTCGTCTAGCGACTGTTTTCAAGACTGCTAACCCGTATCCGTAATCAGGATTTGCTTAATGCAGCTCCAGCGCAGTCCTTTCTTGATCTGTCAGACTCTCAGCCATTACTCTCTCCCTTCTATCGCGACACTCAAGGATTATTTAACTTCGAGCACAACCTTGAGTTTCTCAATGATTTGTTCAGGCGTTTCATTATAACCAATCGCCAGACGAACCAGACCATCAGGCATGTCTTCCATGAACGCTCCGAGCGGCAAGTAGGTCGTCTCGGGATGACCGAAAGATCCCTTAATTGGACCAAATCCTTTCTTTAATCGACCCAGCAGACCTTGCGTTTTTTTGATTTCGAAGAAAATGACAGGACCACCACCTGGACTAACAAAATGGGGTTTTCTTACCGTGTATCGACAAAATATATTACCAATTATGTCACGACCATGATCTTCAAACTTTTGGAAGTACACGTGGTGTAGATAGTCACTTACCTTTTTTGTTATGGCGTGAATTTGTAGAACTTTTTTCGAAACTGCTTCAAAAAGTTCGAAGGGCATCTTTGCAAGTGAATGGTAAGGCAAATAATGCCCCCATTTCAAAAAACCATCACAACGATCAATGAATTTTTCAGAAGCAACAATGATACCTGCTGTCACGTCATCCAGATCTCCTGCTTTGTAGAATTTTGACAAACTTTCTATATATACAAATTGACAAACAGGACTTCCAGACAATAAACTTTTGATCTCATGGCGATAACTAATGAACGGGTTATACAATTCCGCTGACATCAACGTATTATCGACAACCAATGTTAAAGATTGATCCCAACAGAAATCCAGAAGTTTAGCTATACTACAAGCAGGCATTTTCGGGCTATTACCAACAGGTTCTATAATGATTGCATCAATGCCGTATCGTCTTTTAATACGACGAAGTTCGTGAAAAAACGAATCTGTTAAAAAATAATCAACATAATGAATTGTTGCACCATTAGTTGCAAATAAATTGGGAGTTTCCGAGTAAATACCTTTTCCCACAACAATGTGCTTACATTTTCCTCGTAAAGCTTCATTAACAACAGCGAGAGCCGACATTCCACTATTAGTCAATCTTGCTTGAAAGCCAAGATCCAGTGCACCAATACTCAGCGCAAACTTATTAGCAACCAATCGACTCAAACCGTAATCATACCTTTTGTAGGTAAAACGTGGGACATCAACTTTCAAATCCGGATGATCAGCAGCCATCTGCTCTTCGACTTTTTTACGATCTAGATCAACCGTGACCTCGCCGCAATAATTAGGATAATTATTTTGCAACCATTCTTGCACTGACTGATGATGAGTCATGATATCCTCCTAAAAAGATTGGGTGGGGAATTTTTTAAAAGAACCTCTGGCAAGCTCAAATCATTTTGAGCTTAACGCAAATTCTTTTAGAGATTACCGCACCATCTGATGATGCGGTTACTCAATGTTTTTACTAACTGCTTATCAATTTGTCTTTAACCTCCATCATCAAGAACTTGCACCAATCAATCTCTCTCCTAGCAAGGCGCCTCCGTTGAATAATTCTACCTAACGTTTCTCTCTGATTTATATTAACAGAATTTTCAAGTGGGGCTAGATCGCTCAACTCCTTTGACAATTCATTATGCAATTCCTCCATTTTCTTTTTAAAATCTTGTATTATTTCTAATAAATGATCATGCACGTCAGCAAGAATTTTTTGTAAAAGGTCAACTTCTTCCTCCAATTTAAAAACGTGATCATCTTGATAGTTTGGACACAATCTTTCCATTAACTGAGCGATTGTTGTTGGTTTGCTCATAGTATCCTCTCTTGTACTTGAATTGAAAAGAACCTCTGGCAAGCTCAAACAATTTTGAACTTAACGCAAATTCTTTTACTTTTTGACTTGGCCAAAGAAGAACAGGAATGTATCTTTTGTGAATTCATAATCTTGGGATTGATCGACTGGATGTAGCTGAAAATATTTGTTCATTAAATCAATAAGATCAAATTTATTCATGATTGTATGATTTAAGTTTTTGCGAAACCACCAGACAGCATCTATTGCTTTCTTACTCACCCGCCCCTTTAGAAACTCATTCTCAAGTGCATCATAAAACTTAATAAAACTTTTCTGAGAACAAGACTGGTCAGTACACTTTGGAGATATATCGCTATACCAATACATATTTATTAATAAATCAAACCAATGAATCTTTTTTTCTTGAAAATCTTTATCAATCTCTTCGAGCATAGCTGGTTTTCGATTCGGATTAATGATCCCTTCACGCAAAACAAGATGTCCTCCGGGTTTTAACACTCTATGAATATTTGAAAAGAATTGATCCTGTTTATCAAGCGCAATATTATTCGCAACTCCGTCACCAATAACTACATCAAAATAATTATCAGCTAACGGATTCTCTAGCCAATCACTACGTAACATATGTTCAAACTGATCAGTCTGTTCTTTCAACAACTTCGATGTCTTGTGCATCATATCAAGACTAATATCGATTGAATGAAGCTGCCCTTTATGTTTCAAAACAAAGTCTCGTAACTCAGGAGTTGAACCTAGAACTAATGCCTTGAAATTTGATTTACCCTGCGCTGCACGAATAATTAGTTCTTCGTAAATACGCATTACGTTTGGACCAGCACTTGGGGCAGCCAAATAGTTAGAACGGTCAGTCGTATGCTGCTTGGCAATATCGCCTTTCCATTCATCAATTTTTGATTTTGTATCGATTCCCATAAAGCACAACGAGGCTATACGAGGCGAAGGAGGCTCAAAAAGAGGCTTCATCGCTTAATATTAATAATAGACTTTACAATATACCAGACTCTCACACTTTAGCCATGTTTTTAGACTTAAACAGTCAAACTATTGACTTTTTGTATAAAATTAGATACAATTCAAATACAAAAAAGTCGTCGCTTTTGCCGACTAAAATTACATGAATTTAAAAACATCACTGAAACAATTTGGGTTAAATAAAAAACAGACAGACACATATATCGCCTGCCTTGAGCTAGGAGAAGCGTCTGCGTATAAAATTAGCCAACACACACAACTGCCAAGATCAACTTGTTATGAGATTTTTGATGAATTAATAAAAAGAAAATTAGTCACAACTTTTCGGAAGAAGAAAGTGAAGTATTATACCGTTAACAATATCAAAGAAGCGATTGAACATGAAAAGAGCAACTTAAGCAACCTAGAAAGTGCGCTACCCGAATTTAACGCACTATACAAAAGCGGAACAGAAAAACCAAACGTAAGATTGTACGAAGGAATTTCAGGAATGAAAACAGTTGTAAATGAAATTGATAATGAAGCTGATGAAGTTTTAGGAATATCAAATGCTGACATGTTGACACACTTTGGACCGTTCTGGGACAAACATGTTAAAAGAAGAGTCGCAAAAAAAATTCCAGCCAGAACAATTTTAACCGACAGCCCAAGAGCAAGAGAAAGAGCTCAACTTGGACCAAGCGAGCTCAGAGCTGTAAAAATTATTCCAAATAAATTCGCCAATAATAGTACAATCGTCATATGGAAAAATAAAGTTGCGGTTTTCACATACCAAAAAGAGATGATGGCCTTTATAATAGAGAGCGCTGAATACGCGAAGAGCCAAAAACAGATGTTTGAGTTTATGTGGGGAACCCTTTAAAACAAAAAGATACCCAAGAAACCGCTTTCTCGGGTATCTTTTTTTATTTGAAGTAGATTAATTTACTCGTTCAACGTAAGTACCATTCTCAGTATTGATTCTGACGACATCGCCTTGCTTAATAAACAATGGAGCGTTCACTTCGTAACCAGTCTCTAAGGTAATTGTCTTTGTTGCTGTACCTGCAGTATCCCCTTTCACTCCCGGAGGAGCATCTTTAACTGTTAACTCAACTTTAACTGGCAATTGAACTGAAACAGGCTTACCTTCAAAGATCATAACCGAAACATCAGTCCCCTCTTTTAGGAATCCACTGATATCACCAACAGATTCTTTATCAATACTGAACTGTTCAAAGGTTTCATTATCCATGAAGTAAACTTCATTTCCTTCAATATATAAATACTGAGCTTTACCTCTTGCCAAATCAGCTTCTTCCATCTTATCATTTCCTTTAATAGTTTTTTCAAGAACTGCTCCAGTCAAAAGATTTTTCAATTTCAAAACCTTAATTGACCCACCTCTTCCAACCTGCTTCTGCGCAGCTTGAATCACACTATATGGATCGTTATTAAGTTTAACGATCGCACCTAGTTTAACTTGGCTAATATCTAGCATATTCAAATAGAGTAAATACGAGCAAGAAAAAGCAAGGACAAGTAAATACAAGCAGTTATTAAACTCGCTTGTCTTTACTTATATTTACATATATTCACACGTATTAACCTGCGACTCTTATCTATTAACAAAAGGTAAAAAAGCCATAATCCGAGCTCTTTTTACTGATAAAGCAACTTTTCGTTGATGCTTTGAACAAAGTTTAGTTCTTTTTCTAGAAACTATCTTTGCGTATGAAGATGTAAATTTTTGTAATGTTGGACCATCTTTATAATCAATATCATGGATTCCGTTTTCACAAAAATAACATTTTTTTATTGTTTTTCCTAGTTTAATCATATGGTACAGATGTACAGATTTATGTACAGATGGTACAGATAGTTAAATCCGCATAATCCGTAAAATATCCGCATATCCGCAATTAAAATGGTATATTTTCTACTTTAATTTCGTCGTCTGAGCTATTATCCGCCGGTGCGCTATTGTCAGCTTCTGGGATTGCTGTACCTGCTGGCGCAACAGGTTCTTCTGTTTGAATGATTGGCGGTTCAGCTGCTGGTTGGAATTGATTTGAAGAAGGACCAGCAGAACCAGCGCCCTTGCTGTCTAACATAATCATGTTATCAGCTACGACTTCAGTTCTATATCTTTTCACACCGTCTTGCCCTTCCCAATCTCGGGTTTGCAATCTTCCTTCGATGTAAATCTTGCTTCCTTTTTTCAAATATTGACCACAAATATCTGCCAATTTTCTCCAAACAACTATATTATGATACTCAACTTTTTCTTGTTTTTGACCACTTGAATCAGTCCAAACAAAATTTGTTGCGAGTGAAAATGATGCTACAGATGTTCCCTGAGGAGTCGTTCTAACTTCAGGATCCCTAGTTAACCTCCCAATTATCATTGCTTTGTTTAAATCCATATGCAGTGAAAACTCGAAGCACGAAGCACGAAGTTCGAAATTACACAGAAGCATTTTTTCGAATTTGAAATTTTCGTATTTCGAATTTGTAAATTTATTTATAAAACATCATCTTTCAAAATCTCGTCTAGTTTTTTATCTAGATCATCAAGTGTTGATTTTTTGTCATCTTTCTTTGTTGATGCAATCTCAACTGAAGGTGCGATCTCTTTTTTAACAGTTTCAGTTGCAGCTTTTTCTTGTTTTTCAATCTTTTCTTTAGTTTCCTCAGCTTCTTTTGCATCTTCTTTTTCTTTATCTTTCACAAGACGCGCTTTAGCTGCTTCTTCTTTTGCAATTTCAGCAGCTGTTCTAACTTTCTTTTTAATAATCAAATGTCTTAGCACTTCATTTGTGATTGCCAATTGATCATTAACTTTCTTCAAATTTTCTTTTGGCATATCAAACTCAAGCACAAGATATGTGCCTTGATGAATGTGTTTGATTGGATAAGCCAATTTTCTTTTACCAAGATCTTCTTCCTTTGTGATCTCAGCTGTTGCTTCCTTTAAAATCTCTTTTACTTGATTGCCAACCTTTACTAAATCGTTTTCTAAATACTTAATAGATACGATGTAGGTTAACTCGTAGTGTTCATTCATAAGTAAATTTAGGCAAATTTGTAATTCCTGAGCAGGAATTAACGGTCGAATATACGCAAATTTAGCCTTTTATTTATTAACTAGAGTAATCTTATCACAAGATTATTCTTTTGGCAAATGCATAGATTATTGACTTCAATAATCAATTAATGTAATATTTACTGATAATAAGCTCTTTTCCTCCCCACAAGAAAGCATAGAACAAACAATGCCCACAACAAAACAGATGAACAGGGATTTCAACATTAGAATAATCATTATTGTGATTCTAATGTTGACAGTTGCCACGTTTCAAGCGTTGTGGTACACAATCTATATCAACGAAAAACAGCTATCACTTGCAGCTCTTGGCGAAGCTTATTATCTGATTGGAAGCGGAATGCAGGGATTGATTGCGCTTTCCTTAAAAAAGTCACCGCAAAACGATAGCGTTTTGGAAAAAATGTACTTTTGCCTAATGGATTTTCCTCGACTTACCTGTCTCTGGGCCGGAATGTCTTTGCTGGGGGTTACGCTCTTCGTTTTCATTCTCCCGCCACAAACAGTACTCACTGGACTTTCAAAAACAGCGGTACTCCTACTGCTCATGCCAAGTCATTTTTTCCTCGTCTTTTATCTAATGACTCGGTTACCACCAAAACAACAAGCCGAAGCAGACTAAACTAGTCTGTTTTTAAAATTGGACAAAATATTGTAGTTATGATACTCTTTACGTAAGCTAGTTTATGATTATTAAACTAGTTATTTTTATAACTATACTGCGGATATGCGGATCATTTGCGGATTATGCAGATTGAAGTAAATAAATTACGTTAATCTGTACAATCTGTACACGAATCTGTACATCTGTACTTAATATGGACACAGGAATTAAAACAGCGATCAAGCAGATCTGCGCAGAAAAAGGACTTAGCGAGGAATCTGTTTACGAAACAATTAATGCGGCTCTAGCTGCAGCTTACCGAAAAGATTTCGGTGACAAAACTCAAAACGTTGAAGCAGAGTTCAATCCTGACACAGGAGTAACTAAAGTTTTTGATGTTAAAGAAGTTGTAGAAGATCTTACTCCAGAAGAAGTTGAGTACATGGAAAAATTAAAAGCTGAAAGAGAGAAGATCAAAGAAATGCTCGAAAGCGGAGAAATTACTCCAGAAGAATTAAAAAGACAAAGAGAAGAAGCTGAAGCAAAAAAAACAGAAGCAGAAGAAAGCGGTGAAGAGGCAGAAGAGATGAGAAAATTCAATCCTCGAACAGAAATTGAAGAAAAAGAAGCTAAAACAGTTAAAAAAAGTTACAAAATAGGCGACTTCGTTAAAACAAAACTTGAGATTCCTGGAGAGTTCGGGCGAATGGCTGCTCAAACAGCAAAGCAAGTGATCGTTCAAAAACTGCGAGAAGCAGAACGAAACGTTCTATACCAAGATTACAAAGAACGAGAAGGTGAAATTCTTGTCGGTATGGTTCAAAAATTTGAAGGACGAAACATTATCATTGATCTTAACAATAAAGCAACTGCAACTCTTCCAGCAACTGAACAGATCAGAGGAGAGAGACTAAAGATCGGTGATCGGACAAAAGTTTATCTAAAAAGCGTAGCTATAACAACTCGTGGACCTGAACTAATTGTGACTCGAGCACACAGCTCTATCGTTGAAAAACTTTTCGAACAAGAAATTCCAGAGATCGCAAATGGAGTTATTGTAATAAAGGGTATTGCGAGAGAAGCTGGATCAAGAACAAAGATCGCAGTTTTCACAGAAGACGACACAATTGATCCAATTGGGTCTTGTATCGGACAAAAAGGTGCGCGTATCCAAACAATCATCAATGAATTGGCTGGTGAAAAAATTGATATCATAGAATACGACGAAGATCCAATTAAATTCATTGGAAACTCTTTGCTTCCAGCTAAAATAACTAATATTGAAACAAAGGAAGAAGATAAAACTGCAGTCGTGACTGTTCCAGAAGATCAACTTTCATTAACAATTGGTCGAGCAGGTCAGAATGTAAGACTAGCTTCAAAATTAACAGGCTGGACAATCAATATTAAAGAAGCAGGTAGTGGAAAAGAGATTAAACAGGAAGAAGACAAGGACGCTTCTACTGAGCAAGCTCCGGCATCCGCCGGAGTGACGGAGACTGCTCCAACCGAAGAAGCGACCGAAGAGACGAAAGAGGTTAAAGAAAAAAAGACAAAGAAAGCGACAACAAAAAAGAAAGCAGCTAAAAAAGATAAAGACGACGAAGAAGGTTCTGATTCTGAAGAAGTAGAAGAGAAACCAAAAAAGAAAGTCGCAAAGAAAAAGAAAGACGATAAATAATTAAAAAACAAAAATGATATTGCGGATATGCGGATCATTTGCGGATTATGCGGATTTAATTGTCTGTATCATCTGTACGTAAATCTGTAAATCTGTACCCCTTATGATCGAACTATACAACACAATACTTTACGAACCAGTTCTAAATCTTTTAATTTATCTTTATAATATTATCCCTGGTAATGATATCGGGATAGCAATTATTGTTTTGACGGTTATTATTAAATTGATTTTGTTACCATTTAGTGCACAATCAATTAAATCACAAAAAGCACTTCAAGAGATTCAACCGAAATTAGAAGCGCTAAAGAAAAAGTATAAAGATGACAAAGAAAAATTAGCTAGTGAGACAATGCTTTTGTACAAGGAACAAAAAGTTAATCCACTGTCATCTTGCCTACCACTGCTAATTCAGTTTCCGTTTTTAATTGCTGTTTATCAAGCATTCAGAACTGGACTAGGTTCAAAAGAGATTGATCAGTACCTATACTCTTTTGTTGCTAACCCAGAACACATCAACACAATAACACTAAACTTCGTTGACCTAGCTCAGGCAAGTATTGCCCTAGCTGTGCTTGCAGGTTTAGCTCAGTTCATACAGACAAAGATGCTTTCAACTAAACCAAAGAAAGCAACATCAAGCGGAGCAAAAGACGAAGCACTAATGGCCAACATGAACAAAAGCATGATTTACTTTATGCCATTAATTACAATCGTTATTGGAGCACAGTTACCAGCCGGACTTACACTTTACTGGTTTACAACAACAGTGCTAACAGTATTACAACAAAAATTAATTTTCAAAACACTTAAAGATAAACCCGTAGAAGTTATTCCACCGGATAACAAAAAGAATGAGAGCAAGAAAGATGAACCGGTTGAGACACCTGATGTTAAGAAGCTTGATTAATCGTGGCCTGACTCCGGATCCCTCCTTCGTTTAGGAAACTACGGAGGGCAGGCGCGTCCGGAGTGACGTAAATTAGGATGACAAACGCTTTAACTATTAACAAAGGTATGATGCACAGTTCAAAACTCATAAACCTGCCAGTTAAAACAAAAAGCAATGACCAGTTGGGTCATGTGAGCAATGTTGAAATTGATGAGATAACAAAGGAGATTAATAAAATCGAAGTTAAATCAGGTCTTATTTTCAACAAAACTACCCTACTAATAGATAAAGAACAGATTGTAAGCATTTCTGAAAAAGAAATTATCGTTAAAGATACAACAACGAAAATAATCGAGGAGAAGAAATCAAAGCAAGCACTTAACGAACCAGCAACGGCAGTTAACTGTCAAAGACAATAACAGGGGGAACTGAAATATGAACGATTTGGAAAAAGAAATTTTGAAGACAGTCTCTTTTTACGATATTTTTGATTACCCGTTAACTGGCAACGAAATCTTCAATAATCTTTTTCAACCAACTCAAAATTTTTCTTATCTTGATATAATAAAAAACTTAGAAACAAATAACACTCTTGAATTTGATCAAGGGTTTTATTTTTTGCCAAATCGCAGAGAGATTGTTCAAACCAGAAAGCAACGCTATCTAATTACTCAAGAAAAGATTAAAAGACATCTCAAATACATCAAATTAATCAGCAGAATCCCCACTGTTCAGGCAATATTCATCTGCAACACTCTAAGTTACTTAAATGCTCAAACTGATAGCGACATTGATCTGTTTATTATTACAAAAAACAACAAAATATGGAGTACTCGCCTATCAGCTGCTTTGTTAATGAAAATCTTGAACAAACGACCAACTAAAACTGATCAAAAAAATAAAATCTGTCTAAGTTTTTTCATAACAGAAGATAATCTTAACCTAGAAAAGCTTGCCATTCAAAATGATATCTATTTTTATTACTGGATCAGTCAATTGCTCCCTATTTATGACCCAACTAACCTGCAAAGTAAATTCTCACAAGAAAACAGTTGGCTAAAAGGACATCTACCCAACTTCAGCCCCAAAGTCACAAACACTAGATGGACAATAAATAAATCCTTTCTAAAATTCCCAACTGTACCAGAATTTATTGCTCGGAAAATCCAACTTAAAAAGATGCCTAAGCATCTGCACAAACTTTCGCAAGAAGACAATACAAATGTTATAATAAATGATAGAGTATTGAAATTTCACGATCAAGACAAAAGGGTTCAGATTAGAGAACAGTTGTTCAAGTAGTAAACCACTGACTAACAAGGACTGGATTCATGCCTTCTCTTCGAGAGCCTTGTCTTCGACTCCCTCTCGGTCATGAGCTCGAGGCCGAATGGCGAGGTCGCTCAGACTCGAGGAGAGCTCCTCAGAGCCGAAAGGCGCAGGAATGACCGTGTAAAGAGAAGAGCAAACAATAAACAAAAAGCACGGCGGGGTCTGGGGCAGAACATTCGCCGTATTAGGTGCAGGAAGAAAAATCAACGCTCGCGAATTGTGGCGCGCCAGCGGTTTTTGGTTACTTTTTTACGAAAAAAAGTAACTCGCCTGAGAAGGCGAAACGGATACCCCACAAACAAAATTATCAAACTTGAAACATAATAAAACAACCTCATCCATATGAAAAGATTTAAGCAAGTCATTGAATGGCTACTAATTATCTTCACTTTTTTAATTCCATGGCAAGCTCGTTGGATCTACGAAACAGCCATGGTTAATGGAACAGTTTGGCAGTATGGGACAAGAGCAATTTACGCAACAGAGATTTTGTTAGGATTGGTAATTATACTTGGAATAGTCTTTGTTGGTGGAAGGATAAAAGCAAAGAAACAAGAAAGCAAGAAAGCAACAAATAAACGTAATGTGGTCATCGCAATTTTTATAATACTTGGATTCCTTGGTAATGCTTTGCTTGCTTACAATGTTGAGTTGGCTTTATATAAACTAACTTATCTTATACTAGCAGTTGCTCTAACCTTTCTGTTTATCGTGATAAAGCCGAACTTTCTAAAAATTTCTTGGGCAGTTGTTCTAGCCGGACTAATTCAAAGCGCTTTTGCAATTAATCAGTTTATTGCGCAACGAGTGATTGGCGATACATATTTGGGAATGGCAGATCAAACAACTGAAACACTGGGCGCACCAGTAATACTGTTATCAGACGGAACAAGATGGTTGCGTTCTTTTGGAACATTACCTCACCCCAACATTTTAGCTGGATTTCTATTAATTAGTTTATTCTTTATAATCGGATTGATTGTATTAACAAAAAACAAAAAACATCAAAAACTATTACCACTGATTTTCGTTGTTAATTTCATAGGACTAATCACAACCGCTTCTCGTGCTGCAATTGTCGCTTTTGCGATTGGAATTATTCTACTATCATTTTTTGCAGCTAAAGATAAGATTCTGACAAAACAAACTACAAAATTTGTCTTTATATCTATATTTATTTTAATCTTATTTGCTGTTTCTTTTCCTGAACTTATAAAATCCCGACTTGATAATAACAATCGATTAGAACAGATCTCAAGTTCTTCCAGAGTTGAGCAGTATCAAGAGTTTGGACAAGTCATTAAATCAAACTTTATTGTTGGAGTTGGGCTTGGCAACTATACTTACTATCAACAGTTACAAAATCCAGAACTTTCAGGTTATCAATTACAACCAATCCATAACAGTTTTCTGTTAATTATTGCCGAACTAGGAATAATTGGCGTTGCAACTGTTTTGGCTTTCCTATATTATCTATTCTATTCAATAAAAAACTTCAAGAAATGGGAAACGAATCAGATCATCACTTTTAGTGCAATTATTGCGCTAACAATCACTGCAACACTTGATCACTATTTATGGGACTTCTGGTTTGGTATGAGTTTACTTGCGATAATATTAGCTATCTCTTTTATAAAAAATAATCAAGAATAACTTATGGCAGTTGCAAAAGATAACCTAATAGAACAACAAATTCTTCAAACAGCATCTTACCTAACAACAAAAGCAACTTATTTTCCAAAAGTAGCTCTCAACATGGCAATTGACCAGGTTTTAGGAAAAAGAGCTAGCCAAATTATCAAAAACAACTATTTTGGTGTTTTAATTAGTGCCGTTAAAAAAATTAATAAAGAATACCTTGAAGCTCTTGAAAAAGAACGTAAAAAGCAAGCAGAAAGGGTTACTCAAGAAAAACAAAAAGATGAGAAAAGAACAGAACAAGCTGCAACGAATGAGAGGAATTTAGAAAAAGAGAGTTGGAAGGCTGAATTGAGTCGATTGGCGACAGATTTTCCAAATATGAATCCGGAGGATTATAATGAAGAGTTTTATGCTATGGTTAAAGATGCTTATGATGAGCAAAGGTTGGATGAAGTGAATAAGGAAAGTGGAGTTGAGCGGTTTAGAATGAAGTAAATCGAAGTGAATCGCGGTGAATACAGGTAAATATATGTAAATATAAGTAAATACGAGCAGGTCTAAATCGAGCAATCTGGCTATTGTTATAGCCTCGTTTAGCCCCGTTTAGCCTCATTAATCATATGAAAACAATAATCGCGTCAGGGCCTGTTATTATTGAGGATAATAAGGTTCTACTTAATAAACATGGAGATGATTCATTTTGGAAATTTCCAGGTGGTCGGGTTGAAAATTTTGATTTTGAGAATGAGTTGAACTCACTTGAAGAAGCGTGTAAACGGGAAGTCAAAGAAGAGATGGGAATTGAGATCGAAATCATCAAACCACTTAAACCGATGCTTGTTAAAAAAGATGAAACAACTTGGGTTGTTTTAATTCATTATTTAGCAAAGAGAGTTGGTGAAGTTAAACCCGGTGACGATATTCTGAAGTGGGATTGGATTGATATTGATAATCTTCCAGATGACTGTGCGCCCAACATTCGACCTGTGATTGAATCTATTTAAATCAATGAATTTGATAATTCTAAAAACCATATCAGAGGATATGGTTTTAGCTTCGATTGCTAGTTCAAAATTTTATAACATTGCCCCTTATTAACGACATCCTCTATACGCTCAATCTTCCACCCAATAACAGTAATCAACATTAATAAAAAGTTATGGATTTGCTTCATGTCGGTTACGTTGGGTAGAATAAATTTTTTATCGCGTGTAGGGTTGTCAAAATATATTGGCTGCCCCTCTTCATCCAAGAACTGCATGTAAAAGAGTTCTTTCCCCCTAGTTGTTTCTGAAAAACAATGAATGTACTTGGCGTTATCAAGAATAGGGCTGTTCATGATGTCCTCCGTTATGCTCTATTAAAAATCGCCGACAAAACGTCAACAAATAATCTTACTATATATATTCAATTTTGTCAATATTGTAATCCTTGACAAAACTCCCTACTTCGTTAAAATAGAAACGTTAAAACAAATTCGAAATTCTAGAATTTCTAAACTAATCGTAGTTTAATTTTAGGGTTTTAGAGTTCAATAACTTATGCTTAGACCAATTGATGATCACGTTGTCATTCGACCAATTATTGAAGATTCTAAAACTACTTCAGGAATCATTCTACCTGATACTGTCGACAAAGAGAAACCAGAAAAAGGTGAAGTTGTCGCGGTAGGAAATGGTCGATTGCTTGATAGTGGACAGAGAGCTCCATTGTCAGTTAAAGTTGGAGACACTGTAATCTTTACAAAATACTCTCCGAATGAAGTGACGTTTAACAATGAAGACTACTTTATTCTTCGAGAAGCTGATGTTTTGGCTGTTGTTGAGGGAGAAAGTGTGGCTGCACCAGCACCAGTTCAAGCTGCTGTTAATGAAGAACCGCCTTTGCCGGTGGAAGACCTTGGTAATTCAGTTCCTCCGATGATCTAGTTAAAAGAGTTGAAAAAGTTAAAATAGTTAAAAGTTAATTTATTTGGCTAGATTACAAATGAGGTATAACTTCGTTTGCATCATTTAGCCTCGTATAGCCCCCCTAACTTATGAGTAAACAAATTATATTCGACGAGAAAGCTCGTCAGTCTATTAAAAAAGGTGTTGACAAACTTGCTGACGCTGTAAAAGTCACGCTTGGTCCGAAGGGACGAAACGTAGTACTTGATAAAGGTTTTGGCTCTCCGCAGATTGTTAATGATGGAGTTACTATTGCGAAAGAAATTAAATTGAAAGATAAAATTGAGAATGTTGGTGCTGAACTTGTTAAAGAAGTTGCGAGTAAAACGAATGATATCGCAGGAGACGGTACAACGACTGCGACAATCTTAACGCAAGCTATTATCACAGAAGGATTTAAGAACGTTGCAGCTGGAGCAAACCCAATGGAGATTAAAAAGGGAATAGAAAAAGGCGTGAACGCAATTATCGAGGAAATAAAAACTAAGATTTCAAAACCGATCTCAAATCAAGAAGAGATTACTCAAGTTGCTTCAATCTCAGCGAACGACGTAGAACTTGGGAAAATAATTGCAGGCGCAATGGAAGAAGTTGGGAAAGACGGTGTAATCACTGTTGAAGAATCACAAAGTTTTGGGATTGAAAAGGAAGTTGTAAAAGGAATGCAGTTTGATAAAGGATACATCTCTCCATACATGATTACAAATACTGAAAGAATGGAAGCTGAATTTGAAAATCCACACATTTTACTTACCGACAAAAAAATCTCTGATATCAAAGAAATTCTACCTTTACTAGAAAAACTAGCACAAGCAGGTAAGAAAGATCTTGTTATTATTGCTGAAGATCTTGATGGTTCAGCTTTGGCAACTTTAGTTGTTAATAGATTACAAGGTTCTTTTAATACGTTAGCAATAAAAGCGCCAGCTTTTGGAGATAGACGAAAAGAGATGCTGGAAGATCTGGCTGTTTTGACTGGAGGTAAAGTTATTAGTGAGGAGATTGGATTAAAACTAGAAAATACTGAGATTGAAATGCTTGGTCAAGCTCACAAAATCATTTCAACAAAAGAAAACACTACAATCGTAGAAGGAAAAGGCAACCAACAAGAAATTGATAATCGAATCAATAGAATTCGAGCAGAAGTGGAGAACTCTACTTCAGATTTTGACAAAGAAAAGTCTCAAGAAAGATTGGCTAAGTTAGCTGGAGGCGTTGGAGTGATTAAAGTGGGTGCTGCTACTGAAACTGAGATGAAAGAGATTAAACTTCGAATCGAAGACGCGATTCATGCTACAAAAGCTGCTGTTGAAGAAGGAATCGTACCTGGCGGTGGAGTTGCGCTTTTTCGAGCGAAGACGATTCTAAGCAATGTTGAACTTGAAGGTGAACAAAAGATTGGAATTGATATACTAAAAAGAGCATTAGAAGAACCTGTTAGACAACTAGCTGATAATGCAGGCAAAGACGCTTCAGTTGTAGCTGAGGAGATTCGAAAGGGTGAAGGGAATTATGGATATAATGCCGCAACTGACAAATTTGAAGATCTCGTTGCTGCTGGAATCATTGATCCTACAAAAGTAACTCGATCAGCGCTGCAAAACGCAGCTTCAGTTTCTGCAATGCTATTAACTACTCAATGCGTAATTACAGATGAAGAAAGTGAAGGCGTATGTAATTGTAATAGCGCTCAACCGCCGATGGGTGGTGGGATGCCGGGGATGGGAATGATGTAGGGGCTACGAATGGCTACAAATCCATCGAATTAACTACGAATTTATCAGGAATCGAAATCGCAATATATAGAAAATCACACTCGACTTCAGGGGTGTGGTTTTTTGTAAATGAAAAAGCGCTGCGATGAAGCAGGGCTTTAGTTTTGTTGTTCTTCACGGAACTTGTTCAGATTGTAAATTTCACCACCAAACAGAATGATGGTCACACCGTATAGGAAATTGCTACATTCTAGAATGTGACGCAGCATTTCTGGTGAATAGTCACCTGAGTCTTGCATTCGACCAAAGAAAATGGGGTTTGTTTGATGAACTTCTCTTTCGGCATATACGACTTGCTCCTCCTGTTCTTCGTCCCATCGAAGCAGGCACAAGTAATAATGGTCTAGAACATTTCCGTCACCAAATCCTTCATGGAAACGAACATTGACCTCGACGACTCCTTCTTGCAAATACAATGAGCGCAAATAATCTTTGGATCTCTTGATTCGACGCGATAGTTCTTCGCTTCTTGCCATCTCTATCTCATACTCGTCACCCTCCGAATCAAGTTGATCTGCAGCTTCATGCAACTTATCATCCTGATCTTGCAACTGCTGTAAATGATCTTTTGCTTCACGGACATCTGCAGAGTTCGGGATGTTCTGTAACTTTTGAATAATCGACAAGTCGAAAACACTACCATTGAACAAAACCACATCGAACTCATCGAGATAATCTGTTAGCAAAATGAGCCACAGAACATTGTGGTATTCACGGTGTGAGAATTGACGAACTTGTTCAGAATACTCAGGATAGTACTTCTGTGAAACAAGAACTCCCTTAAAAGGCATAGTTTGATTGAGTCCTGGTTCCCACTTGACCATCTCGAGAAAAACACGCTCATCCTGCTCGTCGCCGTGAGGCTTTATGGTTAGCTCAAATACTCCGGCTTGGAGATAGGCTAATCTTAAGTGTTCCTGCTTCTCATCAATGTGCGAGTCCAGCGCCTCTGCTCGAAGATTGACTTCTTCTTCACTCATCCCCGTTTTTATTACATACGCTATCATAAAATCTTGCTCGGATAGAGCAACAGCAATTTGAGCATTTTCTCTAAGCAGTTCGTCCAATTCATCTTTCAATCGTTCAATCATGGGCGTAGTCGGAATAGGCATTTTCACAAACTCCTTGTATTAGGATTGTTGAGATGTCAAAAAACAGATAGATAATAACTAATCTTAGAATGTATTAAGCTTTTTGTCAATATTGGTAAATAAAAAAGCGCCACGATGTAGTGGGGCTTTTTAGTTTAGTAACCGTCCCGCTGTTGAAGCCGTTAGCGATGGGCTGCAACTTAGATCAGTCTTAGAGTATAACATTCCTTTGTAAATTATTTGATCATTCATTATAAACCCATGGATATACATCAATCGAATTGTTTCGAGTGAATCAATCGGTCCATCTTGAGCATAGATAGCTAATAACAAGTTCCAAAATTCATCAATCCCAACTTCTTCTTCAGTTTCACGGATATCCTGGATTGATGAATCCCAATAAATCAATCGGAGAAATACTCTTTTTAGAACTAAAGCATCCTTTTCTTTCGCTAAAAGAATTACTTCGTTAGGGACATCATCAATCTTGATCTCTACTTGTAAGGAACCGCCTTTCATTTTTTTCAAAATATCTTCATCTGTCAACATATTCATTCCCTCCCTGAAATGAATGAGTGAACAACTCTATGAATAAATCTTAGTATACTGAACTATTTTAAAATTGTAAAGAATCAGAAAAGCAGCGATACGAGGATCGCTGCTTATTGGCTTACGTTAAGTAGGAAGATACAAGGTAATCTCTGTAATATCCAAGGCTCTCACCTTGCGCACGAGAGATTCATTGAATCTCTTCCCACAAAAAACAATCTTCTCAACAGTCGGACCAATAACACCATAATGCATCAAAAGAGCAAGACTCTCAATGCTGCGAAGATTTGTTAGATTATTCAAGTCTCCTTGTAAATCTTGCAACAACTGAGAAGCCTCCTGTGCAATGAAAACTTCTTGCTTTGTAATTTGTGCCGTCAGATAATCCCAAGAAAAAACCCTTATCAGTATCTGATCAAAAGTGAAAGTTTTTTCCCCTTCCGTAACCTCTTCTTTCTCACCTATTTCGATCATAATTCGTACATATCCCTGTTCTTCAACAAGGGCCGCGTCAGGAGAAGGAATTCTCTTCCAATCCAAATCTTGATCTATGGCGGTCGCGTCCATGACATTTTCGCTCCTTTCAGGGGCTACTGGTGAATCCGTTGTCAATGATGCAAACATTTTGCGACTTGAGTTTACTATATTACAGAAAATTTGTCAAGATCAAGCTTTTGCAATTCAAAAACCGAACCTTTATGAAAGTTCGGTTTGGTCCAATTGTTCCAACTGTTCGATTTGCGTTTGAACTTCTGGTTTGTTCAAGTATTCATGCAAAAGCGGCATGAATTCCACCAACTGTACCCTCATCTTTTTGACCAAATCTTCATGATAACACCGACCACAAAACACGAACTGGTCTACGTCTTTGCCGATGATATCAAAAGCCATTAAAATCAAAGCGAAGCGTGAAGAGATAAGCAATGCATCAAATTCTTCAGGAGTGAAGATCTGAGCATTTAATAAATGGTACAACGCAGGATACTCCGTTCGAAGATTCGCGTAAACCATTCGATGCTTCGAAACAAAGATTGGAATAGTATCTACTGGACTTAATGGCTCTCCATCAATCTGACTTTGAGCATACATGGGCAGCTCTTCGACTCGATGAAAGATTGTTCCCCTGGGATAAGCTAGTCGAATATCAGAATATTGAAGTCCTGTAGGCTCATTATCAATC
>JABHMO010000033.1 GCA_018693855.1 Candidatus Falkowiibacteriota bacterium
CGTTAATGTTAATTTTTCGAGTTCCAACAGTAAAGACTGAACCAACAGAAGAAGATGAGAACGCTTTGACTGCTCAGGACGAAGAGTCTGAACTTTATCTTGATTTACAATTATTTGATAAACAAAAATACTATGAAAGTTTGGAGTAGCTTTTTTCTAATTATATTTTTATTAAATGTAACAGCTGTTTCTGCTCAAACACCTGAACTTTATGATACACAGCAATATTTAGAGGAGGAAACAAAGGTTATTGAACCTGGAGTTTTACCTAATTCATTTTGGTATTGGGCTGATAATTTTTCAGAAGAGATTAAGTATGTTTTTACAATTGGAAAAGAGAAGAAAGCAGATTTTCTGTTAGATTTGGCTGAGGAAAGATTAGCAGAGATGAAAGCTCTAAGTGAGAATGGTATTAATAAGTATATGGATGACTTGATGGTCAGACATGATAAACATATTAGTCGAGCAGAAGAACTTTATCAAAAATATCGAGAAGATCTAAAAGTGAAAGCTGCTGAAACGCAGGAGAATTTGGAGTATGAAATTTTAGATAATGAGTATAAATTAAAAGCAGAAATTAATCAGCTTCCTGTTAAATATAAAAAAGCAGAAAAAGGCGTTTGGAGTAAAACCAAGAGCTTTATGGGGGATTTAGTAAGTCATCTCAGCTGGAAAAAGGGGGAGGTGAGTGAGAAACGAGCTACCTTTGAAGAATAAACAAATTTCATTAATATAAACTTAAAATCATTCATAATTGAGTGATTTTTTGTTTAATTTTAGGTAACGGGATTGACAAATCTTAAAAACTGTGATATTATGTGATTACCTCGCAGGGCACGGGCACGCTAAGTGATAGCTGAGGAGCTTTCCTGTGATTTACCTTCGGGTAGCGGTCTAATGATAATATCAGCGGATCGTAGAGGTTCAATTCCTCACCTTGCGAGAATCTTGGATTTTTCGCCTCACTGATCAACCAGTGGGGCGTTTTTTTTGAGTTGAGATTTCGGATGAAATCTGATATGATGTAGTAGTTAATTCATGTAAAAGTCGTGGCGGTTTTTTAGTCTAGCCTTATTCCGGAGCAGTCTAGAGTGACTTCATTAGGGATAGGTCTCCTTACTAGCCTCATTTAGCCTCGTCTAGCCTCCTTTTCCTATGTATAACAAAAAAGTATTTGATAATAAAGCACGATTAATTACTGTTCCGTCGAAAGATACAAGAGCGGTGACGTTGCTTTTTTTGTTTGGTGTTGGGTCTCGTTATGAAAAGAAAAATATTAATGGAGCTTCGCATTTTATTGAACATTTGATGTTCAAAGGAACAAAGAATCGGCCAACTACATTAGATATTTCAAAAGCACTGGACAGTGTTGGCGCAGAGTTTAACGCAATGACAAGTAAAGACTATACTGGCTATTATATTAAAATTGATAGTAAAAAAATTGAGTTAGCTGTTGATATCTTGTCAGACATGTTGCTTAATTCAAAATTTGATAATGCTGAGATTAACCGAGAAAGAGGAGTGATACTTGAAGAGATAAATATGTATCATGATAATCCAATGATGCATATTGAAACAACTTTTGAAGAGTCTGTTTACAGTGGTAGTAGTTTAGGTTGGGACGTTGCTGGGCCTGGATCAGTTATAAAAAAGATTACACGTAAACAGTTGGTAGATTATAAAAATGATTATTATCGAGCAGATAATGTTGTGATTATTGCGGCAGGTAAAGTTGATCAAAAGGTTGAAAAATTAATTAAGGAAAAGTTTGTTAATAAATTAGAAAACAAGAAGGATGAATCACTTATATACAGTTCGTTCAAAATTAAACAGAAGAAACCAACTGTAAAAATACAGTATAAAGATACAAAACAAGTTCAGTTGATGCTCGGGTATCCATCTTTTGGTAATCAAGATGACAGAAAGTATGCTTTGAATCTGCTCAGTATTATTCTTGGTGGGAACATGAGTTCTCGATTGTTTGTGTCCGTGCGTGAACGAAAGGGTTTGTGTTACTTTGTTCGTTGTTATCCAAATTATTATCAAGATATTGGAAATATCGTTGTTCAGTCTGGTTTAGACAAGACTCGAATTGATCAAGCGATACAAGTTATTCTTCAGGAAATTAAAAAGGTCAAAACGCACGGAGTCACAGCCAAGGAATTGAAAAACGCTAAGGAGTTTTTGCGAGGTAAAACAATTTTAAGTTTAGAAAATTCATCTAGTTTAGCAGAGTACTATGCAAAGCAAGAGCTTCTTGTTGGTAAAATATTAACACCTGAGCAACGAACAACTCAGTTTGATAAAGTGACTTTGTCAGATATTAAAGAAGTTGCTAATGATATATTCAAAGACGAATTAATTAACTTAGCATTAATTGGACCATTTAAATCAAAAGATCGATTTGAAAAATTATTTAAATAATATGACTGAAGTTATAAATTTATTTGATAAAAAGAAGGTCGAGTCAGAACCAAGATCTGTTGTGAATGAAAATGTTGAAATTTTTGAACAAGCTGAGATCCCAACACGAGAGGATGTTGTTGATTTAATTATGGACCTTGCAAGAAAAGAAGGTGTTGAAGTTAAGTACCTTCAACTAGATATTGAAGCATTTGATGATGAGGGTAATTTATTGAGTATGGTTTTTAACGTTGCGCCGCAGAGAGCAAGAAGTGAAGGTTGGGAAGGTATAAGTTATGAATATTATTTAGCTGGAAGAACAAATGTGGGAAATAATCCTGACACTGAGATTTTTAGAGTTAATTATCAGGGAAATCCGCCTCTGCCCCTAGCTGCTGGAATTATTGGTAAGTATATTAGAGGCCAATGGTACTTAGAGCCAGGCAAGTATAATCCAACAGCAAAAGAGTTCGATCCAGAATAATCACAAAAAGTTAATTTAAATTCCATAAAGACGCTATTGTCGCTATTGTCCAGCCTCCTTAACGGCCTTCCATAGGGTTGAGCGGAGTCGAAACCTATAGCCCCCTATAGCCTTCTTTGCGCTTATATGAAAAAACTACTTATTGCTAATTGGAAAATGTATTTGAAAGAAAAGCAGACTTTAGATTTGATTAAGAAATATAAAGAAAGACTTAAAAAGTTTAGTCAGCTGGAGATTGTTGTCGCTCCAAGCGATCTTTATTTAATTAAATCAGCAGAGCTGTTAAAAAAGACGAAACTTAAATTAGCTGCTCAGAATATTGCTCAGATTGAAGAAGGTGCTTTGACAGGGGAGGTCTCAGCTGAGATGGCTCATGAAATAGGGTGTAAATACACAATTGTTGGTCATAGTGAGAGACGGATTCATTTGAATGAAACTGACGATCAAATAAATAAGAAAATCAATTTAGCTTACAACAATGGTTTGACTCCAATTCTTTGTATTGGTGAGACATTGAAAGACAAAGTTGATGAGAATCGAGACACTGTTTTAACTGTTCAGTTGCGGAACGCTTTAAGTAAAGTGAACGGTTTACCTGAAAAAGAGTTATTAATTGCGTACGAACCAGTTTGGGCGATTGGAACGGGTAAGACAATGGAGGCTGAGGAAATGTTAACCATTAATCGTTTGATAAAACGAATTATCAGTAGTTTATATAGTGAAAGTTTTTATGAAAATAAAGTTAAATTACTGTATGGTGGCAGTATTAACAGTATAAACGCCAAAGAGTTCTGGCTAAACGAAGTTGTTGACGGACTTCTAGTTGGTAGTGCTAGTATTGATAATGAACAGACCTACAACATTGCCCACAGTTCTCTCTAACAAAAAGTTGAAAAAACTGATATTTGTGCTAGAATACTATAACTATTAAAGGCTCAGTCTAGGTTATGTCACTCCGCTGCCTTTCGGCTCTGAGGAGCTCAAGGCTCTCGAAGAGAAAAGCGGAGTTTGACCAGATGAAAAAGCCGTTTCAACTTTAACCCTTTTGATCAATTATGACTCTAAATATCCTCCTTATAATCGGTATCGTAATTTCATTATCAGTGATCATTTTTATTTTTATTAGAAAAATCCCAAAACTAAAGATGCTAGACACTGATACTGTTCCAGAAGAACAAGCTGCAAAAGTTCGTGAACGAATTCTTGTTGAAAGAATGAAACGAAAAACTCAAAAAGGTAAAGCTTTAATTAAAAAAGGAGCTGTGCCTGTATTTAAGTCAATTGGTAATGTTTTTAGAAATAGTTTTAGAAAAGTTAGAGAGTTGGAAAGTAAATATAAACGAGAGGCTGTTGCGAACGCTCCAAAAGGTGCACAGTTTGATACAAAGCTTAAAGCTATAGTTGATGAAGCTGAGAATTTTCAGAAACAAGAAAAATTTTCTGAAGCTGAGAAAAAATATATTGAGGTAATCAGTCTTGATCCAAAGAATATTGATGTTTATAGAAAATTAGCTGAAGTATACATGGAAATGAAAGAGTTCAAACAAGCTAGAGATACTTTTACTTTTGTTTTAAAACTTTTGAAAAAAGAAAGTAAACCAGTTGACAGAAAAGATGACAATGGACAAGTTATCAAAACTGTTAGCAATGCAATTGAAGTTGCTGATGCGCATATTGATTTAGGCGAAGTTTACGAGAAGTTAGAAGACCACAAACACTCAATGGCAAACTATCAACTAGCACTTGACCTCGAACCAAACAACCCTAGAAATCTAGATCAAATGTTAAACCTAAGTATCGAGATAAAAGATAAAAATCTATCAGTCGACCTTTTAAATAGATTGGATAAAGTTAACCCCGACAATCAAAAACTAAAAGAGTATCAAGAAAAAATAAATCAATTGTAAAACTGGTGAAGTGGGAACATGGTGAAGTGGAGGATGGTTAGGTCGGTGGTCAGTTGGTAAATAGGTAAATTTAGTATGGTAATTATGGTTAACTTGATTAACAGCGAAGCGGGATTAACCGATATCTGTGATTCATTTGGTTATTGATTATTGAAATTTGGTGATTGCTTACGCCGTCTTAGCTCAGTGGTAGAGCACCACCATGGTAAGGTGGGGGTCTCGGGTTCAAGTCCCGAAGACGGCTCCATTCTTCGCTTTTATTTCATAAGCTACGAACGGCGCCGCCCGCATTAATGGAAGTAGGTATTTGGATGTTTGAAGTTGGAACGAACAGTGTAAAAGCTGTTTTTTTGTTGTTGAATATGTTATTATTAACCATATATTTAACAATGATCTGCCTGCCTGCCGAAGGTTATACGTAGGCAGGTACATCTGTACCTTTATGGAAAAATATCCTCTAATCAGAAAAGTGTATCTTTATCTGTTCTCAATGGTTGGTTTAGTTTTAATTATAATTGGTACGGCTCGATTCGTTGACATGGGTTTGAAAACTTATGTTTTTACATTGGCTTATGAACAGGAAAAAACAAATTATGACAGAGCGGTTATTGCTCCTGAGTTTTTGGAAAGAAAAGTTGCAGCAGTTTCAGACTCTGCGACAACTGTTTCATTAACAGAAGAAGAGTTTAATAAAGTTCAGTATTTATTAGAAGACTATAAACAATGGGAGGAAAGACAGGCAGAAATTGATCCTGTACTTTCAAGAAAACACAGAGACGCTTCAATTAATCTATCTTTAATCCTAGTAGGGTTACCTTTGTATCTTTATCACTGGTTAACCATTCGTCGTGAATTAAAAAATAAAGTTTAATAATTTGAGCGAAACGTCCCCACCCGCCCGCCCTTATTTTGTGCTGGCGCACGGCCGGTTTCGTTCGCTTACGCTCCTCAACCTTAATAATATAACTTAAATTTTATGAATGAAGAACAAACTCAAGCTCCAGTAGAAGAAGTGGTAGACACTCAACCTACTGCAATGCCAGAGATGCCTCAGAAGAAGAGTCGACTTTGGTTGAAAATTTTAATTCCAATCCTAATTGTCATCGTACTTGGAGGACTTGGAGCGTCAGCTTACTACTATTTCTTTGCGACTGATTATGAAGAAGCTCTGATGGAAACGTTTGAGAATATGAAAGATGTGAAAAGTTCTCACTTTAATTATGCGCTTGACTTAGCAGGTTCTCAAGAAGGTAATGAGATGACAACTAAAGTCCAATTTACTGGTGATGTTTTAGATAAAGGGAATGATCTAGTTGATTTTTCTACAAATATGGTTTTGTCTTCTGATATTGGTCTGCCAAGTAGTGATACTCAGAGTGTGGCTATCAATGCGTCAATTTATTATGTAGATGAGATCGTTTATTTCAAACTTAATGAAGAGTTAGAGATCCCATTACCAATACCAGCAGATCTTGGGTTTTTGCAAGAGAAGTGGACTACAATTGATATAAAAGCTGCAAAGAAAGAGTTTGGTCTGGATTCATTTCTTGATGATTTGAGAGAACAAAATCCTCAATTTGCAAAGATCGAGGATGAAAATAATCAGAAAATGAAGTTAATTGAAGATAACTGGTATAAAATTGCAAAAGAAAATGAACTATTTACAATGAACTCAGTTGATACTGAGAAAGTTAATGGTGAAAAACTGTATGTTTATGATTTTACTATTAACAAAGCAGGAGTTGTGCCATTTGTTAAAGATTTAGGATTCTTGGTAGAAGAGGAAGTGACTGAACAGGATGTTACTGATATTAATAAGATTTTAAACAGTTTAAAGAGTAATAATATTGTTTTCAAAATTTTAGCAAAAGAACGGTTAATGAAACAGGTTGAAATTTCTATTTCTGTAGACGCAATTGAAGATGTACGTGATTTCGAAGGTCTTGACGCAAAACTTGTCATTGACTTATCAAATCATGATCAAATTGAATCAATCAGTGCTCCTGAAGGTGATCAGATTAGTCTTGAAGAGTTAATGGAAGAGATGATGGGATCAATGATGGGTGGAAGTATCGGCGTGTATGATTCACCAATTCCTGAGGGAGATGTTACAAACATGATGAGTTATCAAGTTGAGAATGCACTTGAACAAGATAGTGATAGTGATGGGATCAATGATTTCTATGAACGAAGCTTCTATTCGACTGATCCAAATATGGCAGATACTGATGGAGACGGTTATAACGATTTTCAGGAGGTTGAAGCTGGATTCAGTCCTTTAGGAGAGGGAGAAAGTAAGGATTATCTTTCAATATTTCCAGCTGATATGGATTTTTGTACGGTTTTAATTGGGTCTTATATCGAACAAGTTGATATTAAGGACCCCAATAAATTAGTAGAACAAATTTTTGAAGAATTAATGAAAATTGATAAAACAGCAATGCCATTGGGACTTGAATTAAATGGATCAAAAGTTGATCAAGGTACTTTGTGGTTAGATTTTAGTTCAGAGTATGGTGACATGGTAGATCCTTGTGTGATTTCAGCAGCTCAAGAGCAGATAAAGATGAGTTTTGGGCAGATTGGTAAAAGTATGCAGATTTTAATAACTTCAGACATGCAGTATCAAACAGTACTTTATTAATAAGCATTAGAATATAAGAAAATACCCGAGTTAATCGGGTATTTTTTTGTATGAAAAAACGAAGCTAGTGAGCTTCGCTAGTGAGAGATCATGGTAAGTGCTTCGTGAAGACACTCATAAACTCCAGCCGTGTAAGTGGCATTAGCAACTATCTGACAGTGCGCTTTGTATTCTGGGTGAGCGTTGCCGACTGCACACTGGATAACGCTGGAATCACTGCAAAAATCAGTCATGGAATCGCCAAACATAAGAATTCTATCTACTTTATAGTGATTACGTATCCAGGGTATGATATCTCTTTTTTGAGTATCTTGATGCATGAGTTGAATATAGTGATCTCCAGGAGAAATTTCAATTTTTAGGTCAGCGAGGTTGCTCTCATTTACAAATCGTTCGACAAGATATTTGAAATGATCTGATAGAGGATCCTCTGTCGGATTATTCGCAAATTCAGGATTAAAAATGAAAAATGACAAACTGACATGGCGCAAATAGTAACAAGCGATTGTTATTTTACCGGTCTCAATTAGAGACTCTGCGTGTGATAGTTCTTCCGGTTGATTGAAAAAATGATGGACAGTGGCTTTATTCTCAAAGTGTGAATTAATTAATACTGGTAATGCTTTCTTTAAATAACTCACCCCTTCAATTAGTCTATAATTGAATATTGTTAGTTGATCAGGAATTCCGTTTATCACAACCTGACTTCTTTCACCAATAATTGGACCAGAGTATATCCCAAAATCAGCTGCAATTCTTTTTAATCTATCAGTTGATGTGTCGGAATGGAGGCCGATGAAATGGCCTTGATCTTGTAGAGTTTTAATTAGTGAAATGATTCTAGGCGCGTTATTCTCACCACGAGGTCCACGCAAAGTTTGGTCTACGTCAAAAAGAAACATTACGGGCATGATTTTCCCCTCCAGAGGTTGATTGTCAAATAACAATGATAAGAGCAATATACATGGAAAATTCAGTTATGTCAATGATAAATAGTAACCGAGAATACGTATTCTCGGTTACTTTTTTTTGATAAGGTGTCTATTTTTTCCAATGTCCATGTAGATTACAGTACTCTCTTGCAGAAACAGTCTCAGCTTTAATACAAAATTCTGCTTCTGGTTTATCTCCGGGATTAAGAAATTTTCTATAAACTTTCCCATCAGCAATCACTTCAATCCATTCAATATAGTGATCAGCCTCCATTGGGTGAGCTACTTCACCAACTTTAACTAGGAAACCTTTTTCGGTTTTTTCAATAACCGGTACATGCTTTTCTTCAGCTGCGTCCTCAGTGTTTTCATTTTTCAGTTCCATTGGTTGTCCGCAACAGACAAGTTCTCCAGCTCCTTGATGCAAAACTTCAACAATATTACCACAGACATTACATTTATAAATTTGATTTTTTTCAGTCATAAGATTAAAGGGGCTATACGAGGCTATATGAGGCCATATAATCGCTAGCAATTTAATTTGTTTATGTTATTATGGTAGCATGTTTAGTTAGTGAAGTAAATCGAAGTGAATCGGAGTAAATCGGTGTGAATTGATGTTTGAATAGTTAAGTCATTTATTTGGTTAACTTGGTTAACTGATTAACCGGTTAACTGCGCCCCTTCTTATTTATATGAAAAAAATAATATTTGCTACTCACAATCAAGGAAAATTAAAAGAAATGAAATCAATCTTAAAAGGGTTACCTGTTGAAGTTCTAAGTGCGACAGAAGCTGGGATTATTGAAGAGATTGAAGAGACTGGCACAACTTGTCAGGAGAACTCTTTAATTAAATCAAGATATGTTGCAAAGAAGACAGGGGAGTGGGCGATTGCTGATGATACGGGATTGTGTATTGATGCTTTAGGCGGTAAACCTGGGGTTTATAGTGCTCGTTGGACAGATGGAGCGCCACACGCTGATTTTACTCTTGAGAAAATGAAGGGGATTGAGAATAGGAACTCTTATTTTCTTAGTATAGCATCGCTTGTTAAACCGAACGGTGAAGAACATGTTTTTGAAGGTAAAATTAATGGAACAATCACAACTGAAAAAAGGGGAGTTGATCGACCAAAGCTTCCTTATGATCTTATCTTTCAACCAGAAGGGTACAATGAAACTTTTGCTGAGATGAGTGATGATCAGAAAAACAGCCTCAGTCATCGAGGCAAAGCTTTCCAACAGATGAGACAGTTTATTGAAGCAGAATTGAAATTATTGACAGCTAAAAATTAGATTGATATACTAATATTACATTTAATAAGGAGGTGCGATGGAAATGAGTCTTTCTACATAGCGCTTTCAGACCTTTTGAAAGTGAGGGCGACTTAGGCCCGTTATAAGGTTAAATGGTCCCAGATTTGGGGCTATGCGCAGGTAGCGGAAAAAAACAGAGTGTTAAGCACAAGCAAAATCCGCGTCGTGCTATATGCTTTGAAGTCCTCCTGCCGAAATCATTATCAAGATAGAGCCCAGCTAACACAGTGGGTTCTTGTTTTTTTGTCCAAATTTAGTAATTTATTGATTGATTTTAGACTTACCCCTTGACAGATTATTCATTATTTGCTAATATTCATTTAACCAATGAACCGCCGAAGGAATCGACGAACCTCAAGCCAAGGAGACCGCCCATGAATGTTCGCAAGCAAATGATCACACGTAAGACAAGCTGATCACCGCGACGCCGGCCGACGGCCACCTACGGGTGGCCGTGCCAAAAAGAGACCCATCGCTCCAAGAGCAGGGTCCCTTTTCTTTTAAAAAATTTTTGACATACGTAGTTAGAAGGACTCGTTTCGACATTTCGATTCGAGTTCTTGTTTTTTAAAAATTTATTGTGTGATTTTACATAATGTTGAAATATTTATGTTTGTATGCAATAATATACTATCGTTGTTCATTTAAGAAAGAGGGGTGCGATGAAGGAACATTTACCATTTGATCAACTTTCTAAGTTAACGACTCGTCTAGCAGCGAAATTTAATGGATCACCAACTCCGGTACCGTATGTCTTGGGTTTTTCGTCTGAAGAGATGAGCACTCGAAAAAGAAAGAGAATGTGCACGTATTTTCTTGAAGAAGCTCATGCTGATCGACTGTTGTTGAATTGGTCAGGATCGGATTATAATAACTATGAATTTCATCAATTCTTATTGAGTTATCTAAAAAGGGCGATTGGTAAACACAAATCAAAAACGCCAACCCGACAGTTTCTCGAACAGATTGCGCCTTATCTAAATATTATTTATAAATTCGACGGAGTTTACTGTGATACAGGTGGACCATTTGATATAGTTGTAATAAGAAAAAATGGTATAGAAAAGGCATTCAGCTTTCCCGCAGGAACAGTTCGATTCACAACATAGCATCGCTCACACGCGATGTTTTTTAATTGTAAAACGCCGTCATGTGAGGACGGCGCTAGAATGTTGACTTGAGTTTGTTAGGGGTTACTGTAAAGACTTTTTCTTTTTGCGTAGCCGGGGTTTGGCTCGGTTATTGGTCCTAGCTCGACGCTGAGCACGAACTTTTTTAATTTGATTACGCGTTAGTATTAGGCAGCTCTTTCCTTGGGAGGCACGTACCTTTTTGGATTTGTTACATCACTGAAACATGCAATGAGGAACATTTCCATGGCATTTTCAACTGATCTTTTGGTTGCAACTCCTATGACCTGTGATGGCTCAGCTGATTTCTTGTTTTTTCTTCTGTTGGCTCGTCGGACTTCCTTGTCAATAGTCTGATCCCACAGATCTGGTTTTGTTCTTTTGTACCAATGCTGCCTAGCTCTACGCCACTGATGGGCTCTTGTTTCTGAAACGTTGCCATAGGGATAGTTAATCCAATCTGCGGTAGCTTTGGGCATGGTAAGCTCCTTATTCTGAATGAAAGGATCTAACGTAATTATAGAAAATTTGGGTCAGTTCGTCAATTATAAAAGCTCCGTTATGACGGAGCTAGGGGATTCTTACTGCTCGAATTTTTTCTTGAAGGCTCGTATTAGAGCGATTGAAGCATTCTCATTTGTCGTTAACCGATGTTGGTCGTATCGATCTAATAGAACGGACATGGACCGGGCTTCTTTGTCTGTATATGCTATTACAACTTCAAAGACTCCTTTTCGTTTCCATGGATTGTAAATTGCTCTGAAGAACAGTTTTTGAAGCGAATTGGGAGGTTTATATGAGCCAGCACAGAACCATTTTCTCCACATCAAAGCGCTAGTTAGTGGTGCTTCAATGTAGTATAAAGTCTTTTCGTACGTGTCACGATCAATTCTTATTAGAACATCAGGAACAACAAAGATTCCTTGATGTAATTCATAGCCGTAACCACCTTTTTTTACCTCTTGTGCAATTGCTTTAGTCGGTTCGTCTTGAAATCGAAACAAGCTATCCGCCCTATCTTGAAGAAATCCAACGGATTGTCTTGTTGGATAGCCATCGATGGTATGGCTACACTGGTCACACTGATGTCTAGGTACAGTCATTCGTTGTACCATTGATAGGCCCAGAACAATTTCAGGAGGGCCACCGCGCATAATTAAAGGATCAGTCAGTTTGAGCAGCTTCGCATTAGTTTTAGGTGCCATCAGGCATCTCCTTTGAATGAACAGCATCTTTGGTCAAGGTAGATACCAGAACCTCGTTCCTCTGCCTATGGCAGAAGCACTTTCCCATACAGGAAGGGATTTATATAAGCTTAATAAATATCCTTTGATTTGTCAATGTTTAATTACTATTTAATTTTCCTTGTTTGTCTCTGATACTTAATCGCAAATCTATGAGCTTCGTCTCGGGTTTGAATTAGCAGATTTTCGTATTGGTTGGCCCATTCTTTTGTTTTTATTGATGAAAAGATAAATTCATTTTTCTTTCGAGCTTTGCCCTTTGCAATGCCGATGATGGGTAAGTCAATGTCATTTTCTTTCAGAACTGATCTGACTTTATTCACTTGAGGCTTACCACCATCTATCAGGAAAAGCTTAGGTAAAGGCCATTCTGGATGATTTAGACGTCTCTGAACTATCTCAGCTAGAGAGTCTACGTCGCTTTGGCCGGTAACTGTCCTAACCTTAAACTTTCGATAAGCTGATTTGACTGGACCGTTTTGATTGAAAACAACCATGCTACCGACAATGCCAGTGTCACCAAGATTCGAGATGTCGTAACCTTCAATTCGAAAAGATTCACGTGCTAACCTTGGATAGTCAAAGAAAGACTTATTGATCAATGTGATATCTTGAACTTTTTTTAATCCTATTAACTGATCTCGTAGACGAGAAGCCTCTTCAAAGTTTTGTTCTTTCGCAGCAACTTTCATCCTTTTTTCAATGTTTTTTACAAGTAGTTTTTTGTTTCCGCGTAGGAATTGAACAAGGGGAGTGATTACTCTCTTTTTATACTCTGAAGCTGAAAGTTCTCCAGCACATATTCCAAGACATATATTGATTTGATTGTAAAAACAGGGTTTGTTTTGGTTAGGTTTACATGTTGAGATGTTGAAAAGCCGTTGCAAAGTCCTGAACAAATTTTTTGTATTGACACTCGGATATGGACCGAAAATTTTTGATTTGAACAACTTTTGTGTTCGGGCGGCACTAAGCTCGTGTTGGCGGACAAATTTTACTTTAGGATACTCGTCATTTGTAATAATGATATAGTTCCAGCTCTTATCATCTTTACCTACAATATTATACTTTGGTTCGTGTTTTTTAATAAAATTTGCCTCTAGAATGATCGCTTCTAGAACATTATCAGTTACATTCCACTTGATATTAGTCACTTCATCAATAAACGATTCAATGGGGCGAGGTGTTTTCTGACCTTGAAAGTAACTTTTTACACGTGTTTTAAGATTCGTCGCTTTACCAACATAAATTAACTCTTTTTTGTGATAAAAGAGGTAGATTCCGGGTTTTGTTGGAAGTGATTTTATTTTTTGTAACATATTTTATTAATAGAGGGGAGGGAATAAAGTTGAAATTGAGTTAAAATTGAGGAGATTAAGGATATAAAGTTAATAACCTTGCTTACCTTAATTTCAACTCAATACCCTCAATTTTAACTTTATGTTCTTTCTTTGCGATTTACTGTCATTTACTTTGATTCATTTTAATTTACTTGTATTTACATGTATTCACTTATATTTACATGTATTTACTTCACTAACTTCCTCAAATACTTCCCCGTATGACTAAAACCGTATCTCGCAATTTCCTCTGGTGTACCTACTTTGACAATCTCTCCGCCCTTGTCTCCACCTTCAGGTCCGAGATCAATTAACCAATCAGCTGACTTTATAATATCAAGGTTATGTTCAATTACTAGAGCAGAATTACCAGTGGACACAAGTAGCTGAATAACATGAAGTAACTTTTTGACATCGTCGTAGTGAAGACCTGTTGTTGGTTCGTCTAGTAGATAAAGTGTCTTCCCAGTACCTCGCTTTGCAAGTTCACGACTTAGCTTTACTCTCTGAGATTCACCACCAGATAGGGTAGTGGCGCTCTGGCCAAGCTGGAGGTATCCTAGACCAACTTTGTCTAGAACAACAAGTTTGTCATGAATATATGGAATGTCTTTGAAAAATTCTTTTGCCTCTTCAATTGTCATGTTGAGAATGTCTGATATGTTTTTCTTTTTGTAATGAACCTGAAGAGTTTCTTTGTTAAACCTTTTTCCCTTGCAGACATCACAGACAACTTCAACACTTGGTAGGAAATGCATCTCAATGGTAAGCGTTCCTCGGCCTTCACAGTTTTCACAACGTCCACCAGGTTTATTAAATGAAAAACGACCCGTTTTGTAACCTCGAATACGCGCTTCTGCTGTTGAAGCAAAAATTTCTCTGATATAGTCAAAAGTTTTTGTGTATGTTGCTGGGTTTGATCTTGGCGTTCTTCCAATCGGTGACTGATCTATCTTGATCATTTTGTCTATGTATTCTGTGCCTGTTATCTTTTTATGTTCACCAACGTGTTTATTCATTCGAAGTTGTTTGTTGGCAATTGCTTTGTATAGAATATCGTGCATTAAGGTTGATTTTCCTGAACCTGATACACCTGTTAAACAGACAAATCGTCGCAATGGTATTTCAACGTCAATACTTTTTAGATTGTGTTCCTTTGCTTTAAATATCTTAATTTTGGGTGTCCCTCGATCAACTTTTCGACGACGTTCAGGTAGATCTATTTTTGTTTCATTTCGTAAGTATTGTCCTGTCAACGTTTTTTTCGGGTCACCGATTGTTTTGCAACTGTTCTCAATCTCTTTATTTTTTTTGTTTGATAAAAGATTGTTCAGTGGGCCACTGTAAATTATTTCGCCACCGTGTTTACCTGCCTTTGGACCAATATCAACTACCCAGTCTGACGCTAGGATGGTCTCTTCGTCGTGTTCAACTGTGATAATCGTATTTCCGCTATCGCAAAGATTGCTAAGCGTGTTTACTAGTTGTTCGTTATCTTTTTGATGTAGACCAATTGTTGGTTCGTCTAGGACGTAGAGAGCGCCAACCAACTTTTGCCCGACTTGTGATGCTAGTCTGATACGTTGCGCTTCGCCACCTGACAGTGTGCCGGCTCTTCTGTTGAGAGTTACGTAATGCAGTCCTACGTTGTGCAAAAAATCTATTCTGTTTCTGATTTCGTTAATAACTGACATCGCAATCTCTTTTTGTTTAGCATTTAATTTTTTATCAATGGATTCAAAAAACTCTTTTGATTTACCAATAGTAAAATCTGTGACTTGCCAGATATTTTTATTATTAACCTTGACACTAAGTGCGTTATCGTTGAGTCGTTTACCTTCACATTTCGGACAAGTTTCTTCGCTAAAAAGTTCTTTTGTTCCAAGTCCTGTACAGGCGGTGCAATAACCATACGGACTGTTAAAGCTGAAAAGTCGAGGTTCAATTTCTGGAAAAGAGTAACCATCATTTACACATGAATACTCAGTACTGAAGATGCGTTCTTCACTATTGGGCGAAATAACACTGCAGAGCCCATCACTTAGATCGACTGCTGTTTCAACTGCTTCTGCTAATCGTTGCTTGAAACCTTCGTTTTCTTTTAGGTACGCCTTGTCGATAATTAAAATTTTATCGACAACTATTTCGATTGTGTGTTTTTTGTTCTTTGTCAGTTTTATTTGGTCTTTCAGATTATAAATTTTACCGTCAATTCTCGCTTGTGCGTAACCTGAATTGTAAATGTCGTATAGCATTTGATAGTATTCACCTTTTCTTCCTCGAACAATGGGAGCGAGTACTGTCAGAGCGGGTAGACTTTTTCCTTTTGTTAGTTTAGTTTGTTCTAGGATGTGATCCGTTATTTCGTCAGTTGTCATTTTTTCAAGTTTGTTCCCACAGATAGGGCAGTGAGGTTGTCCGATTTTTGCAAACAGAACACGCAGATAATCATGGATCTCTGTGATTGTTGCAACCGTTGATCTTGGATTAGCGCTATGTGCTTTTTGGTCAATTGAAATAGCGGGTGAGAGTCCAGTTATCTCATCAACGTCAGGCTTACTCAGTCCACCTAGAAACTGTCTAGCATAGGCTGACAGACTTTCGAGATATCTTCTCTGTCCTTCTGCGAATATTGTATCAAAAGCAAGACTAGATTTACCCGAACCTGACAGTCCTGTGAAAACTATCATTTTGTCCCTGGGGATCTCTAGATCAATATTTTTTAGATTATGGACGCGAGCGCCTTTTATTGTAATTTTATTCATATTTTTTAGCTTTTAGTTGATTATTGGGTATTGATTATTGGTTATTGTGATATATAAATGTAAATAGCCCTCTAAACTGTTTTATTTAGGGGGTATATATTAAGTATAGTGTATAGCATTACGCGTGTCAAAATTATGTTTTTTGTCTAAAATAGCTATTTAGACGAGATTTTATTGACATCGTTCATCAAATAAAGTATTATTTTTTTATTGACACGGCTGCTGTCGCCTGCCCCTCACAAGGGATAGGTGCTGTTCTCTCGTGGACTCTCCTTATTGGGAGCTTTCTCGTGTTAGCTCTTTTTTCGAGAAAGGACTTAACGGCCAGTCTTGTCAATCAGGGGAGCGATTCTTCGCATGGAATCGCTCCTTTTTTTTTATTTTTTTATACTTCTTTTCAACTCTCTAATTTCATCTCTTAAAATCGCTGCCAACTCAAATTCGAGTTTATGAGCAGCTTCTTTCATTTGACCTTCTTTTTCTTTGATGATTTCTTTCATCGGTCGAGCATCACCTGCGAGATCAAGTTTGAGTATGTTTGATTGATTTTTTCTTTTTAATCTTGATTTACCAGCAGACAAACCGAATTCTTCTAGAATATTTTTAATATTCTTTTCAATAGTCTTTGGCGTGATGTTGTGTTTCTTGTTGTATGCTAGTTGTTTCTTCCGGCGTCTATCAGTTTCTTTTACAGCTGTTTTAATTGATTTGGTTATTTTATCAGCATACATCAGAACTCGACCGTTCACATTCCTAGCGGCCCGTCCGATTGTTTGGATTAGACTAACGTCATTACGCAGAAATCCTTCTTTATCAGCGTCAAGGATTGCGACAAGTGAAACTTCTGGAATATCTAATCCTTCACGGAGTAGGTTAACGCCGACGATGACGTCAATGTTACCCTTTCGTAGATCTGTAATAACCTGGATTCTCTCAAGTGTGTCAATGTCGCTATGTAGGTAGGATACTTTAATTTTCTTTTTTTGAAGATAGTCAGTCAAGTCCTCAGCCATTTTTTTAGTTAAAGTTGTTACGAGAGTTCGTTCTTTATTTTTAACTTGTTTTTCAATTTCAAAAATAAGATCATCGATCTGTGATTTGTTTTTCTTTGTTTCTACGATTGGACGAATTATAACCTCGGGATCAATTAATCCTGTTGGTCGGACTATCTGTTCGGCTACTTGATCACTCTCGTGAGCCTCATAGATGGAGGGAGTCGCGCTGACGTATATTGTTTGTTGTGTTCTTTCTTCGAACTCGTCAAAGTTAAGAGGTCTATTGTCAAAAGCGCTTGGTAATCGGAATCCATGTTCAATCAAAACTTGTTTACGAGCACGGTCTCCATTATACATTCCTCTGATCTGGGGTAGGGTCACATGAGATTCATCGATTACGGTTAGAAAATCTTTTGAAGCATGTAAGAAGTAATCAATTAAAGTATATGCTGGTTCGCCTTCTTTTCTTCCGTCAAAATGTCTCGAGTAGTTTTCAATTCCATTACAATAACCAACTTGCTCGATCATTTCTAGGTCGTATTTTACTTTCCTTTTTAGTCTCTCGTGCTCAAGCGGCATTTTATTCTTTTTGTAATAAGTCAGTCTATCTTTTAGTTCGTTTTTTATTTTAATGAGTCCTTCTTCCTTGATACTTTCATCCATTACATAATGTTTTGCTGGGAATAACCAAATGTTTTGCAAATCGTTTTCAATAATTTTTTTAGTTACAGAATCGAATTTATTAATCTCGTCTATTCCTTCTGAAATCTCAAATCGATAGATTACTTCTTCATTAACTGGCATAACTTCAAAGGTTTGCCCATGCAGACGAAACGTTCCTCGTTTCAAATCAGAGTTTGTTCTTTCGAATTGCATTTTGACAAGTCTTTCCAACATTTTTCTTCTATCGAGATTGTCGCCTTTTGCAAAATGGATAACTTCTTTTTTGTATTGATCAGGTGAACCAAGATTGTAGATTGTTGAGACAGATGCTACTATTATTACATCTTTTCTGGTCATTAATGCCTGAGTACAAGCATGACGAAGTCTATCAATCTCATCATTTATCTGAGACTCTTTTTCTATGTATGTGTCAGTTGTTGGCATGTATGCTTCTGGTTGGTAGTAATCATAAAAACTGACAAAGTATTCAACAGCGTTGTCAGGAAAAGCTTCACGGAACTCATTGCACAGTTGGGCAGCTAGTGTTTTGTTATGAGCAATGACAAGTGTTGGCTTTTGAATCTTCTCAATTACGTTTGCAATCGTAAAAGTCTTACCGCTTCCTGTAACGCCAAGTAATGTTTGTTTATCTTTTTCTGCCTTAATGCCTTCAACCAATTTTTTAATTGCCTCAGGTTGATCGCCGGTAGGTTTATATTGTGATTTAAGTCTAAATCTCATTTTTGTCTAAAATTAGATAATATAATACTGTATTGTTGACAAAGTTCTTTTTATGTGATATCATTAAATGTTATTTCACCACGAAGAGGGAAATCGTCATGTGTAAGGAAAAAGTACGAGAGAAAAAGCAGCATTGCAGTCGTTGTGGCCGGTTGTTGAGTCGTTACAATGATTTGGGACAGTGTTTCCATCATTTTGTAGCAAAAGACGATGGTTGCTCTAGCGTAGGGGAAGCTCAACCCAAGGGACTGGAAATGCTTGCGAGGACAAATTACGAATATCAAGGAATATGGGTTGATGAATAGAGCATTCACCCCCCCCCATTCACACATTCAAGCAGCTATCATCGGCTGCTTTTTGTTATCTTTGGTTTTATGTATAATCTTCACTACTTGTGTGTTTTGTGATAAAATAGTATCAAGAACAGTATATTAAATCAAGGTTATAATTATGCTTAAATCAATTTAAAAAGGTCTTAGTTTTGGCTTAACTTCAGGTATAATTACAACCCTTGGTTTAATTGTTGGTCTAAATTCAGGTACTCATTCAAAAGCAGTTATTTTAATTTGTTGGTAAGTTTGTTAATTCTTTATTATAAAAGTTAGTTAACCCAATTTTTATGATGCACAAAATGAAATTGAATCCAGAGCCGTTTGATCTTGTTCGTTCAAACGAAAAAACGTTAGAGATTAGATTGAACGATCTTAAACGTCAGCAGATTAAAGTGGGGGATACAATTGAGTTTACAAAGAGGCCTGATTTAATTGAGAAAATAGATGTTGAGGTTTTAGATCTTCTCCCTTGTGAATCATTTACCGAACTTGTTGAGAAAAGTGAAATGAGTGATTTTGGTCGCCCTGACAATTTTAATAAGAATGATTTCGTGAAAGCAATGTACGATATTTACGATAAGCCTGATGAAGAGAAGTGGGGTGTGCTTGGAATAAAAATGAAAAAACGACAGATTTGATCAGTCGTCTATTAATTCAAAAATTTTGTGACATTTTTTTAGATTAAGACTGCTTTGTGAACCGTCTTGCCATTCGATACAAACTACATTAATTATGCGTTGAGGCGATTTTCGTGGAGCGAACTTTCCAATGCCGATGATTTTTCCTTTGTTGATTAAATTCTTTGCCTCGAATATTCCTACAGGTTGACCAATTCTAAGAAGTAGAGGGCTAAATCTCTGAATGCATCCCATGATTGTTCCTCCGTTTGTTAAACGAAAACAATAGAATTAAATATGATTTTATAGTATAATCGAACATTGTTATTTTGTCAATATGCAATCTTTAATTAAAGAATTAAATAAATTAAAAGATTCTGTGCGAGCTGAACATTCTCAACGGTTTTTTAAGACTGGAAAAGGGGAGTATGGTGAAGGCGATGTTTTTATAGGTCTTACAATGCCCCAACTTCGTAAAGTTGCTAGTAATTATCAGGATTTATCAATTAATACACTTGAACAACTCTTGTATTCAAAAATTCATGAGCACAGAATGATTGCGCTTTTAATTGCTGTATTACAGTATAAAAAAGCAATAAAACAAGAAAGCAAAAAAGCAATTTATGATTTTTTTATAGTACATTCGAAACAGATTAACAATTGGGATTTGGTTGATGTGACGGTGCCTCATGTAGTAGGGGATTATTTATTAGATAAGGATAGATCTATTCTATATAAGTTTGCAAAGTCGAAAAATCTTTGGCAGAGGCGGATCGCTGTCTTGGCATGCTTTGCTTTTATTCGCGAAAAAGATTTTAAAGATGCAATTAAAATATCTGAACTATTATTACAAGACAAACATGATTTAATTCACAAGGCTGTTGGTTGGATGTTACGAGAGATAGGGAAGAGAGATGAAAAGGTCTTAACAAAATTCCTTGATAAATACTGTTTGCAGATGCCGAGGACGATGCTGAGGTATTCGATTGAACGGTTGGAGGAGACAAAAAGAAAAGATTATCTAAACAAAAAAGCACGTTAGAAACGTGCTTTTTTGGTGGGCCGGGGTGGACTCGAACCACCGAAGGCGAAAGCCAGCAGATTTACAGTCTGCCCCAGTTGACCACTTTGGTACCGACCCATATTAAATTGAATGAATATATTATAGCAGTAAAGACATTCTACCACAAGCTAAAACTATTTTCAAGTGAAAATTAAAAGAAGCTAAAAAGCTTCTTTTATTGTATTAATTAAGCTTTTAAGTATGATTTTACTTTTTTGATAATCTCAGCTGTGTCAAAATCAACTTTAACAAAATAATCTACAGCCCCTAGCTTTTTTGCTTCTTCAAAATCTTTTGGCTGACTTAGGTTTGACAACATGATGATTGGAATACCTTTGCAGCTAGGCTCTTGACTGACAGCCTCAAGTACCTCAAAACCATTCTTTTTTGGCATGATAATATCAAGCAAGACAATATCAGGTTTATTCTTGGTGATTGCTTTGATAGCTTTCTCACCATCACTTGCTGGAATAACTTCAAAAGAACCATCCTCCTTAAAACTTTCGCATAGATATTTTGCTAGAGTTTTATCATCTTCAGCGATTACGATTTTTGTTGACATATAGTCACAAAGAAGGCTATAGAAGGCTATAGAGGGCTATGAAAAAGAGTCATAACTTTATAACCAATTAGCGTTCTGTCAATGATTTTTTCTTGTCTAATTATTATTGTTCCTTTTATTGAGCTTGTATCTACTTATATTTACCTGTATTTACTTATATTCACTTGTATTTACTGCGATTTACTCATTCTCATTATACCAAAGTTTTCTCTCCTTTAACAGCTTTGCATCCAGATAGTGGAATGTTGATAACAAAAGTTGTGCCCTTGCCTTCCTTTGAAACGAAATCAACTGTACCATCACACATTTTGATTGCTTGTTTGGTAATGTATAGTCCAAGTCCAGTTCCTTCACATCCTGAAACAACTGCGTTAGTTGCTCTGTAGAATTTCTTGAACAGTTCCTCTTGTTCTTGTTTTGGAATGCCAATTCCTTCATCACTAACGGTTACTTGAGCAAATTTGCCTTTCTTCTCAACTGTAACGCCGATCTTCTTTCCATCTCTATTATATTTTATGGCATTTGATAAAAGATTGGAAGTGGCCTTCTGGATAACTGCTGGATCAAGTTTGATGGTTGGTAGCTTTTCGTACTTTTCTTTTAGCTTTAATTTACGTTTTTTTATCAATGGTGACAACTCTTTTACTTGCTGTTTTATTAATTCAACTAGATCAGTTGGCACAGGTTCTACTTTTAATCGCGCTTCATCGATTCTTGAAATATTAAGTAACTCATTAACTAATTTAATCAACTTTGCATTTGATGTTAATAAGTCATTTAGATTTTCTTTAGCAGCTTTATTAATCTTCTTTTTTGTTAATGCATCAAGTGCCCACTTTGTAGCTGTTAGTGGTGTTCTTAATTGATGTGATGCTGTAGAAATGAAATCTGTTTTAACTTTGTCTATCTGTTGCAGTTTTGTATTTTGAACTCTGAGTTTCTTTGTTGCTTCAGCAATTTGCCTTGATAATGTAACATTAAACTCTTTGGTTGCTTCGTAAAGTAAAGAGTTCTCAATCGCTATTGCTAGTTCTGTATTAACAATCTCAAGAACTTGTTTATCTTCATTGTTGAATGCATCACCAGATTCTTTCTCACCAAGAAACATATAACCGACCACTTTATTTTTCAGATGAAGTGGAGAAATGATTTCAATTTTATTCTTTTCTAAAAATTGTAAAATCTCACGACGTGTTCCTGTAATCTTTTTTATTTGCAGAGCTTCTTCTACTACTATTGGCTTTGTGTAATGTCGAAAAAGAATGTTTACATTATTGTACTTTGTGATTTTTTCTAGGACATTGTTGGAAACGCCTTTACTGAAGCGGCTGTAACATTGATTGTTTTTTTTGTCACAGATTAATATGGCTACACCTTTTGTGTGAAACGTTTTGAAAATTGTTGCAGAAACAGATGCCAAGATAACATTAAGATCAAGTGACGTTTTTAGTTTGTTATTTAATTCTTTTATAACTTCTTTCATGTCGTACAAGGAAGAAAAGAAATATTTGTTTGCTATTCTGTAAAAATAATCTCTAATTTGCGGGAATAATGAAACGCCGATAACCAAAATAATTAGATTTGTCCAATTTGTGACATCTTGCTTTAGTGATAACTTGATAATCATTGCAGGGACTATGATTGTCACGATTGATAATGAGTAGACAACTGATCGTCGTAGTACTAGCTTAATATCCATTAATCCGTGCTTAATTATCGCGTACGCAGTACAAACAACGAAAGTTGAAGCAAGGATGTTGCCGTAAGGTGGGATGTTAACGTCGTACCATAATAGGTAGTTTGTTGAACCTCCAATAATTGTAATAATCATTCCAATCAAGATGAGTCTAACTTGTTCTTTCTTTGCTCCTGAAGAAGTTTTCAAAACTCTATATAATAGATAATAAGAGTATAAAAATAAACAAAACCAATTAATTAAATAAAAGTGATACAGAATTCCTGGTTCAGCCCAAAATGTCATTGAAAATTTTGGTATCATGTCACTAATGAAATACGAAGAGAATGTTTGTAATCCAAAAAATATAGAAGTTATGTATCCAATTATTACGATTCTTTTATTTAGAATTGTATTAAGATTTAACCATTTAACTATAAAATGTAGATAAAAAATTGGAATTAAGCAAGCTCCAATATGCAAGAGTTGAAACCAGAATAAAGCCTCTTGAGCAGTTTCTGCAAGTGGCCAAGCAGTATATGGCCATGCCCACAAAGCAAGAGCCAGACAAACTAATGATAGTAATTGGTTTATTCTATTCTTTGGGTTTTTAATAAAAACAAAAACGCAAAGGAACGTAAATACTAATGCGTTAAATAAAGATGAAAATACAAAATAATAATAAGCGTTACTCATATATATAAATATATTATAACACAAATTTAAAAGAGCAGGAATTTTCCTGCTCTATAAGTTCGTTATTGGAGAACTCCATGAACCATTATGTATTCGCCAGGGATTTCTGCCCCCGTTCGAAGGTCTCGTCTTTCACTACCGGTCCACTTGATAGCCCAGTCTGTCTCGTTGACCAGATTGACTACTTCGTCATATGTTTTAGGTTGTAAACCCCAACCTAAATTCACAAGAACTCTGAACATTTTTGGGTTTTCCTCAAAGGCGAGAGAGGAAAGGGTTGTTATCAGTAAACTACTACCTTCTTTTGTGTGTGGAACAATCTTTTGTAGGCAGTTCTCTGATTGTTCAACAGACATTGCACAGATTATTCCGATTAATAGAGTAAGATCTCCTCTTTCATCTGGATTCTCTGGGTACGAGTCTTGTGACAAGAAATTACATTTATTAAAAGAAATTATTCCTTCATAAGGAGATTCTTTCAATCTTTTGGTTCCGTAGCAAATTGCGTCTTCGGCAATTTCTAGGCATTGCCAATCGATCCAATTGAGATCGATTTCTCCTCGACTTCTTAGAATATCGAGAGTACGGAAAGCGTAAGAACCACATCCGGCACCGAGGTCTTTAATAACAAATCTTTTTTCATCGTTTTGTCGATTTCTGTACTTGGTAGTCAGAAAATCAGCAATCCATTTGCTACAAACTTCTAATCTGTTGATCAAAGCTTGCATTGCGGATACTGCTTCTCGAATTGCTCCTTGTCCTCTGTTCCCGATCCAATTATCAACATCCCCCCATCCAAGGAATCCACCCGAGTACATTGCACGACAAATTCTGTCGCTCGCTGAATTTCCTAGAACCACTTCACAGAAAACAAGACCGTTTTCCATTAACCATTGTTTGGTTTTGTCGTTGTATGGACCAGGTTTTGACAACTCTGTTCTGACCCAAACAGGAAAAACATCTTCATTTGTGTAATCGAAAGTTTTCCCGATGATTTCTGTTCCTCTGTTTACCATTGTGTATGCTCCAATCTTGTTTGTTGTTTCTCAAAGGACAAATTTATTTATTAATATACATATAATTATGCTATTTGTCAAGCTTTTTATCCAAATTTAGGTAAAACTAGCTAATTGCTCTTGACAAGACCTGAAAAGTTTGCTAATATAATGAGTTATTAACTGTTCATATGGAGGCTATAATATGGACGACTAGTCCAGGCCCGTTACATCGGGTGGCCGGTGGCGAAATGCCATGGGGAAAGCCGGCACCCAACCCTTGGGCCCTTTGTGACTGTCGTCCTTTCCACAACGTGTAAAAACGTTCTGAAACGGAGGCTACATCAGATGGGCGATACGCACTAGAAAACTAAAACAAGGGGGAGACCGTAAGTGAAGTCAGAATGATCCGACTACAACAAGGATGATGTCTTTGTCAATTCCAACGTGAATTAACATGATCGAGCGCTTCAAAAGGCTTTAATCGATACAGAACTAATTAGGCTCAGAACTCTTTCTGTCCCTTTTTTAGTTTAAATATTTTGTTGGGTGGGGGAGCGGTGTTTTTTTGTTTTATACTGTTTGGGAAGTTGTTTGTCAGGTTGAGCCGATGCTAATATGCGAATCATGCGAATACTGCGAATAATAAGTTGTTAGATGAATGTATTATATGGTATAATTAATTAAATAATGTTCGCATTATTCGTGTCATTCGCATAATTTGCGGCAAATTCGCAACATTCGCATGATTCGCATATTCGCATCGCGTTTTATATGGAATTATCCAAAGAACTACAAAAAATAGGATTAACTGAAAAAGAATCAAAAGTTTATTTGTCCGTTCTCGAACTAGGGGAGGACTCTGTTCAGAATATTGCAAACAAATCAAAAGTAAATCGTGCAACTACTTATACTATTCTTAGTTCGCTTGTGAAAAAGGGACTGTGTAGTATTTATGAGAAAGCAGGTAAGACTTTTTATTTGGCTAATGCGCCAGAGTTTTTAACTTCACTATTCGAATTGCAAAAACAAGAGATTGAAGAACGAAAGAACTCTTTTGAGAAGTTGCTTCCTCATTTACAGACAATTCATAATCGAAAGGGAGGTAAGCCAACTATTAAGTTTTTTGAAGGTCGAAAAGGTCTTCTTAAATGCATGGAAGAGTTTCTTGATGGTTATGAAAAATCCAATGAGCAGGTTAAGATGGCTTACAGTAAAGATCTGTTAGACAAGTTAATTGATCCACTAGATCGTTTGAAATTTCGAGATATTAGAATAAAGTATAAGGTAAAATCAAAAGTCTTGTATAACTTCAAAGAAGGTAATCTGAAAGATACGTCTGATGGCAAGAGAAGAAAAGTATCAGATAAAAAATTTCCGATTACGGCTGATTTTGCTGTTTACGGAGATAGAGTTCGAATTGCGTCAATGGGTAAAAGTGTTTCAGCTGTTTTGATTACAGATAAAGAAGTTGCAAAAACTTTGAAAACTATCTTTGATTTAGCTTGGAAGGGTGCGGAAGATGAGAAATAAAATATAATTGAAATATAAAAGAGGTGCTAGTTTGTGCCTTTTTTTGTTTTGTGTTTTGTGGGGAAGACATTTCGCCCTCTCCCCGCACCTCAACTTATTCTATAGTTGGGGACGGGGCAGGTGTTCCAGTTACTTTTTGGCAGCAAAAAGTAACCAAAAACTGCTGGGGGGCTAAAACTCACTATGTACCATCTAGCGTTTTTTGTGGTGTTGATTGTTGACGCTTAAACAGTCGCCCCCCAGACCCCATGGTGTATGAGATAACGTTTTAGAATTTTATCACTGAACAATAATAGACTCGGGGGTTTGGGGGCTGAATTTCGCCCTAGATAGAACCACGGAAGGAAACAACGCTCCGCGAATCATTCACCCCCAAATTTTTTTGCTTACTTTTTGAATCCAAAAAGTAAGTCGTCTGGAAGACGAAAGACTAACGCGCCAAACATTAAATACCGAAAAACCGTGTAAGTAAAATTTATAACAAACCCTATTGTAAAAAACAATATTTCATGGTACTATCTGTTTATATTAATAAAACACATGCTTTTTGGGCTTTAATTAGCTAAAATTAGTAGACCTGCCTATGTATTTAGGCCCTATTGATTGAAAAGCAGAGGATCCTTCTTGGTTTTTACTAAACGTACGCGAGGAAGGATAACAAAGGAAAAATTTATGACAAAAGTACCTGAGCTTAAAGAGCTCATGAAGGCTGGTGTTCATTTTGGACATCAAAAATCAAAGTGGCATCCGAAAATGGCACCTTTTATATTTGCTGATAAAGGTGGAGTTCACGTAATAAATCTAGAGGAAACTCAAAAACAGTTAGAATCAGCAATTAAATTTGTTCAAGAAACTGTTAAAAATGGGGGAAATGTATTATTTCTAAGTACAAAAAAACAAGCTAAATCAATTGTTCGAGACGCAGCTATTAGTTGTGAAATGCCGTACATCATTTCAAGATGGTTAGGTGGAACATTTACAAACGCAACTTCTGTTTTGAATCTTGTGAAAAAGTATCGAAACTTAATCAAAGAAAAAGAAACAGGTGAGATAGAAAGATATACAAAGAAAGAACAACTTCAATTAACTAGAGAAATGAAACGGTTAGAAGTTCTAATCGGTGGTATCTCAAATATCACAAAAATCCCTGATGCGATTTTTATCGTGGATATTAAATTAGAAAAAACAGCGGTTCTAGAAGCTAACAAAGTTTCTGTACCAGTTATTGCTTTGTGTGATACAAATGTAAACGTTAACAGAGTTGATTATCCAATTCCTGCAAACGATGATGCAATTAGCTCAATTAAGTTAATTGTGAACACAATCGCAAAAGCAATCAAAGACGTTAAAGAAAGCTCAAAATAAAAAGTCACTAAACACATAGCACATAACACGTAGCACGTAGCAATTATTAGCAAGTGTGACGTGATTAGTGATACGTGTTATGTGATAAGTGTTACGTGAAAATATGTCAGATATACAAACTATAACAAAACTTCGTAAAATGACAGGTGCTGGTATGGTGGACTGTAAGAAAGCTCTTGATGAAGCAGGGGATGATATGGACAAGGCTGTTGAAATCCTTCGAAAAAAAGGAGAAACAAAAGCAGCTAAAAAAGCTGATAGAGAAGCTAAGGAAGGTGTTGTTGCTGTCTCTGAAAATGATACAACACTTAGTTTAGTTGCTCTTGCTTGTGAAACAGATTTTGTTGCAAAGAATGAAGACTTTATTAATTCAGTAAAAAGTTACGCAGATAAACAACTTGAAATGGGTGATGAAGAATCATTCAAAAGTTTTGCAGATGAAGATGTGAAAAAAGAGTTAGTTGTAAGAATTGGTGAAAACATCCAAGTCTTTTCTGCAAAAGTAATTGATAAAACAGGGAAAACTGTTGGTAGTTATGTGCATTCAAATAAAAAAGTTGCAGCCGTTGTTGTTTTGGCCGGTGGGGAAGTTGAATTAGCAAAAGAGATCTCAATGCATGTGGCAGCTATGCAACCAGAGTACTTAAAACCAGAAGATGTTCCTGCTGACGTTATTGCAAAAGAGAAAGAGATTTACAAAGAACAGTTGATTGCTGAGAATAAACCAGCAGACATGCTTGATAAAATTATTGAAGGAAAGTTGAACAAATTTTATGAAGAAGTTTGTTTAGTTAAACAACTGTTTATTAAAGATGACAAGAAAAGTATAGAACAACTTTTATCTGAAGCGAATGCACAGATTGAAAGTTATTCATTAGTAAAAATTTAATTCGAACAAAAATGAGAATATTAGAAATAAGTACAACTCCTTGGGAAAAACTGTATAGATACTCTTGTGAGGATGACTCTGTTAGTATTGGTGATTATGTTGTAATGAAAACAGAGATCGCATCTGAGATTGGTAAAGTTATTAATATTAGTAATAAAGAAACAGCTTCTACTCCGGCTACTCCAGCTGTTCCTGTTACTCCAACTGTTCCAGCGACTTCTGCAACTCCATCTACACCCGCAATCCCGACTCTTCCGTCTGACGCAGCAAAAGCTGCTGATGTTGTAACTGAAGAACCTAAGATTGATACAGTTGACGAAACTCAAGGTATTAATCCAATTGAAAGAAAAGCCAATAAAGAAGATTTGGAAATCTTACTTGAACGGAATAAATCAAAACAGTGGGCAATGACTGAGTGTCGAGGTTTGATTACAAAACATAGTTTACCAATTAAACTAGTCGATGTTTATTTTACGTTCGATGATTCTCGAGTAACTTTTGCTTTCATAGCTGATGGTAGAGTTGATTTTAGAGAACTGTTAAAAGATTTGAATAAAAAATTTCATAAGAATATTCGTTTACAGCAGTTAGGTATTCGAGACGAGATCAAGATGACAGGAGACATCGGTTGTTGCGGTCGAGATCTTTGTTGTAAAACACATCTTAATGAGTTAGCCAGTATTACTTCTGACCTAGCTGATCTGCAGCAGGTCGCTCATCGAGGTTCAGACAGGCTCAGTGGAGTCTGTGGACGGTTAAAGTGCTGTCTTCTGTATGAAAAAGCTACTTACGATGAGTTAGCTGATAAATTACCATTACTAGGAGAAAAGATAAAAACAGATCATGGAAAAGGCCAAGTGATTGGCTGGCATGTTCTAAAACAGTCAGTTGATGTCTTGCTTGATGATCAACAGACAATCGTAGAGGTTCCTATCGAAAAATAGGAACTTTTATGATATAATAAGGAGGCTATACGGGGCTAAACGAGGCTAGTCCCAATAGTCCCGAACGAGGCTTTATAGCCTCATATAGCCTCGTTTAGCCCCATTAACCATACAACTATGATAAACAAACTTAACGAACTAAAATCTAAAGCCGTTGAATCAATTGAGAAAGCTAAAACAGTTGAGGCTTTGGAAAAGATTGATAATACTTTGATGGGGAGAAAAGTCGGTAAATTGAATGATATTCTGAAAGGTATTAAAGATCTGAGTGC